>DASXOA010000276.1:0-15199 GCA_036494675.1 Rugosimonospora sp.
GTTCAACGTGGCGCCGTACCGGGTCAGCGTGTCCACCTCGCGTACCGTCGCCGCGACCGTCTCGCGCGCCGGCGGCCACGCGAACACCGCTTCCCCGTCGTCGAGCAGGTGCGCGGTCGGTTCCCCGTCGGTGACGACCAGCACCACCGGTTCGGCGTCGCCGTGCCGGCGCAGGTGCCGGCCGGCCAGCCGCAGCGCGTGCTGAAGGTTGGTGCCCTGCACCATGTCCGGCTCGACGGCCGCCAGTTCCTGCTGCGACAACGGCTGCGCGTACCGGCCGAAGCCGATGATCTGCAGGGCGTCCTGCTGGAACCTCGTCGCGATCAGGTGCGAGAGGGCCAGCGCGGTCTGCTTCATCGGCCCCCACCGCCCCTCGGAGATCATCGAGAAGGACAGGTCGACGCAGAGCGCGACGGCCGCCGAGGAGCGGCGCTCGGTCTCCGCGACCTCGAAGTCCTCCACCTCGAGGAGCACCGGCGTACCGCCACCCTGCGTGCTCGCCTCCGCCACAAACCGGCTCCGGCTGCGCTCCTCCGGAACCACGTGGGAGGTGCTCGCCTCCGCCACAAACCGGCTCCGGCTGCGCTCCCCGGAAGCGCGGCGTACCGCGTTCCCGATCGTGCGCACGACGTCGATCTGCTGCTCGTCGCCGTACTCCCAGCGGCGCGACGCCCCGGTCAGCTCACCGGCGGCGCCCGCGTCCCGCAGGTCGTGCTGGCCGCGCGGCCCGCGGTCGAGGTCGGCGAAGACCTCGCGCAGCGCGGTACCGCCGAGCCGCCGCAACGCCTTCGGGCTCAGCGTCAGCCCCTCGGCGTCCCGGGTGACCCAGCCCTGCCGGCGCAGCTCCCGTTCCAGTTCCCGAAGCCGGCGCACGTCCGCGCCGGCCTCCCGGCCGAGCAGCCGCTCCACCGCCTCCACGTCGACGTCGTCCAGCGTCGCGCCGGGGTGCTCCTGCCCGAGTTGGTCGAGCAGGTCGTCGAGTTCGGAAATCTCGCCGAGCACCTGGGTCGCCTCGCCGTACCCGAGCCCCTGCTCGCCACGAACCTGGGAACGCCGGCCCCACGGCAGATCCGGGCGCAGGGTACGCAGAGTGGCATCCAGCGACGCCATCTCGCCGGCGAGGTCGGCGTCACCGAGCGCCCGCGACATCAGGCCGGCCAGCTCCTCCCGCTGCTGCGGGGACAGCGACCGCATCAGCCGCTCGCCCTCGGCCGCCCGCCGGGCCAGCGCCTCGACCAGATCGTCGACGCTGCCCGGCTGCTCCGGGAAGAATTCGCCGTGCCGCCGCATGAACTCGGCGAACGCGTCCGCGGTGTCCTCACCCCGGGCGTGCCGGTCCAACAGGCCGTTGAGGTCGCGCAGCATCTCCTTGAGCCGCCGGTTGGCCGCCGCGTTGGCGGCCGGGTCGGCGCCACGCAGCGCGTCGCGCAGTCCGGTGAACCGCTGCTCGAGCACGTCGTTGCGCAGCCCTTGGAGGATCTGCTGGTACAGCTGGCGGGCCTCGTCGCTGGCCCACTCGTACCCGTCCAGTTCCTGCACCGCCTGCGCCGTCGAGCGGGGCAGGTTGTCCAGTACCGCCTCGGAGAATCGGGCCGCGTCGTCGTCGCGGCCGGCCAGCTCGTCGCGTTCCGCCGCGAGTGCCTGGTCGAGCAGCGCCTGCGCACGGGTCACCGCACCGTCCAGGTTGCCCCGACGCATCGCGTCGCGACGCATCCGGCGGGCCCGCGCGGCCAGCTCGTCCAGGCCCCGGCCGGAGCGCGGACCCCGGCGCAGCAGGTCGCGCAGTGCCTCCCGCAGGCTCCCGCCGGCGAGCACCTCCGCGCCGACCTCGTCGACCGCGGCACGGACGTCGTACGGCGGCGCGAGCGGATCGGGACCGCCCTGCCAGGAGCCGTACCGAAAGCGATTCCCACTCACGCCGAACGCCGGCCCGGGCCGTACGCGGTGCGGCCGTCCTCACGCAGTTCCTTGGACAGCCGGCGGGTCAGGTACAGCCCCTCCAGTACGAACTCGACCCCGGCCGCAGCCTCGCCCCGGGTCGGCGCGTCGCCCATGCCGAGCCGCTCCAGTACCTTGGCCAGACCCGGCACCGTGCCGACCTGCCGCAGCAGTTCGTCGGCGGCGACCAGCTCGCCGGTCTCGATGACCTCGCCCTCCGCCACCATGTCCGTGAAGCCCGACAGGTCGAGGCCGGCCAGCCGGGCCCGGAAGGTCTCCGCCGTCGCGGTACGCAGCAGGTGGCTCAGGATCTCGATTTCCCGGCCCTCCTCACCGCTCTCGAACTCCACCTTGCCGCGCAGCGTGCTGGTGACCGAGACCGTGTCGCCGATGCGGGCCACCGGCCCCTCCTCGGCCAGCAGGCCGGCGCGGCGCAGCGCGGACGCGGCGACGGTCTCCGCGGCCGCGATCGCGAACCGGGCCGACACACCGGACCGGGAGTCGACCGACGGCGACTCGCGGACCTCCCGGGTGAACCGGGCGAGCACCTCGACCACGTGGTCGGGTACCTGGGCGACGACGTCGGCCTCCTGCCGGATCAGGTCGATCTCCAGCTCCAGGTCGACCGGGTAGTGCGTACGGATCTCCGCGCCGAACCGGTCCTTGAGCGGGGTGATGATCCGGCCCCGGTTGGTGTAGTCCTCCGGGTTCGCGCTCGCCACCAGCAACAGGTCCAGGGGCAGCCGCAGTTGGTACCCGCGCACCTGGATGTCCCGCTCCTCCAGCACGTTGAGCAGCGACACCTGGATGCGCTCGGCGAGGTCGGGCAGCTCATTGATGGCGAAGATGCCCCGGTTGGTGCGCGGGACCAGTCCGAAGTGAATGGTCTCCGGGTCGCCCAGCGTCCGGCCCTGCGCGACCCGTATCGGATCGACGTCGCCCACCAGGTCGCCGACGCTGGTATCCGGCGTGGCCAGCTTCTCCCCGTACCGCAGGGAGCGGTGCAGCCACCCGACCGGCAGCTCGTCACCGGCCTCGGCGGCGAGCCGGCGGGCGGCCGGCGTGATCGGGTGGAACGGGTGCTCGTTCAGCTCGGAGCCGACGATCACCGGGGTCCATTCGTCGAGCAGGCCGATGAGCGAGCGCATGACCCGGGTCTTGCCCTGGCCGCGCTCGCCGAGCAGCACCATGTCGTGGCCGGCGAGCAGGGCACGCTCGACCTCGGGCAGCACCGTGTCCTCGTAGCCGACGATGCCGGGGAACCGTGGCCGGTCCTCGCGCATCTTGATCAACAGGTTGTCGCGCAGTTCCTGCTTGACCGTCCGGTACTGGTAGCCGGCCTCGCGCAGCCCGCCGACCGTACGGGGCAGGTCGTCGGGCGGGGTGGGGGTGATCATCTGCGGCGTTTGAGTCACCCGTCGACGCTAACGCGCCGAGGCGGGCATCGACACACGCCCGGCGGGAAGCGCCCCCGGATCGCCGCCGCGAACGTGCCCGCCGTTGTCCGGCGCGTCACCAACGTCCGTGGACGGAACAGCTAGCCGTCCAGGTCGCGCAGCATCCCGGTGAGAATGTCGGCGGTGCGCCCGGGCGGGTCCGCCTCGACGCACAGGACCTCCATGGCCTCGGCGTAGAGATCCACATCGTCCCGCTTGTCCAGATAGAGCGCGCTGGTGAGCTGCTCGATGTAGACCACGTCCGGCAACTCCGGGTCGGGGAACCGCAGGATGCTGAACGCGCCGCCGGCCGCCGCGTGCCCACCGACGTGGAATCCGATCACCTGGAGGCGCACGTTCGGCTTGTCGGTAGTCTCGATCAGCGCCTCGATCTGCGCACGCATCACCTTCGTGCCGCCGATCGGCCGGCGCAGCACGGCCTCGTCGACCACCGCCCACAACTGGGCCGGGTTCGACCGGTTGAGCAGTTGCTGCCGGGTGATACGCACCCCGACGCGGCGATCGATCTCCTCGCCCTGCGCCTTGCCGTGGCCGAGCCTGACCACCTCGCGGGCGTAGTCCTCGGTCTGGAGCAGGCCGGGGACGAACTGGACCTCGTACGTCCGGATCAGCGAGGCCGCCGCCTCCAGGCCCAGGTAGGACTGGAACCAGCCGGGCAGCACGTCGCCGAACCGGTGCCACCAACCCGGCGTGTTCGCGTCCCGGGCGAGCGACAGCAACCGCTCGCGCTCCTCGTCGTCGTCCAGGCCGTACAGGCTGAGCAGGTCCGCGACGTCGCGCTCCTTGAAGCTGACCCGACCCAGCTCCATCCTGCTGATCTTGGACTCGGACGAACGGATCTCCCAACCGGCGTCCTCGCGACTGACCCCCTGGGCCTCCCGCAGCCGGCGCAGATGCGCGCCGAGCAGCATTCGCAGCACGGTAGGGCCACCGCCTGAGCCACCGTCCTGCCCAGCCGTTGTCACCTGCAGACCTCCGGATGCCGATCGCGGTCCATCGGGACCGCCTCCGTCGTACCCGGGTAAGCATGCCATGGACGCAGGGTTATCGGGCAAGCCGTGCGTCCGACATCTGGGCGGATGTGCGTACGCGCGGCATCTGGGCCGATGTATGCGTCGGTCGATGTATGCGTCGGCCGGCCGGGGCCGGTCCGGCGCCGATGACGGCTAGCGCCTCATCGGGTGAATTCGGAGTGTCATTGGATGAAGTTGTCGAAGTCGCCGTCCCGCGCGCCACCGATGAACGCGACGATCTCATCCAGGGTGTAGATGAGTGCCGGGCCGCCGGGGTCCCGGGAGTTGCGGATCGCCACGCCGCCATCGGGCAGGCCGGCCATCTCGACACAGTTACCGCTGGGGTTGCTCCGCCCACTCTTCTGCCAGATGACGGCGGGTAGCTCTTCGGCTGGCATGCCGTTGTACGTCGGGTGCATCGACTTCCTCTACGTCCCGGGGACGGGTACGAGGAATGGCCGAATGGCTCCCCCGCCCCATCCATTGGATCGGTCCTCGCGCGGCGGAGGCCCCTGCACGGCTCGGATGCACGTGCATCGGCTCTTGCGCATGCAAGGCACGACGGGGATGATATCTCATGTGCATCCGTACTTGTCCGTTTACGCTTCGTGGTCAAGCGGCGGAACGTTGAGGCAAGATGCGGCATGCCGAAGCGTCAATCGGCCGGTCACGGACTTGCGCCAACACCGGATCCAGCCAACCCGCAGTCACCGACGGTAAAGGGAGATCCCTCATGGACCCCCTCACGGTCGTGGCCGGAGCCGCCATGGCATCGGCCATTGGTGCCGGGTGGCACTGGTACGGTCGGGCCAGTCGCGCCGAGGCCGAGGCCAATCTGCTCCGCGGCGAACTCCGCGCCGAGCGCCACGCGGCCAGGCATGATCCACTTACCGGCCTGCCCAACCGGAGGACCTTCTATCAGCGCGGAGCGGCGATCATCGCCGACCCCGCGCAGCGTCCGCTGGCCGTCGTCCTGCTCGACCTGGACGATTTCAAGCGCGTCAACGACGAGTTCGGGCACGCGGTCGGCGACGAGGTTCTGGTCGCCATCGCCCAGCGCCTCGCGACATACGCCGGGGACAACCTCGTGGCCCGCATCGGCGGCGACGAGTTCGCCGGGCTCTTCGCCAACTCCGTCGACAGCGGATCCGTGCCGTACCCGACCGGTCAGCGGCTCGCGGAGGCGCTCGCGACTCCGATGCCCATCGCCGGCCGGAGCCTGACCATCACGGCCTCGGTGGGCGTGGTCCCGCTGATCGGCTACGCCGCCGACCTCGCCGGAGCCCTGCGCGACGCGGACGACGCGATGTACCGGGCCAAGCGCCATGCCCGCAACGCCGGACGCGCCCCGACCTGGAGCGCGGCGCCGTTCCCCGGGAGCACCGGTGGCGAGACGGCCACCGGTTCCACCCCGGCCATCGCCGCCGGGACGAACGGCGCTCCCGACCGATGGGCCCGCCCGGCGCAGCCCTCGGTCCCCCAGCCCCTACCGGCGTCGTCGCACGCGACGCGCCCACTGGTCGACGTGACCAATCACACACCAGGAGTAGGAGGGCTCTGAAACATGGCAGCACCCAGCATCGAACCCGATCAGCGCAACCCCGCCGATGTCGCACCCACCGACAGCTACCGGCCGGCCGATCCCGTCTGGATCTACCGGGGCGGGATGTGGCGTTCCGGGATCGTGGAGAGCTCATCGTCGCGCGCGGCGACGGTGACCTACCGCCCGAACGGCGCCCGGGGTACCGGAGTGGACACCCTGACCGCGCGCTACCTGCTGGCCCGGGTCGACGCCGACCCGACGCTCGACCGCGCCGTGGACGCCTGACCGGCGTCGGCACCGGGTTCGGAATCCGGGGCAGGCGGCCCGCCCGCGGGTCGCGCACTCCCCCGCAACGCCGGCTCCACACCACCGCAGGCTCCGCACCGCCGTACGCCGCACCGCCCGTGGACCGCACACCCCTCGCAGCGCGTTCGCGGGCTGGCCAGCCGGCCAGTATGCCCCCCGGCAGGGGCCCTGAAACCAGGCAACGACGCCATACAGGCTTTCGCATGTATTTCGCGGCGTCAGCCCACCCGCGACGGGCAACGCTGGATACCTTCAAGCCGTGCTCGGTCTCCCAGGAGACGTCACGGCGTGCCTGTTCGACCTCGACGGTGTTCTCACTCAGACCGCCTCGGTACACCGGGCGGCATGGCAGGAAACCTTCGACGACTGCCTGAGACGGTGGGAGCAAGACGGTCAGCCGCTGGCGCCTTTCGATCCCGCCTCTGACTACAACGACTATGTGGACGGCCGGCCCCGCGCCGACGGGGTCCGCGCGTTCTTCGCCTCCCGTGGAATCACGGTGCCCGAGGGCGGTCCAGACGACCCGCCCGACCGGGACACCGTGTACGGGATAGGCACCCGCAAGAACGACATCGTGCTGCGCCGCATCCGCGAGGACGGCGTCCAGGTCTTCGACGGCGCGGTCGCCTACCTGCGCGCCACCGAACAGGCCGGGCTGCGCCGCGCGGTCGTCTCCGCCAGCCAGAACACCCACGAGGTACTGCGCGTCACCGGCCTGACCGACCTGTTCGAGGTGATCGTCGACGGGGTGGTCGCGAAGAACGAGAACCTGCGCGGCAAGCCCGAGCCGGACACCTTCCTGGCCTGCGCCAAGCGGATGGGGGTGTCCCCGCGGCACGCGGTCGTGTTCGAAGACGCCGTATCCGGCGTGGCGGCCGGCCGCGCCGGCGATTTCGGCTTCGTGGTCGGCGTGGACCGGGTAGGGCATGCCGAAGATCTGCGCCAGGCCGGCGCGGACGTGGTGGTGGAGGATCCCGTCGAACTGTTGGAGAAGCCATGACCACGGACAGCACCACCTATCCGATCGAGCCCTGGCTGGTCCGCGAGACCCGGCTCGACCTGGACCGGCTGGCCCACTCGGAGTCGATCTTCGCGCTGTCGAACGGGCACATCGGCCTGCGCGGCAACCTGGACGAGGGCGAGCCGCACGGGCTGCCGGGCACGTACCTGAACTCGTTCTGCGAGCTACGGCCGCTGCCGTACGCCGAGGCCGGGTACGGCTTCCCGGAATCCGGCGAGACGATCATCAACGTCACCAACGGGAAGCTGATGCGGCTGCTCGTCGACGACGAGCCGTTCGACGTACGGCACGGCGAGTTGCGCTCCCACGAACGCACGCTCGACCTGCGGGCCGGAACCCTGGAGCGCAGCGTCGAGTGGGTCTCCCCGGCCGGCCGCGAGGTACGGGTCCGCTCCACCCGGCTGGTCTCGTTCACCCACCGCGCGGTGGCCGCGATCTGCTACGAGGTCGAGCCGCTCAACCAGCCGGCCCGGTTCATCCTCCAGTCCGAACTGGTGGCCAACGAGGCGATGCCGCCGCGCAAGAAGGATCCGCGGGTGGCCGAGGTGCTGGAGGCGCCGCTGGCCGCCGAGGAGCACCTGGCCAGGGACGCCGGCGGCCTGCTCATCCACAGCACCAAGGCCAGCGGCCTGCGGGTCGCCGCCGCCATGGACCACCTGGTGTTCGGCCCGGACGACGACACCCTGGTCGACACCGAAGCCTTCCCGGACTGGGCCCGTACCAGCGTGGCCTGCGTACTCGAACCCGGCCAGCAGTTGCGCGTCATCAAACTGGTCGCGTACGCCTGGTCCGGGCGCCGATCGCTGCCGGCCCTGCGCGACGAGGCCGGTGCCGCCCTGGCCGGGGCCCGGCTCACCGGCTGGGACGGCCTGCTCTCCGGCCAGCGCCAGTACCTGGACTCGTTCTGGCGCGGCGCGGACATCCGGGTGGACGGGGATCCGGAGGTACAGCAGGCGATCCGGTTCGCCCTGTTCGAGGTGCTCCAGGCCGGAGCGCGGGCGGAGAACCGCATGATCGCGGCGAAGGGACTGACCGGCCCCGGGTACGACGGGCACGCGTTCTGGGACACCGAGACGTTCGTGCTCCCGGTGCTGACGTACACCCATCCGGAGGCCGCTGTCGGGCCGTTGCGCTGGCGGCACATCACGCTGGACGCGGCCCGGGACCGGGCCGGCACGCTGGGGCTGGCCGGGGCCGCCTTCCCCTGGCGCACGATCCGGGGGCAGGAGTGTTCGGCGTACTGGCCGGCCGGTACCGCCGCGTTCCACATCAACGCCGACATCTCCGACGCCGTACTGCGTTACGTGCACGCCACCGGGGACCACGACTTCGAGCGGGACTTCGGGGTGGCGCTGCTGGTGGAGACGGCCCGGCTGTGGCGCTCCCTGGGCCACCACGACCGGCACGGCCGCTACCACATCGACGGCATCACCGGCCCGGACGAGTACACCGGCGTCATCGACGACAACGTGTACACGAACCTGATGGCACAGCGGAACTTCAACGCCGCGGCCGACGCCGTCATCCGGTACCCGCAGGTGGCCCGCACCCTCGGCGTCGGCCAGGAGGAGGCGGCGTCCTGGCGGGACGCGGCAAAGGCGATGCACATCGCCTATGACGAGGAACTCGGGGTGCATCAGCAGTCCGAGCGGTTCACGCGGCACCCCGAGTGGGACTTCGAGGCCACTCCACAGGAGAAGTACCCGCTGCTGCTGCACTTCCCCTACTTCGACCTGTACCGCACGCAGGTCATCAAACAGGCGGACGTGGTGCTCGCGATGCACTGGCGCGGAGACGCGTTCACCGCGGAGGACAAGGCCCGCAACTTCGCCTACTACGAAGAGCGCACGGTCCGCGACTCATCCCTGTCGGCGTCCACGCAGGCGGTGATGGCCGCCGAGGTGGGCCACCTGGACCTGGCCTACGACTACCTGGGCGAGGTCGCCCTGATGGACCTGCGCGACCTCAACCACAACACCGAGGACGGAATCCACATCGCGTCGCTGGCCGGTGCGTGGCTCGCCCTGGTGGCCGGCTTCGGCGGCATGCGCGACCACGACGGCAACCTGTCCTTCGCGCCCCGGCTTCCGCACCAGATCGAGCGGTTGGACTTCGCCCTGCTCTGGCACGGCATGCGGCTCTGGGTCAGCGTGGCTCCGCAGGAGGTGACGTACGAGGTACGCGACGGGGACTCCCCCGAGGGCGCCCGGATCGAACTGATGCACTACGGCGAGCCGGTGACCATCGAGGTCGGTTCGCCGGTCCGGCGACCGATCCCGGAGGCGCCACCGGTCGGGCCGGCGCCCCGCCAGCCCGCCGGCCGGGCGCCGCGCCGGCGCAGCGCCACCGACCCGAGCAAGCAGGCCCAGGTGGACGCGACGAGCGAGGACTGACCCCCGGCTCGGGCCGACTGCGCGGGACGACTGCGCGGGACGCAGCCGGCCGGTGCCTAGCGATCGGACGGGGCGTCGCGCCGGCTGTCGTCGCGGTCGGTGTCGTCGCGGTCGGTGTCGTCGCGGTCGCTGTCGTCGCGGTCGCTGTCGTCGCGGCGCGTGTCGATCAGCACGCCGAGGCCGTCGAGTATCCGACCCAGGCCGAAGTTGAACTCGCTGTCCGGCAGGTCCGGCTCGTCCATGACGCCGGACGCGATGAGCTTGCCCACCTCGGGGAACCGGGCCGGGTCCACCACCCTCGCGTACATCTCGCCGTAGCCCAGCATCGCCGCCTCGGCGTTTGAACCGGCCGCCAGGACGGCCGCGGTGATGTCGGCCTCCAACCCGGTCACGTTGCGCACGTAGCCGCTCAGCGTCATAACGGTGGACAGCTTCTCGGAACCGGTCAGGTCGGTGTCGCGCAGGTAGGTCAGCGCGTACTCCAGCCACGCGATCTGGTTCGGCGTCATGGGCGGGGCGCTGATGCGCACCCGGAGAATCCAGGTGTGCTGGAGCAGCACGTCCCGGTAAGCGCGGGCGAACCAGGACAGGCCGGCCCGCCATCCCTGGTCGGGATCCGGCTGCGGAGGAAGGCCGACGGCGGCGTCCATCATCAGGTCGATCAGCTCGTCCTTGGCGGACACGTACCGGTACAGCGACATCGTGGACGCGCCCAGTTCGGCGGCCACCCGGCCCATCGAGACGGCGCCGAGCCCCTCGCTCACCGCGACGCGCACCCCGGCCTGGACGATCTGCTCAAGGGTCAGCCCCCGCCGGGGACCCTTGGTCGGGCGCTCCCGCAATCCCCAGGCCGCCTCGATGCTCGGCGGCAGTCCGGTCGTCGACCGTGGCGCGGACCCTGATCGTGGCGCGGACCCTGACCGTGGCGCGGACCCTGATGGCGATCCGGTGCCGTCGCGCTTGCCCATCCGCCTCCACGCTCCGATCCCGGGGTTGACTGCCATCGTAGTACTGCGTATAACTTACGCAGTGAAGCGTACGTCGTACGCAGTAAAGGACCGCCGCGACGACCGGGGCGGGGAAGAGGGCGGGGGAGATGGACGACGAACTGGCGGTCGAAGCGATCGGCCTGCACAAGTCCTACGGCAAGGTGAGCGTGCTGGCCGGCGTCGACCTGCGGGTCGCACGCGGCAGCGTGTTCTCGCTGCTCGGCCCGAACGGGGCCGGCAAGACGACGACGGTGAAGATCCTCTCGACGCTGGTGTCCGCGGACGCCGGCCGGGCGCGGGTGGCCGGCTTCGACGTCGCGCGCGACCGCCACCGGGTACGCCGCGCGATCAGCCTGACCGGCCAGCACGCGGCCGTCGACGAGCTACAGACCGGCGAAGAGAACCTGCGCATGATGGGCCGGCTCTGCGGCCTGTCCGGCGCGCAGGCCAGGGGCAAGGCCACCGCGTTGCTGGACGAGTTCGACCTCGCCGATGCCGCGCGGCGGCGGGTGGCCACCTACTCCGGCGGGATGCGCCGACGCCTGGACCTCGCCGCCGGCCTGGTCGGCAACCCATCGGTGATCTTCCTGGACGAGCCGACGACCGGCCTGGATCCGCGCAGCCGGCAGGGCATGTGGCAGGTCGTCACCGGCCTGGCCGCCTCCGGGGTCACGGTGTTCCTGACCACGCAGTACCTGGACGAGGCCGACCAACTGGCCGACCGCATCGCCGTCATGGACGGCGGGCGGCTGGTCGCCGAGGGCACGTCGAGCGAGCTCAAGACGCGCTTCGCCGGGCAGCGACTGGACCTGACGCTGATCGACGACGGCGCGTACCGGGAGGTAGCCGGCCGGCTCGGCGGGCGGGTCGCGCACAGCGAGCCGGGCCGGCTGCTCATCGGGCTGCCGACCGACGGCACCGCGGCGCACGTGCGCGCACTGCTCGACGAGGTCGACCCCGAGCGGCGCACGGTCGAGCGGTTCACCGTGCACACCGCCACCCTCGACGACGTGTTCCTCGCCCTGACCGGCCACGAAGCGACCGCCGGCCGCACGGCCGCCGATACCGAAAAGGAGACCGCCAATGTCTGAACTCGCGGCCCCGCTCGCCGTCCGGCCCGCCACGGGTAGCCGCCGCTCGGCGCTCTCCGACGCGCTGACCATGACCGCGCGCTGCGTACGCCTGTCCCGGCGCCAACTCGACGCGCTGCTGACCATGCTGATGCTGCCGATCATGCTGATGCTGCTGTTCGTGTACCTGTTCGGTGGCGCGATCGAGACCGGCACCCGGTACGTCACCTACGTGGTGCCCGGCATCCTGGTCTTCTGCGCCGGATTCGGGTCGTCGACCACGGCCGTGACCGTGGCGCAGGACATGCGGGGCGGGATCATCGACCGGTTCCGGTCGATGGACATCGGTGGCCCGGCGGTCATCGCCGGGCACGTGGTCGCCAACGTCGCGCGCAACGCCATGTCGACCCTGCTGGTGCTCGGAGTCGGCTTCCTCGTCGGGTTCCGGCCGCACGCCAGCGGGCTGGCCTGGCTCGGCGCGGCCGGCATCCTGGCGCTGTTCGTGTTCGCCTTCTCCTGGCTCTCGGCCGCGATCGGGCTGCTGGCCGGCTCGCCCGAGGCCGCCAACGGGTTCGGCTTCTTCCTGATGTTCCTGCCGTACCCGAGCAGCACCTTCGTGCCGGTCGCCACGATGCCCGGCTGGATCCACGGGTTCGCGAACAACCAGCCGATCACCCCCGTCGTCGAGGCGCTGCGCGGCCTGCTGCTGGGCCAGCCGATCGGAAACCAGGCATGGTTCGCGGTGGCCTGGTGCGCCGGCATCACGCTCGTCTCGATCGTCGCGACCGGCGCGCTGTTCCGCCGGCGCACCGCCTGAGGCGGCCGGGCGGCGGTCAGCCCCCGTACGGCGGCAGAGCCAGCCGCGGCACGTCCGCCTCCCGCGGCGGGGTCAGTGCGGTGACGGTAGCGAACCCGGCAGCCACCAGCGCCGAGTCGGTATCCGGCTCCGGCACCTCACCGGCCTCGCCGACGGCCGCCTCGACGACACCCAGGCTCTCCTCGGTGACCCGGGTCTGTACCGAGCCGAACGAGGCGAGACGCGCCTCACGCAACCCGCGCACCTGCTCGTACGGCAGGTTGGGCACGTTCAGGTTGAGCGCGAACTGGTCGGAGCGCACCGGGAGCAGCAGGGCGGCCAGCCGCGCCGCGGTCTCCCAGTGCGCGCGGCTGTCACCCGGCTCCGGTGCCGCTTCCCGGAACCCGCCGACGAGGTCCAGCGACACCGCGAGTGCGGGTATGCCGTGTGCGACGGCGGTCAGCGCGGCGCCGACGGTACCCGAGTGCAGCACCGAACGGCCGGTGTTGGCGCCCCGGTTGACGCCGGAGAGCACCACGTCGGGCGGTGGCCCGAAGGCGTCACGGGTCGCGATGAGGACGATGAACGCGGGCGGGGCGTCGACGGCGAATGCCGGTACCCCGCGAAGCCCGTCCAGCTCGCGCCGGGTGACCGGTACCTGCCCGTCCCGCTCGACCACCGCGATCGACGCGCCGTTCCCGCTGGCCTCCGACAGCGGGGCCGCGACCACCACGTCCAGTCCCGCGTCCCGCGCCGCGATGGCGAGGTGGCGCACGCCTTGCGCGTCGATCCCGTCATCGTTGGTGATCAGGGCGCGCATCGCCCGAGCCCAGCCGTCACGGCAGCTCGACCCGTTGGGCCAGATCCTGTGTGGTGGTCTGGAGTTCCGGCCCCTCGGCGGCGCCCCGACCGTCCGCGGCGGCGCTGCCGATCGGTACCAGCCTGACCCGGTCGCACAGTTGGCGGACCGCGGCCCGGTCCCCGGTGCCCAGCCCGTGCCGGGTGACGTTCAACGAGCCGGCGGCCGCGCCGCAGCGGACCGCTTCCGCGGTGGTGTCACCGGCCGCGAGCGCGGCGGCCAGACCGGCGGTCAGCGAGTCCCCGGCGCCGCGCGCGTCGGCCGCCTCCAGGCTGGGTGTGACCACCTCGTAGATGATGTCGCCGACCAGAGCGACGGCCGGCCGCTGTGCCCGGGTGACCACGACCGTGTTGGCGCCGGACTCACGCAACCGGCACACCGACCTGATCAGGGACTCGATGTCGTTGCCCGCGCCGAGGTCCTCGTGGCTCACCCGCACCATGTAGGGCGCTCCGTTCAGCACGGCGCGCAGGTGCTCACCGGACAGGTCCGCCACCACACGCCGGCCGTTGTGGCCCAGGTCCATGGCCAGCCGCCGGTACGTTTCCGGTGGCACGACGTCGGGGTGAGCCGCGCCGCTGAGCAGGCAGACGTCGGCCGCCAGTCCCTCCGCGAGAACGACGCCGTACAACTCGTCCAGCTCGTGGCGGGACAGCGGATCCCCGGTCACGTCGGCCACGTCCACCCGGGAGCCGCCCCGCCGGTCGTGCACGTAGGTCCCGTTCTGCGACTGCCCCCGCACCGCCCGTACGGTTATCCCCTCCAGCGCGATCAACGGTTCGAGGACCCGGCCCACTTCCCCGCCGAACGCCCCGCACAGCACCACCGGCATGCCGAGGGCGGCGATCATTCTGGCCTGCCACACCCCCTGCCCTCCCGGGTGCAGGTGGATCTCCTGCCCCTCCCCACGCCGCTCTATGGTCACCGTGAGTTGTGGCGCGGGCGCGAAGACCATGACGTGACCGCTCACGCACCTAGCCTTTCCCTGGCACCGTCGCTCCTAACGTCGCCGGGGGTCCCCCCGGGCCCCGGGAGGCGGGCGCGGTGGGCGGGACGATTACGAAAAAGAAAGCTTCCTGCCTTTTCCGCCAATCGGGAGTCCGGGCGACCGGCTTCAGAAATGGCGCCCCGGACTGGCACCCTTGTCCCGTGGCCGCATGGGTGATTTCCGAACTCGAGGTGCTGGATGACGAGCGGGCGGCTCGCTACCGCGAGCTCGCCCAGGACTCGATCGCCCGCTACGGCGGCCGGTACCTGGCTCGCGGCGCGATGCCCGCGGCGCTCGAAGGCAACTGGCCCAGCGAGCGCCGCCTGGTCATCGTGGAGTTCCCGAGCATGCAGCGGGCCCGGGAGTGGTACTCCTCGCCGGAGTACGCGGTCGCGCTCGCCGTACGGCAGGACGCGCTGGCCCGGCGACTGCTGCTCGTGGAAAGCCTGGAGTAGCCTCCCGGCCTACCCCACGCGGGTCAGCAGGGTGCCAGTTCGCGCGACGGCCTCGCCGCCGGCACCGGTCCCTCGCGCGGGGCGCCGCCCCACGGCCGGTCGGGCCCGCCCGACTCCCGGACGTCGACCCGCAGCCCGACACCGTCGCCCCAGTCCGCCCCGTCGCCCCAGTCCGCCCCGTCGCCCCGGTCCGTCGTCGCGGACACGTCTACCGATCCGGACCCGCCCACCGGCCCGAGGTGGTACCTCAGCCGACCGAGATGGTGCCCGACGCCGTCCAGCAACTCCAACGCGACCGTCGCCGGCCGCCGGGCGGCCGGCAGCGCCGCATGGTACTGACCGCTGCGCCAGTGCCGGTCCGCGTCGTACGG
>DASXOA010000277.1:0-2933 GCA_036494675.1 Rugosimonospora sp.
TCGAGAAGGACATCAACACCAGCGGCCGGTACGAGGCCGTCAGGCCACGCGTCCTGGCCATGGACCGCGTCACCGGCGCCGACGACATCCGGCGGCTGATCGCCAGCCCCGACGTCAGCGTGGGCAGCGTCGCCGCGCTTATCGAAACCGGCTCCCTCGTGGTCGCTTCGGCCAGCGGAAGCCAGCTACCCGGCTACGCCGGGGGTGCCGCCCGGGCGATCTGGATCGTCGGGGCGCAGAAGGTGGTGCCCGACCTGAACACCGCGCTGCGCCGGGTCGAAGAGCATTGCCTCCCGCTGGAAAGTGCCCGTGCCCAGGTGGCCTACGGACAGCCCAGCGCCGTCAACCGCCTGCTGATCCTCAACGCGGAGCCCTACCCCGGGCGGGGCACGGTCCTGCTGCTCCGCGAAGCCATCGGATTCTGAAGCCAGTTGGCGCAGTGAGGCGGGTTGGGCTCGACCCCACGACGGGCGGACCATGAGAAGTGGCGTTCACCGCCGGTCATTGGATGAACGCCGGGGCTCGGCCTCGTGGTGAGGCCGGGCACGGCGAGGGCGGGTCGCTGCTGGAGGAGCGCCTTGGACCGGTCGTATCTAGTGATTCATGGCGGCTTCGACGGTGAAGGGGGCGGTGATGACCTGGCCGCTGCCGAGGCGGAACTGGCCCCACAACCGGTATGCGCCGGGCGTGTCGAAGTGGACGTGTGCGGGCAGGTCGGGCCCGAACATGGTGCCGGGGAGCGCGAAGACCGGGGCGCCGGAGCTGTCGCGGACGTCGGCGTGCTCGTGGGCGAAGGTCTGCCCGCCGGCGCGCATGATGACGACGTGGCCGGCGGCGGCCAGGTAGGGCTGGAGGTTGCGCAGCGGCTGTCCCGTGCGCGCGTCGGTGAGGCTGAAGGTCAGGTCGCTGGTCGTGCCGATCTGTGCCTGGCCGTGCAGCTCGACGCGGACGCCGTCGACGGTGATGGACCGCGGCCCGGGGGTGACCGGTTGCCGGGCCGGTGCCGGGCCGGCGATCGTGACGAGTTGCCGGTCGTGGATGTCGGCCATTTGCCCGTTGCGGCGGAACTCGGTGTTCACGATGTACCGGCCGGGGGTGGGGAAGGTCATGTCGACGGCGAGCTCGCCCGCGGTCCCGGTGGGTTCGGGGTGCACGTGGGCGAACGTGCCGAGGTCGGTGCGCGTCGCGATCAGGTGCATGAAGACGCTGTGAGTCAGGGCGAGGTCGCCGACCGGGCGGCCGGTGCTTGTGTCGGTCACTGTGATGACGACGCGGGCGGGGACACCCGGGCGCGTGCCGGCGGGCACCCTGACCTGCACGTGCACGTCGGCTTCGGCGGCGTCCACCGGCGGGATCTCGGTGGTCATCATCGTGCCCATTGTGGGACGCATCGGCATGCCGGCGGATTCGGTCCACGCGAGCGTGCCGTTCATGCCGCGCTGGGCGGTGTTGGTGTGGCTGGCTGCGGTCAGCCCGACGCCGACGGCGATGGCGGCCGCCGCCACCGTGGTGAGGTAGCTGTACTGGCCGAGCCGGGCGCGCAGCGGCGGGTGCAAGATCTCGTGTGCGCTGGCGGGCCGGCGGAAGCGGCGCAGCCGCTGCGCGTTGCTGACCACGCTCACCGAACTCATCGCCATCGCGGCGGCGGCGAGGACCGGGTTGAGTAGGATGCCGCGCCAGGCGAACAGCGCTCCGGCTGCCACCGGGATGAGCAGGATGTTGTAGGCGAAGGCCCACCCGAGGCCCTGCTTGATGGTGGTGACGGTGCGCCGGGACAGCGCGATCGCGGCGACGACGCCGCGCAGGTCGCCGCCGACGAGGGTGATGTCGGAAGCGGCGATGGCGACGTCGGCACCGGTGCCGATGGCGACACCGACGTCCGCGCTGGCCAGTGCGGGCGCGTCGTTGATGCCGTCGCCGACCATGGCGACCACCTCTCCGGCGGCCTGTAGCGCGCGGACCTTCTCGGCCTTCTGGTGCGGCAGCACCTCGGCCAGAACGTGGTCGATGGCGACGTCGGCGGCGACCGCGTGCGCGGTGGCGGCGTTGTCGCCGGTGAGCATCCACACCTCCAGGCCGAGTGCCTTCAGCTGGGCGACCGCGCCGGCGGAATCGGGCTTGACGGGGTCGGCCACGACGATCAGGCCGACCGCTTCCGCATCGACGGCGGCGAACATCGGGGTCTGGCCGACGGCGGCCGCCTGGCTGGCCTGCGGAGTCAGCGCCGTGACGTCGATGCCCGCCTCGGTGAGGAGCGCGGCGTTGCCGACCAGGACGCGGCGGCCCTTGACCGTGGCGTCGATGCCCCGGCCGGGGATGGCGGTGAAGCGCTCGACGGGCGGCAGCGCCAGGCCGCGGTCGCGGGCCGCGGTGACGATCGCGGCACCCAGCGGATGCTCGCTGCCGGTCTCGGCGGCCGCGACGATCGCGAGCAGGGACGCCGCGTCCCACTGGCCGGCGGTGTGGATCCGGGTCACGGCGGGCCGGCCCTGGGTGATCGTGCCGGTCTTGTCCAGGACGATCGCGGTGAGCCGGCGGGATTGCTCGAGCGCGTCACCGTTGCCGATCAGGACGCCGAGCTCGGCGGCCTTGCCGGTGCCCACCATGACCGCGGTCGGGGTGGCCAGGCCGAGCGCGCAGGGGCAGGCGATGATCAGCACCGCGATGGCGGTGCCGATCGCCATGGTCCAGTGGTTGCCGGCCGATCCGGCCAGGGCCCAGACGGTGAACGTGGCGACGGCGGCGATGAGGACGCCGGGCACGAACCACGCGGAGACGGTGTCGGCCAGGCGCTGCATCGGCGGCTTGGCGCCCTGCGCGTCCTCGACGAGCCGGACGATCTGCGCGAGGGCGGTGTCCTGGCCCACGGCCGTCGCGCGGAACAAGAACGCGCCGGTGCCGTTGATGGTCGCGCCGATGACCTGGTCCCCGGG
>DASXOA010000278.1:0-20375 GCA_036494675.1 Rugosimonospora sp.
GCAACCGACCGGTCACCTGACGCCGGTGCGGCCGCCGGGTCCGCCGTGCGGCCGCAGTGCCGCCCCGCTGCCGCCGTGCCGCGGCTGTGCCGCCAAAGACCGGCGGCTATTGGCGCACCGCCGCCGCGTCGATCGGCGGCCGACGCAGCACGAGCGCCGCTGGAATCAGGCTCGCCAGGACTGCCACGATCAGGCAGACCGCCGCGATCCCGCCGACCGGACGCCACGGGATGAGCAGCCGTACGGCCGGCGCCACCGAGCTCAGGCCCGCGCGCATCCCGAGCAGGGTGACCGCGGTGACGACGCCGCCGAGCAGGATGCCGATCGCGGCCACCAGTACCGACTCCAGTCCGATCATCCGTCGCAGTTGGCGCGGCGTGGCTCCGGCCAGCCGTAGTGTGGCCAGTTCGCGTCCCCGTTCCCCGGTCGCCATCACGAGCGTGTTCGCGATCGCGATGACGGTGTACAGCAGGGCCAGGCCGAGTACCGCGGTCATCGCCAGGTTGTTGGTGCGGTTCTGCTCATCATCCACTGTGGACAGATAGTCCGAGCTCGGTAGCAGCGTTCCGCCGCCGGCCCCGGCCGCCCGGGCCACCGCGGCGCGATCCGCCGTGCCGGACAGCCCGAGGTAGATCGTGTCGGCGAGCGGCCGCGCGGTGTGCCCGGCGCGCAGAGCCCACGGCAGCAGGATGGTGTCGCTGAGGTCGATCTGGTTGGCCAGCACCGCGACGACACGCAGCCGTACGCGCACGGAGTCGTCGAGCCACAGCGCGATGGTCTGGCCGAGCCGGCCCACGCCGGCCGGCACCGCGACCGTGCCGGTACCGGTGAGGTCGGCGAGGCTGCCGGCCGTCACCGGCAGGTCCAGCACGCCGGCCAGTTCGGGGCCTGGCAGGTACCGGGCGTCGTAGTCGTTGACGTCCCCGCCGCCGCGCAGGTACACGGTGGTGCTCAGCGCCGGTACCGCGGCGGTCACACCCGGCACCGCGCGCACCGCGGCGGTTGTGGCGTCGGCCAGCCCCTCCTGACCGTCGCCGGGCACGATGACGGCGGGTGCGGTGATGCGGTGCCGTGCGGCACTGGCCTCCGTGCCGTTCAGGGTGGCGAATCCGGACAGGGTCGAGCCGGCGATCCCGACCGTGACGAGGATCGGCGCCGCGGTGGCGGCGGTACGCCGGACGGCCGCGATGGCGTTGCGCCGGGCGAGCATGCCGGTGGCCCCCGCCGACCCGGACAGCGGCACGGTGAACAGCCAGACCAGCGGCGGGATCAGCAGCGGGGCGAACATGGCGCAGCCGATGATCAGCAACATCGCGACGACCAGGATCAGTGCGGTCGCGTCCGCGCTGTGTGCGTGCGCAAGCACAATGATGAGCGGTACCGAGCCGCCGAACGCGGCCAGCCCCACCAGCCACCGGCCCAGCGTCATCGCATGCCGGTCGACCTCGGCCTCGCGCAGCGCCTCGACGGGGCGTACCCGACCTGCCCGGCGTGCGGCCAGGGCGGCACCGGCGAGCGCGACCAGCATCCCGATCCCGAAGGCGGCGGCGAGGGGCCAGAAGATGAGGTGCGCGGTGAAGTCGGTCGGGGCGAAGCCGGACCGGGCCAGCCAGTGCGCGAGCGGTGGGGCGAGCACGGTACCGAGCGCGTCGCCGGCGAGTCCGGCCAGCGCGCCGACGACCAGCGCCTCGCTGAGGATCAGCCGGCGCACCTGGCGTGGCGTGGCGCCGGCCGTGCGCAACAGCCCGAACTCGCGGCGCCGCGCGGCGACCGCGTAGGCGAACGTACCGGCGACCACGAAGACCGATACGAATCCGGCGAGCCCGCTGGTGGTACCGAGCAACGACACGGCCACGGCGAACAGTTCGGCGTCCGGATCCGGCTCGGCGGCCCGCCGCCCGTGTCCGGTGAGTACGCGAACCTGGCCGCCGGCGACCGCGCGGGCCTGGGCCGCGAGCGAGGCGACAGTGGTACCCGTACCCGTACCCGGCTCGCGCACCAGCGCGACGGCCTGGATCCGGCCGCCCGACAGCTGTGCGGCCAGCGGATCGGCGACGTACAGCGCGGCGGGCGCCCCGGTGCGCAGGACACCGCTGACGGTCAGGTCCCGCGATCCGAGAGCGGTGTGCACCGCGATCCGGTCGCCGGGACGGTGGGCCGTCGGCGCGGTGAGCACGACCTGCCCGGCGCCGATCGGTGGGCCGCCGGCCTGCCAGGCGTAGTCGTGCAGGCTGGCCGCGGACCACGGGTGCACGGTGTCGCCGGGCGCGCCGGGGGCCTGCGCATAGCCGGCGTAGTCGACGACCTGACGAACACCGTCCATGGTGGACAGTCGAGCGGGCAGGTCGGCGGGGAGCGCGGCGGACTCGGTGGTGGACTCGGTCTCCGTCTCCCGATCGTCGCCGGTGCCGGTCACGACCCGTACCGCGTCCGTTCCGGCCAGCACCACGTCGGCTCTGGTGTACCAGCGCGGGCCGGAGCCCCCCGAACCCACCGTGCTGGCGATCGTCAACGCCATCGCGGACAGCAGCGCCACGCCCAGGGCGAGCGCGATGAAACTGCCCAGGAGGCTCGCCTTGCGGGCGCGGGCGGTGTGCCAGGCAAGTGCGATCATGACCGGGCTCCGGCGAGTTCGAGGGTGGTCATCCGGTCGGCGACGGACCGCGCGGTCGGCGCGGCCAACTCGTCCACGACCGAGCCGTCGGCGAGGAACACCACCCGGTCGGCGTACGAGGCGGCGACCGGATCGTGGGTGACCATGATGACGGTCTGGCCGCCGGTCGCCAGCCCCCGCAGCAAGGCCAGCACGTCGCGGCCGCTGGCGGAGTCCAGTGCGCCGGTCGGCTCGTCGGCGAAGACGACAGGGGGCCTGCTGACCAGCGCCCGGGCGATCGCCACCCGCTGCTGCTGCCCGCCGGACAACTGGGCCGGCCGGTGCCGGGCCCGGTCCGCGAGTCCGACCGAGGCCAGCACGTCACGTACCTCCCGCCGGCCCGGCTGGCGCCCGGCCAGCCGCAGCGGCAGGGCGACGTTCAGCTCGGCGGTCAGCGCGGGAAGCAGGTTGAACGACTGGAAGACGAACCCGATCCGGTCCCGCCGCAGCAGCGTCAGCCTGGTCTCGCTGAGCCGGCTCAACGGCTGCCCGGTCAGGTACACCTCGCCGGTGGTGGGCCGGTCCAGCCCTGCCGCGCACTGCAACAGGGTGCTCTTGCCGGAGCCCGACGGGCCCATGACGGCGGTGAACGTGCCGGTGACGAAGTCGAGCGTCACCTCGCGGAGCGCGACCACCCGGCCCGCGCCGGTGCCGTACACCTTGCCCACCGATCGCAGCGCGACTGCCTCTTCATCCATGCCTACAGCGAACCGGTTGGCCGGGGTCGCCCGCACGCCCGCAGCCGGGCGTCCTGGCGGTAGGGCTAGCCCTACCGGGCGAGAGCGGAGTGCGGGGCTCAGCCGCTGGTGTCGCGGCGGGCCCGGGCGCGCCGCTTGCCCTCGTGCATCGCCTGCACGCGGGCGATCGGAATCGTCCGGCCCTCCTCGACCAGGCCGGCGTCCAGCGCCTGCGGCTCCGGCATCAACTCTTTCCACGGGTCGCCGCCGCCGAGCAGTCGCGGCACCGTGTGCACGGTGAAGTCGGCCGGCGTGACGTCATCGAGCGCGTCCCAGCTCAGCGGAAAGGATACCGGCGCACCGGGCCGTAGCCGTGGGCTGTAGGCGGCCGCCACGGTCGCCCCACCGGCCCGGGTCGAGTCCAGGAACACCTTGTCGCCGCGGTCCTCGCGGATGAACGCCGTCGTCGCCAGCACCGGATCCAGCCGCTCGGCGCGCGCCGCGACCGCCCGGGTGGCCGCGGCCACCTCCTCGACCGTCGACTGCTCGTCCAGCGGCACGAACACGTGCACACCCTTGGCGCCGCTGGTCTTGACCACGCCCGCCAGGCCGACCTCGGCCAGCACCTGGCGGACCAGCCGCGCCGCGCGCACGGCGAGCGCGAACGCGTCGACCGGCGGGGGATCGAGGTCGAGCACGAGGTGGGTGGGCCGGTCCCACCGGCCGGCGCGGACCAGCGTCGGGTGGTACTCGACGGCCCGCTGGTTGGCGAACCACAGCAGGGTACGGCGGTCGTCGCACAGCGCGTAGGACACCTCACGCCGGGAGGTCTCGGCCCACATCGGGACCGTCGCGACCCAGGGCGGCGTGTATTTCGGGACGTTCTTCTGCATGAACGGCGCCTGGCCGCGCAGCACCCGGATCACGGACAGCGGCCGGCCGCACAGCGCGGGAATGATGCGGTCTCGAACCGCGTCGAGGTAGTCCACCAGGTCTCGCTTGGTTGCCTCGGCGCCGTCGAACAGCGGCTGGTCCAGGTTGGTCAGCGGAACCCCGTCCCGCTCCTCGCCGCTACGGTCACCCACCCCTCTACCTTTGTGGCACCGGCAGCCGCGGTCAACCGGGGCGCGAGAATTGGCTCGGCGCACCCCGATCGCGAACGAAATTCGCGCGACGCACACCGCCACGGCCGGCCACACTCACCCCGTGAACATCCTGCTGCAGGGCATCGTCGGGTCGACCGCCTACGGGCTGGCCGGACCCGACTCCGACGTGAAGATCGCCCGCCAATGAGTCACGGGGAACGCGGCGGCCTGATCGAGAGAGCGTGCGAACACTGCGGTAACCCCGTCCGTCGCACGCCCGGAAACTTCAAGAAGCACGTCTTCTGCAACCGAGCCTGTTACTGGGAATCCGGCTTCCAGCGCAAGCGACTGATTGCCAACAACCCCAACCCACGTCCGCACCATCTCACCTGTACGGGCTGCGGCATTAGGTTCAAACGGCCCCCGCACAAGCAGTATGCGGGCAAGTCCAACTTCCACTCTCGTGAGTGCATGGGGGAGTATCGTCGCCGAACGGCGGAGCCGCGCGAGACAGGTTTCGGCTACTTAGACATCTACGTCGGTCCCGACTACCCCGGCGTTGGGAAGTCGGGCCGCATCATGGTTCATCGCAAGGTCATGCAGGACCACTTGGGCAGGCCTCTGCTGAAACACGAAAACGTCCATCACAAGAACGGCGACCGCAAGGACAATCGTATAAGCAATCTTGAGCTGTGGTCCACGTCCCAACCGACGGGGCAGCGTGTGGAAGACAAGCTGCAATGGGCCCGCGAATTTCTGCGGCTCTACGAAGGGGTCAATATTGACTACGCCTGATCACGTCCTGCTACAGGGAATCGTCGGCAGCGTGGCGTACGGTTTGCAAACGCCTTCGTCCGACGTGGACCGGCTCGGCCTGTTCGCCGCGCCCACCGAGGCGTTCCACGGCCTGCACCCGCCGATCGGCAAATCCGCCACGATCTGCCGTACCCGGCCGGATGTGACGATCCACGAGGCCCGGAAGTTCGCCTCGCTCGCGCTCGGCGGCAACCCGACGGTGTCGGAGTTGATGTGGCTGCCGGACGAGCTGTACGAGGTGCGCACCGAACTCGGCGATGAGCTGATCTCCATCCGTGCGGCGTTTCTGAGCGCCAAGCGCATCCGGGACGCCTACTTCGGTTACGCCACCAGCCAATTGCACCGGCTGCTGGCGACCGGCCAGTTCCAGTCGAAGATGCGCAAGCGGTCGTCGAAGCACGGACGGCACCTGCTTCGCCTGCTGGATCAGGGCTTGGCGGTGTACTCGACCGGGCAGCTGCCGATCCGGCTGGCCGACCCGCGACGCTACATCGAGTTCGGGGAGCGGGTGGCCGATGACCCGGAAGCGGCGCGGCCGGCGCTGGCCGAGGCGGAGGCGGCGTTCGACGCGGTCCGCTCACCCCTGCCCGACGAGCCCGACGAGGCGCGAGTGGAGCGGTGGCTGCTGCGCGTGCGCCGCGCCCACCTGTCCGGGTAGCGCGCGGCTCGGCCGTCCGGACAGCTCTGGAGCGGGCCGCTGTGGCCAGTCTCACCAATCGGGCGGTCGGGTTCCACCACGTGGCATGATGCGCCGATGATCTGGACCGCTCCCGAGGTGAGCCGCCCCGGTGGATCCCTCGTCGCCGACGAACCGGAGCTGCTCCGCGGCCTGCTGGACTTTCATCGCTCGACCCTGCTCGTCAAGTGCGCCGGACTGACCGGCGAGCAACTCGCGACGGCCCCGATACCGCAGTCCAACCTGACCCTGCTCGGCCTGATCCGGCACCTGTCGAAGGTCGAGCGCACCTGGTTCCGGCTGCGGTACCGCGGCGAGCGGGTGGAGGCCCTGTACAGCACGCCGGATCGGCCGGATGCCGACTTCGAGGACGGGTCTGCGCAGGTGGAATCCAGCGAGGGGGCCTGATCCGCCGAGTCAACGAGCCGGCGAGCCCGCCGACTCGGAGTGGGTACCGAACGTCCGGCGGTGGTACGCGAGCGGGGCACCGGGTACGGCGACGGCCTGCTCGACCACCCCCGGTACCAGGATGTGGTCGCCACCCTCGACGAAGGCGTCCGCCCGGCAGGCGATCCACCCGATCGCGTCATGCAGCCGGGGCAGGCCGTTCGCCTCGGTCCACGGCACGCCGCGGAACTTGTCGCCGCCCCTGCCCGCGAACCGCCGGGCCAGGGCGTCCTGGTTGCTGCGCAGGATGTTGACGCCGAAGCGCCGGGTCCGGCGCAGCCTGTCCAGCAGGTTGCTGGACTGGTCCAGCGCCACGAGGACCATCGGCGGCCGCAGCGACAGCGAGGTGAACGCGTTCACGGTCGTCCCGTACGGCAGTCCGCGCTCAAGGCTCGTCACCACGGTGACCGGTGTGCACACTTCCGCCATGACGGCGAGAAAGTCCGCTTCGCTGGCGGGTGCGGCGTCGCTCATTGTCGTTTGTCCGAACACGCTATGAACACGTCGACACCGCTCCGCGCAAAACTGGTGCAATTTCCTCCAGGATAGCCCAGCGTGCCGGCGCCGGCGGTGGGCGGTGGCTCCGGACGGTCAGCTCATGACGGGGTTCCAGCCGTCCGAACCGGCGAGGTACTTCTGCGCGGTGTAATTGGCCGCGGTGGCGTCGCTCATCTGCGCCCGGTTGCTGTCAGTCGACTGTGGCCCTCCCGAGCCCGGTCAGTTCCCGGTCGATCAGGTCGACCAGCCGCTCGTGGTGACCCGGTTGGGATTCGGGCGTGGTGCCGCGGCTGGGCATCTCGACGATCATGACCAGGTAGAGGTACAGCCGGTACAGGGCAAGGCGGCGACGGGCACCGCCGTCCAGCACGAGGGGTGGCCGGGCGGCCCCGGCGTACCCGAGCAGGAACGGGTGGTCCGGCTCGTCCTCGATCCGCCGGTACAACGCGGGAGACACCAGGTCCATCACCGGATCCCCGAAGAGGTACCGCTCACCGTCCACGAGTCCGGTCATCCGCGACGTGCCGTCCTCGCCGGGCTCGGCCAACACGTTGCCGTCCCAGCCGTCGAAGTGCAGCAGGGCCGGCCGGTCCACCATGTCCAGCGCGTCGCCGTGCCGGTCCAGCAGGTCGTGGAGGCGCGCCGCGGTGATGGGTAGCTCCACCGCCCAGTCGGCGGCGTCGGCGATCAGGTCGTCGATGAGGGCGGTGAACGCAGCCCGCCAGGTCGGCGCGCTGGTGCGATTGTCGTCGTAGCCGAACCGGTCTCCGGTCACCGTGTGCACGTCCGCCATCGCCGCGCCGAAGTCGGCCCGGGCTCCGGCCGTGTCGATGCCCGGCTCGGCCCGGGACAGTTCCGGCAGGGACCGCCCGCGCAGCAGACCGGTGAACAGCCAGTCGCCGTCGAGTACGCGCGGGTCCGCGCCGTAGTACAGCACCGGCGGGACGGGTACCCGTGGCGCCCGCGCGGCCACGAGGCGGAAGTACCGCGCCTCGGCCGCGATCATCCGCCGCTCGTACCGCAGCAACGGCACCTCGGGTGGCGGCCCCACCTTCAGCACCACCCGCCGGCCGTCGTCGAGGTGGACCCGCCACACGGCGGCGAAACTGCCACCGGTCATCGGGCCGCAGTCGACCACGCGGCGGTCCGGCCCGAAGGATGCGGAGACGAGTCTCGCGATGTCCGCCGGGTCGAGACTGCGCTGCGTCGGGCTCTGCTGCGTCGGGCCTTGCTGCGTCGGGCTTTGCTCGGTCGGGCTGCTCTGCCTCGGGTTGTGGACGCGTAGCTTCGACATGGTGCTCCGTTCGATCGGGGACGCCGCACGAGACACCACGCCATGATAAACATCATTCTCCGATCATGATTTAAGGTGTGAAGAATCTGCGGTTGGTATGTTGGCGTTCCTCGATGCGCCTTTCGGTGCGATGGCACGGTCGGCCGCGTTCACCGACACGGTCGAGTCGCGACAACGGCGGGAGCGGGATGGTCAAGAGGATCGACTACGACGAGCAGCAGTACGCCGTCTACGCGCGGGCTCGGGCGCTGCCCGGGGAGACCGTGGACAAGTGGATCCGGGCGTTCGCCGGCCATGCGCGTCCGGAGCGTCCGCTGACCGTCCTGGATCTGGGATCCGGGACCGGACGGTGGACTCCCGCCCTGGCGGATGCGTTCGGCGGACCGGTGTACGGTGTCGAGCCGTCGACGCGGATGCGCGCGATAGCCGAGGAGTCGGCCCGGCACCCCAGGGTCGACTACCTGGCCGGTGCCGCCGACCGGATTCCGTTGCCGGATGCCAGCTGTGACCTGGCCCTGATGTTCCTCGTGCTGCATCACGTACCGGACCGGCGAGCGGCGGCCGCCGAGATCGCCCGCGTCCTGCGGCCCGGCGCACGGCTGCTGATCCGCAGCATATTCGTCGACCGGATGCCCGAACTCATGTGGCACCGTTTCTTCCCCGGTGCGCGGGCGATCGAGGAGCAGTTGTTTCCCTCGCTCGACGAGGTCGTGCGGACGTTCGGAGAGGCGGGGCTGCGCTACGTCGCCGTACAACAGGTGCGGGAGCGGTTCGCGTCGAGCCTGGCGGAGTACGCGGATCGCCTGCGGCTGCGGGGGATTTCCATCTTCGAGCACCTGACCGACGAGGAGACCGAGCGCGGCTTCGCGGCGCTGGACGCCGCGGTGGCGGCGCAGACCACACCGTGCCCGGTGGAGGAGGACGGCGACCTGCTGATCCTGGCCCGGGATCCGGTTGCCTGAACGCGTGTCCCGTTCCGGTGTCCCGGCGTCAGCGTGGTTCCTGGCACAGCTTCGTGGATCCCGGGCAGAGGTAGTAGTTCGTCCCCTTGCGTAGCTCGACCCGGGACTCGATCCGGTACGTGACCGCACCGCCGGCCGGGACGAGAACGACGACGTACGGCGTGGACAGCCCCCACCCGCCGTCGTACCCGTCGAACACGTCGTTCGCGCCGGCCGCGTACCCGTCCGTGAACGCGTCCCGTACCGCCTGCTGCCGGTCGGCCGGCAGCGACTGGGTCAGTTGGATGGCGCGACCCTCCCGGAGTCCGTCGGCGTGGCCCGCGATCGTGCCGGCCGCGTAGCCCCGGTCGTAGCCCCGGTCGCGAACGGCATCCGTGTTGACCGTGGCCCGGCCCGCCGCGACGAGTCCGGCCGCCACCGCCACGGCACCCAGCACCGTCGCGATCCTGATCCAGGTACGCCTGCGCATGTTCGCCCTCCTCCGTTCTCGCCCTCCGACGAGGCTTCCAGGCTCTCATGCGGGTCGCTTGACAACGACTATTCAATGGATGAATAGTGGCCGCCATGTCCATGAGCTTCGTCATCCTGGGCCTGCTGTCCGCCGGTCCACTGCACGGGTACGAGCTGAAACGGGCGCACGACCAGCGCATGCCGCAGGCCAAGCCGGCCGCCTTCGGGCAGGTCTACGCGAGCCTCGGCCGCCTGGAGCGGGACGGGTTGGTCACGCCGAGCGGGCACGACCAGGCCGGCGGGCCGGAGCGCACCGCCTTCGGGATCACCGAGGCGGGGCGGGCCGCCCTGGACGGCTGGCTCGGCGAGATCGAGCCACCCGCGCCGCACGTCACCAGCGCGCTGCTCACCAAGGTGACGGTCGCGCTGCTCGCCGCGGGGGAGCAGCGCGCGCGCACCTACCTGTCCGCCCAGCGCCATGCCCACGCGGCACGACTGAGGGAGTACACGCGGTTGAAAACGGAGAAGGGCATCAGGTTCGCCGACCTGATCGCCGCCGACTACGCCATCGCCCACCTCAATGCCGACCTGGTCTGGTTGCAGACCACCCTGGATCGGGTCGCCGACCTGCGCCGGGAGGTCACGCAATGACCCAGATGCTCTACGGTCGGGGGGTCGTCAAGTCCTACGGCAGGACGCAGGCTCTGCGCGGCGTCACGGTCACCGTGGCCGAGGGGGAGATCGTCGCCGTTACCGGGCCGAGCGGCTGCGGGAAGTCCACGCTGCTGCTGTGCCTGGCCGGCATCCTGCGCCCCGACGCCGGCGAGGTCGGGTACCGCGAGCGGCGCATCGACGGCTGGTCGGAGACCGCCCGGGCGCGGCTGCGCCGCAGCGACTTCGGGGTGCTGTTCCAGTTCGGGCAGTTGGTCACGGAGATGCCGGCGGCGGAGAACATCGCGCTGCCGCTGCTGCTGGCCGGGGCGCGCCGGCGGGAGGCGCGCACGGCCGCGATGACCTGGCTGGAGCGGCTGGGCATCGCCCACCTCGCGGACTCCCGGCCGGGCGAGATGTCCGGCGGTGAGCAGCAGCGCACCGCGCTGGCCCGGGCGCTGGTCACCGAACCACGGGTCCTGTTCGCGGACGAGCCGACCGGGGCGCTGGACTCGTTGGCCGGGGAGCAGGTGCTCGGCCAGTTGGTCCGGGTCGCGCGCGAGCAGCAGACCACGGTCGTGCTGGTCACGCATGACGCGCGGGTGGCCGGGTACGCCGACCGGGAAATCGTGCTGCGCGACGGGGTACTGGACCCGTCGGGGCTGGGCCTGGCGGGTGCGGTGGTGGCCGGGTGAAGCCGGGAACGCTGCTGCGGCTGGCGGTCGCGGGTACCCGCACCGACACCATGCGCATCGTGCTGACCGCGTTCGGCGCGGTACTCGGCACGCTCGCGTTGCTCTCGGCGGCCACCGTGCTGGCCATCCCGACCATCCACGACCCCGCACACCCCGACGAGACGCCGTACGCGCCGTACACCAACGGGTTGCTGCGCGAGCCGGGGCTGCGGCCGGGGCTCTCGATCGCGCTGATCCTGCTGACCATCCCGGTGCTGCTGTTCGTCGGGCAATGCGCCCGCCTCGGCGCGCCGGGCCGGGACCGGCGACTGGCCGCCGTCCGGCTGGCCGGCGCCACGCCGCGCCAGGGGCTGGCGATCGCCGGCGCCGAGTCCGGGGTCGCCATGCTGCTGGGTACCGTCGTGGGTCTGCTCGTCTACCTCGGCAGCCGGCGGCTGCTCGACGCGCCGGACGCGCACGGCCTGCGCCCGCTGCCCACCGACGTGCTGCCGGCCTGGAGCGCGATCGCCGGCATCGTGTTCGGCTTGCCGGCCATCGCGGCGCTGGCCACCGCGTTCCTGCTTCGCCGGGTCGCGGTCACGCCGCTCGGCGTGGCGCGCCGCACGCGTACCCACCCGCCGCGACCCCTGCCGGGCATCCTCATCGTCTTCGGTGTGGTCACCTTTGCCATGGTCACCCCGGTCGCGCGGTACACCGTCCGGCATCACGAGGTGGTGCCGTCCTACGTCCTGCCGCTGGCGCTGTTCTTCGGTGGCCTGGCCGCCACCATCGGCGTGGTCACCGGGGCCGGCTGGCTCTCGTTCACGGTCGGCCGGCTGCTGGTCCGGTACGCGCGGCGCCCGGCCGCGCTGATCGCCGCGCGCCGGTTGCAGGCGGACCCCTGGCACGGCAGCCGGGCGCTGGCGGCTCTGCTGTCCGCCGCGATGTTCGCCGCGGGCGCGGCCTGGATCGCGTCGTACTACCGCACCGAGCAGCGGGTGGACGCGATCGATCAGCACCTGGCCAACGTGGCGTTCGGCGAACCGGACGTCGTCGATCAGGCCAACCCCTTCTACCTGCGCGCGGTGCATCTGGTCGGGTACGGGGCGCTGGTCGCCGGGCTGATCGCGGCGGCCGGGTTGGCGGTGGCAGTGGCGAACTCGGTCGTCGAGCGCCGCCGGGCGCTGGCCAGTCTCACCGCGAGCGGGGTACCCCGGGGGGTGCTCGGCCGGGCGGTCGTGTGGCAGACCGTCGCCGTGGCCGTACCCGCGCTCGTCGTGGCGATGACGACCGGGCTGGCGCTCAGCAGCGGCGTCGCGCGCCCGACCGTGGCGAGTGGAGGCCAGGACTCGATGTGCACGGCGCCGCCGGCCGATCCGCGCGCGTGTTTTTCGACAGACCCTGCGGCGCACGGCGCGACGATGGTCGTCGCCCCGACCGTCACGGAGCAGGTTCCGATTCCCTGGGGAGAGTTGGGCGTGATCGGCGGCTGGGGGCTGGGGGCCACGGTGCTCACCGCCGCCCTGGGCCTGGCTTTCCTGCGGGCCAGCACGGCGCCGGAGGAGTTGCGTACCACCTGATCGGTCAGCTCGACGCGCCGGCCTCGACGTGCGAGCCGTGGATCCCCATCACGACCGCCCCGCCGGTGTCGCTGTCGCCGATCTGAGCGTTCACGTCGCCCCTGCCGCCGATCACGACGTTGGAATCGTCGTAGGAGACCACGTTGCGGTTGCCGCTGGACCTGATGGACAGGTCGTCGTAGCCGTCTCCGCCGATGACCAGCGGGTTCCTGCCGGTCGCCGACGTCGACGCGTCGGGATCGACGGACGACGCCGTTCCGTTCGCGTTCCCCTTGAGGCTGGCCGGCGCGAACCGGCTGCTCGAAGCGGGATCGGCTGCCGTGGTCGCGGCGGTAGCGTCCTCGGAATCCTGAGCCTGCGGCGACTCTTCGGGCTCCTGCGTTTCCTGCGACTGCTGCGCTTCCTGCGACTGCGCAGCTTGCGCAGATGCCTGCGTGGCCGCGGATTGCGAGGCGTCCGTGGCGGTGGCGTCGTCGGCACCGTCGGCACTTCCATCGTCCGAAGAGTCGCCGGAGCGGGCGACCGACCCGGTCACGTCGACCGCGTTGAGTCCGCTGGAGTCGGTGTCTCCGGTGTTGGCGTTGAGCTTGCCCTCCCGGTCGATGAACACGTTCGAGTCGTCGTACGTGGCGATCTGGTCATCGCCGGCGATGTTCACCGAGTGGTTCTCGTACCCGGAGATGCCGACCGCCCGGTTGCCCAGGTTGGGCGCCAGGTCGCTCTGGGATGCCGATCCCGAGCCAGGTTTCCCGCCCGTACCGCCGGAGGGCTGCGGGGCGCCGCCGCTCACCTTCGCCGGCGAGCCGGACGCCGGACGGGACACGTCCGTGCGCGCAGTGCCGGACGCGTCGGTGGGCGCAGTGCCGGACACACCGGTCGACGCCTTGGAGGAGAAGGCGGTCAGGTTCACTTCGCTCGCCGCGGGGCCTGGATGGGACGCGGTGAGTCGCGCCTGCGATGCGGTCGGGGCCGTGTGGGACGCGGTGAGTCGCGCCTGCGATGCGGTCGGGGCCGTGCGGGACGCGGTGAGGCCCGCCTCGGGCGCGGTCGAGCTTCCGCCCGACGCGATATCCGAGTCGCTGCTGTCGATGACGACCGCCCCGCTCGAGGACGTGTCACCGGTGTTCGCCTTCAACACTCCGTTGTCGCCGATGAAGACGATCGCACCGTTGCGCGCGATGACCGTGTTGCCGGCGCCACCGGGCGACGTTCGGTAGACGCCCGGGGACGTGGCGACGACGGAGGGCGGCGCATCCGCCGTGGAGGACCGGACCAGACTCGCCGACAGGCTACGGCCCGACGAACCACTCGACGACGCGACGCCGCCCGAGGACAGGTACAGGTACCAACCCAACGTCCCCACGCCTGCCACCAGAAGGAGCAGGAGAACTGACTTGCGCACGTACATCGAGACTCCCAACAGGGGCGGATGGTGGCTCCGCCGTGGGCGGGCCGTCCAATCGGGACGGTACGCGTGATCAAGGGGGAATCATGTCGGATGTGACAGAGTTTCACCTACCCAGGTGATCCTCCTTGTTTGCCGGGTTTTGCCGCCAGAGCGCCGGGAACGGTGTCTCTGCGGCAGCGGTCGCTCAGCGCAGTAGCGGCGTCAGAGCCGTCGACGCCACCGTCACCAGGAGCCCGATGACCAGGTAGCCCGCGTAGTCGTTGACAGATCCGGTCTGTACCGACCGGATGCGCGTGACGACATCGCTGTCGCGGTACCGCCGTGCCACCCAGATCAGCGGTCCGGCCAGTGCCAGGGTGATCGGCAGCAGGATCAGTTCCCGAAGATTGACGTAGCGGTACGGCACGCTCCCCGCCGCGACCCGGCCGCCTCCGGACAGTACGGCGTGGGCGTACCCCGACGCGTCGGGCAGCGCCATCGACGCCGGTGCGACGAGGTTGTCCAGTACCCACTCCGGGAAGATGCCGATGGTGAGGCAGGAGCCGGCGAGCAGCAGCAGGGCGGCGAGCATCCCGGAGCGGAGCCGTTCGTCGCGGGCGTACGGGTTGCGTTGGGGGCGCAGGAACGCCAGTACGACCTTGCCGAGCGCGGCGACCGTGACGATCTGGGCGAGCAGCATCAGCACGTACGGCACCGGCTGGCCGCTCTGGTGCAGGGCGTCGTGGATGAGGCCCAGCGACACATAGCCGTTGAGGGGCGGGATCCCGGCGATGGCCGCCGCGCCCACGGTGAACGCCCCGACGAGCCACGGCATCCGACGGGCCAGGCCGTGCAGGTCGGACAGGTTGGTGGCGCCGGTGGCGTGCACGATGGCACCCGCGCACAGGAACATCAGCGACTTGAACAGCGCGTGGTTGACCAGGTGGTACGTGGTGCCGGCGAGCCCCGTCCGGCTCGCGGTGGCCAGGCCGACGGCCAGCACACCCATCTGCGAGATGGTGTCGTAGGCCAGCAGGCGCTTCAGATCGTCCTGGAGCAGCGCGAAGATGGCTCCGCCGAGCGCGGATACCAGTCCCAGCACCATCAGCAGGCCGAGCACGTGGGTGCCGGTGCGCGGGTACACGGTGAACACCAGCCGCCCGATCGTCGCGATGCCGAAGTTCACCATCAGGCCGGAGAACAGCGCCGAGACCGGTCCCGGCGCGGCGGTGTGCGCGTCCGGCAGCCAGCCGTGGAAGGGAACGAGGCCGGCCTTCGTGGCGAAGCCGGCGATGAGCAGCCCGAGAGCGATCAGGTCGGCGGTGCCGGTGTGCGCGACCAGCGCGTTGTGCAACTGTCCCAGATTGAGAGCACCGTGCTCGGAGTAGAGCAGTGCTGTCGCGATGAAGATGAGGAAGCTGGCCACGTTCGTGAGCACGAGCAGCTTGAAGGCGGCCTCCAGAGCGGGTGGCCGTTCCAGGAAGAACGCGGTGAGGGCGTAGCTGGCCAGCGCCGCGACCTCGAACCACACGAAGATGTTGAACAGGTCGGCGGTCAGCGCGCCGCCGATGACGGCGGCGTCCAGCAACAGGAACAGGCACGCCGACGCGCCCAGTTCACGCCGTCCCAACTGCGCGTGGCTGGAGAGCATGAACATCAGCAGGATCGCGCCGATCGACGCGGTGACCAGAGCGAAGGTCAGTCCCCAGGCGTCGACGCCGAAGGTCACCCCGAGAACCTGGCCGTTCACCGGTTTCCAGTTGCCGAGGTACTCGGTCAGCACCCGTCCCCGGTACACGGTCGGCGCGGCCGCGACCAGAACCGCGGCGGAGGCCAGCGGTGCCAGGACGGACACGATGGTCAACGCGTGGCGGGACAGCCGCACGGCGAGTGGTGCCAGGGCCGCGCCGGCCAGGGGGAAGACCACCGGCAGCGGCAGCAGCGACGACAACGACTGGTGGCTCATCGCGACGGCCGCGGCGCGGGGGGTCGTGCGGGCGGGTCGGGCGCGCCACGACCCGGCGCTGGCGGTGTTTCCCCGGGTACCACGGTCAGCCCCGCATGTCGCGTACGCGGTCGGCGTCCAGCGTCCGGTAGTGCTGGGCGATGCGGACCACGACGGCGAGAAACACCCCGGTGACCGCGACGCCGATGACGATCGCGGTGAGGCAGAAGTTCTGCAGTACCGGGTCGGCGACATTCCCGTTGGCCAGTCGCGCCGGGCTCTGCCCGTCCGGAGGCGACACCAGCACCGGCGCGGTGGATCCCTTGCGGTACGCCAGGGACAGCAGGAACAGGTACGTGGACGCCTCCATCAGCGACATCCCCATGACTATCTTGAGGAGGTTGCGCCGGGTCAGGACCGTGTACAGGCCGAGACAGAACAGGGCGACCGCGGCGAGGTAGTTAACGACGATCACGGCTGCCCCCCGGCGCCGGGGCACCGGACGCGTCGCGCGACTCGTCGGGCTCCCAGTCGTGGCCCATGCCGAGCAGCCCGAACACCGCGAGGACCAGGCCGGTGGCGACCTCGATCAGCTCACTGACCGAGAACACCTGAAGAACGCCGCCACTGCGGATCGTCTGTACCGGGCCCAGCGGCAGGAAGTTGGCCGAGAACGAGCCCTCCAGCCCCAGGCCCAGCACCCCGAGGAGCACGATCGCCACGGCGCCGGCGAGTTCTATCGGTTCGATGACCCCCGGCCGCAGCCACGGTTCGACCCGCCGGTACCCGAGCGAGACGTAGACCAGCAGCACGACGCCGAGCGCCACCGCTCCGGCCGGGAACCCGCCGCCCGGCGTGTAACCCCACGCCACGAGGTACAGGCCGGCCATGGTCAGCAGCGGTGCGACGGTGCGTACCGCGGCGCGTACCACGACCGTCATCGCCTCGGCGCGCTCCGGACCCGGACTGCCCAGCGGTTCGTCGTCCGGGGACGCCGGCCCGCTGCGCCGACCCTCCTCGCCGGCTTCCGCCCGCTGCGCCTGCCGCTGGTCGGCGCTGCCCCGACCCGGGGTCGGGTCGGTCCGGTGCTGCTCTCGCCGGCCGGCCACCTGTTCGCCGATGAAGCCCCGGCGCGGCTCGCGCGCCCGCGTGATGAGTCCCATGCCGACGACCGCCGCCAGCAACAGGAACGTCTCCCCGAACGTGTCGAAGCCGCGGGTCCCGTACACGACCTCGCTGACCGGTTCGGTCGTCTTCCATTCGGGCAGGGCCACGGTCATGGCGCGCCGGGCGATGGCGGGCAGCGGATTGTCGGCCCGGGGCAGGGTCAGCACGGCGACGATCAGCGCGGCGGCGACGCCGGCCGACAGCAGGAGCCCCACGGTGGCGTGGTGGCGCGGCTCCTCCTCGGACGGCTCGGGGATGCCGCTCATCGACCGCCGCCGGCCGGGTCGTTGCTGTTTCGCCCGCCGGCGTCGGCCGCGGTGTCCGGGCCCGCGTCGGTGTCGCCCTTCTCGCCGAGTTCGGGTGCGTTGACGACCTCCGTGCGAATCTTGCCGATCGCGACGAGGTAGAGCGTCGGCAGCGCGATCGACCCGACGACAATCTGCGCGTGCGCGTCGTCGGGCGCACCCAGCACGATGAACAGCAGACCCAGGACCGTTCCCATGGCCGAGAGCGCCATCACCGCGCCGTTGAGGTTGCGCAGGCTGATCACGAGTACCGCGGCGGCCACCACCAGCACCAGGCATGCGTAGTCGATGGCCCAGAACACCTACCGCCCCCGATCCTCGGACCCGGGGCCGGACCCGCGCCCGCCGCCGCCCGCCGGGCCACTCCCGCCCGAGTCAGTCCCGCCGGGGCCGGTCCCGCCCTGGCCCGGTACCCGCGCTGCCGCCTGGTCGACGACCGCGCCGGACCACATCGGTATGCCGACCGAGTACGCGGCCCGCGCCAGCGCGTGCGTTGCCAGCGGGTTCATCACCAGCAGCAGTACGGCGACGATCAGCGCCCGGCCGCCGTAACTGGTCAGCGGGCCCTCGACAACCACGAGCGCCGCCAGTACCGGCAGTGCGCCCAGCGTCACCGTCTTGCTGGAGGACTGGATGCGCAGGTACACGTCGGGCATGCGTAGGATGCCCACCGCTCCGCTGGTCGACACCGAGACCCCGATGGCCAGCAGCACCAGCCCGAACACGAGTCTCACAGCAGCCCCCGTTCCAGGTAGCGGGACCAGACGATGGTGGCCAGGTAGCTGAACGACGCCAGCCACAGCGCGACATCCAGGTAGATCGACCGGTCCGCGAACGCGGCGAACAGCAGCACGGCCAGGGTGATCTGCGTGGACATCGTGTTCAGCGCGACGATCCGGTCGCATACCGTGGGGCCGAGCCCGACCCGGATGAGCAGCAGCCCGCCGATCAGGATCTCGGCGAGACAGGCGACGCCGATCGCGGTGGTCATCGTCGACCCGATCGTCATCGCAGGCCCGCCCTCAGGAGGCGGTCCTCGATGGGGCCGTTGATGCGGGCCCGGTTGCGGTCGGCCTCGAACTGTTCGATCCACACCCCGTGGTACTGGAGTTCGTGCCGGTGGCGGTCGAGGTCGATCAGTTGCGAGTCGACGATCACCGAGGTGAGCAGACCCACCGTCGCCAGCGTGCCGTCGCCGGACACGCCGGTCGGTACGACAACCATCCCGCTGCGCAGCGGGATGTGTGGCGACCAGATGCGCCGCGACAGCGTGAGATTGGCGCGTACCACCCGCACCGCGACGACCCCGGCCAGCCGGACCAGCCCCGCGACCCGGCGTGGTCGCAGCAGGTTCCAGGGCCCCGCGGCCGGCCCCAGCCGGGCGCAGACGAGCGCGGTCAGCGCGGACAGCAGCACGCCGACCACGATCTGCTCGACGCTCAGCGTCCAGCTCAGAATCGTCCAGACCAGGTACGACCACCAGAAAAGCGCCCACCAGCGTGCCAACACCGCAGCTAAGTGCCCGCCGCCCGGCGGCACAAACTACTGCGGAATACACCCGATCGGGAGGTGGCCGCCGTTCAGGCATGTACCGCCCCCGCCCGGGGTAGGGCCACGGAACGCAGGTGCGGGGAAACGGCAGAGCGGAGCGGGTGTTCGACATCATGAACATGCGTCGGGCCGGGAGTGAGGTGCGCAGCCCGCAGTCGGGCACCATGGACGTGGAGACCGCGACCCTCCGGTACCTGATCTATGTGCTCCTGCCGGCCTGGTTCCTCCCCGGGCTGCTGGACTGGCGGATGCACCGGCGGACCGACATCGAGCACACCTCCGGCACCCGGGAGTCCGTGCTCCACCTGGCGATGATCAGCGAAGTGGGGGCGCCGCTGCTGATGGCGCTGCTGCTGGAGATCAACCCGCCGATGCTTGCCCTGATGGGTGGCGCGGCGCTGGTCCACGAGGCGACCGCCATGTGGGACGTGCGGCTGGCCGCCCACAGTACCCGGGAGGTGCGGCCCGGCGAGCAGAACATCCACAGCTTCCTGGAGTCGATGCCGTTCATCGCGATCGGCGCCGCCGCCTGCCTGCATCCCCGGCAGGTACGCGCGCTGCTCCGCCCGCCGGCCGGTGGCCGGAGCTGGCGGCTGCGGCGCAAGCGCCCGCCGCTGCCCCGCCGTTACCTGGTCGGCGTGCTCAGCGCGGTCACCGTGCTCGGTGTGCTGCCGTACTTCGAGGAGCTGTACCGCTGCTGGCGGGCCGGGCGGACCCGGTAGGCCCGGTCCGCTTCGGGAAGGGCGAGGAAACCATGCGCATCGGCTACGGGCTGTCCTGCGAGGAGTACCCGCCGGCGGACCTGATCCGGCAGGCCGAGCTGGCCGAGCAGGCCGGGTTCGCCTCCCTGTGGCTGGCCGACCACTTCCATCCGTGGACCGGTGAACAGGGCCAGGCGTCCTTCGCCTGGTCGGTCATCGGGGCGCTCAGCCAGGCCACCACGCTGCCCATCATGACGGGGGTGACCTGTCCCATCATCCGGCTGCACCCGGCCATCGTGGCCCAGGCCGCGGCGACCTGCGCCGTGATGACCGGCGGCCGGTTCACGCTCGGCGTCGGCACCGGCGAAGCGCTCAACGAGCACATCCTCGGCGACAGGTGGCCGGACGCGGTGCAGCGGTTGGAGATGCTGGAAGAGGCCGTCGAGGTGATGCGTGCCCTCTGGACCGGCCGGGTCGTCAGGCACCGGGGCGCGCACTACACGGTCGAGCACGCCCGCCTGTACACCATCCCGGACACGCCGGTGCCGGTCTACGTGTCGGGCTTCGGGCGCCGGGCCATCGAGCTTGCGGCCAGGGTCGGCGACGGGTACGTGAGCACCAAGCCCAATCCGGACGGGGCCACCCGGTTCCGCGACGCGGGTGGTGCGGGCAAGCCCGCGGTGGCCGGCACCAAGGCCTGCTGGGCGAAGAGCCGGGACGAGGCGCGGGACATCGCGCACCGGCTGTGGGCCAGCGACAGCCTGCCGGGCGAACTCACCCAGGTGCTGCCCGACCCCGAGCACTTCGAGCAGGCCGTCCCGCTGGTCACCCCGGACATGATCACGATGGCGTACGG
>DASXOA010000279.1:0-6050 GCA_036494675.1 Rugosimonospora sp.
GCGGCGGCACTGGGCGTACCCCCGTCTTCCACCAGCAGCGCCACCCAGCCGGCGGCCAGCAGCACGGCCAGGCAGGTGACCACCGCGGCGAGCGCGGTCACGGTCCGCCGCAACCACCGACGCCGGGACCACCCGAGTCGCGGCCACGCGAGTCGCAGCCACGCGAGCCGCCGGTACCGCGCCGGGGGAGTCTCCACCACGGCAGGATCCTGGCACATCGACCCGTCCCGGCCCGGGCTCAGCACTCGCGCGATGCCGACCCGTGGCACGATTGTCGCGTGATCCGGACACTTCCGAGGGTGGTACCGGCGGCGCCGGACAAGCCGGTCCGCCCCGAGGCGCACGCGATCCAGCGTGCCTCGCGCGCACTCGCACATGACCCGTCCGCCTGGTCGCCACGGGCCGCCCACGAGGCTGTCCAGCGGTACGCGGAGTTGGCGCCGCACTGGAACGACGAGCGCGGCGGGTACCGTCCGGTGCCGCTCGCCGACGCGCTGGCCCGGGGAGAGGTGCCGCGCGGCACCCGGTGTGTCGAGGTCGGTTGCGGCACCGGCCTGCTGACCTCGCTGCTGGCCGACGTGTGGTCCCAGGTGGTGTGCCTGGACCTGACCGGGGAGATGCTGCGCCGGTCTCCGGCACCGTTGCGGGTGCTCGCCGACGCGGCCCGGTTGCCGCTGCACGCCGGGAGCGCCGACGCGGTGGTGCTGGCGGACGTCCCGCTGTTCGCCGACGAGGTGGTACGGGTGCTGGCCCCGGGCGGCGTGGTGGTCTGGTCCAACGCGCTGGGCGTCGACGCGCCGCATCACGTACCGGTCGAGATGGTCCGCTCCGTTCTGGAGCGCGCGGATGGCGGTGCTGCGGATGGCGGTGCTGCGTGGTCGGCGGTGACGTCGGAGGCGGGCTGGGGGCTGTGGGCGGTGCTACGCCGCGTCTGAATGGGCGGTGCGGTGCCGGCGGCGGTGCGGTCTCAACGGAGGTACGGTGCCGGCGGAAGTGGCCGTGCCGGGCCGGACGCCAGCGCCGTCGGTTACGGTGAGCCACGTCACCGGCGCGGGATGATCGCCGAAAGACCTTGTCCGTTTTCCGCCAGCGCCGGTCGCGACCGGCGGAGATGCTTGTGGGGTACGACCGGAACCCGCGCGATGGAAGGATCTCTCGTGCAAACTCGAGTACACACCGTGATAGACAGCCCCGTGGGTCCGCTCACCCTCGTCGCGGCCGACGGCGCCCTTGCCGGTCTCTACATGGAGCGGCACCGCCACCAGCCGGCGGAGGCGACGTTCGGCGAGCGCGACCACGCGCCGTTCGCCCGGGTGATCGAGCAGCTCACCGAGTACTTCGACGGCGGGCGCACCACGTTCGACGTGCCGCTGGACCTGGGCGGCACCCCGTTCCAGCGCGTCGTGTGGGAGGCCCTGCGCGACATCCCCTACGGCGAGACCCTCTCCTACGGCCAGCTTGCCGAGCGGATCGGGCGGCCCACCGCGTCACGGGCGGTCGGCCTGGCCAACGGCAGGAACCCGGTGAGCATCATCGTGCCGTGCCACCGCGTCGTCGGCTCCACCGGAGACCTGACCGGCTACGGCGGCGGTATCGAGCGCAAGCGGTACCTGCTCGACTTCGAGCGGCACCACGCGGCCGGCGACCTCGGCGCGCTCCTGCCCCCGCCGGAGCCCGGCTCGTCGCCCCGTGGGCTCGTGGTCGCCGGAGACCGGGCCTGACGGTGGTCGCGGACTCCGCGACCCGCGACGCCGCCGGCCGGTGACCCGAACACACCGGCCGGCGGCGGAATCGCGCTTGGTGGCGCCGGACCGGCGACGCTGCCCGGATCTCGGCCAGATCACGGCGCATATCGGCGCCACCACCCGCCCCCAGGAGGTTCTGGTGCCTGGTTGTCGGCGAACCCTGATCCGTCCGTCGGCTGCCCGACCGTCCGGCCGTCGCCGGTAGGGTCTGTCTTCGCGGGGTCGGTCCCGCGCGGATCGGATCGTGGGACGGGCGGAGATCGGGTATGGCGTCGTGGAAGGAGCTTCGCGGGCCGGCGCGGAGCATCGGGATGGCGATCGGCCAGGCCGTCGAGGCGGTCGGCGAGCGGGACCGGGACGCCTATGACTCCGCCGCTGACGAACTCGCCGCGTCGTTGCCGGAGTACTCGGGGCTGGTGCTCGGCGCGCTCGTCCGTACGCTGCTGGAGGAGCACCACCCCGACGGCCTGGACAGCGACGACATCCAGATCGTCCTCGGTCGCTGCTACCGGGCCGCGGCGGAGTGGCTGCCGCTCGACCGGTTGGACGTCACCACTCTCGTCGCGGTCCTGTCCAGCGCCCTGGGCATCCACGAGCCCGGCGTGACCTACGAGGACGTCATGGGTCCACCGGTCGCGTCCGGCGACGACTGGGTGGGCGACCCGACCGGCGGCCATGTTGTCGGCGGAGCCGGGGAAGCCCGGCCGGATCGTGGTGCGGGTGGGCACCCCCACCCGCCGACGGTCGTCCCGGGATCCGGTGAGATCGTGCCGAGCCAGGTGCCGACCGCCGCCGCGTACGCGTGGCACGCGCCGTTGCTCATCGTCGACCTGCTTGCGACGGGGCGGCGCCGGCTCGACGGGTACCTCGACGGGGCGTTCGCCGAGATCGCCCGCGCGGAGACCATGGAGATGCCCTGACCGTTTATCTCCCGCGATCCGGGTAACGCCTGGGGCACGAGTACCCCGACGCCCGACTGGGAGCGGCGACGATGGACGAGGCACCCGACTATCTCCGGCCGGCGAGCGGCGCCGTCCTGACCCACCTGCTGATCGTGCGCGACGTCGACCGGTCCCGGGAGTTCTACGAGCGGGTTCTCGGCGCCGTCTGCGTGCGCGAACGACAGCCCTGCATCCTGCGGTTCCACAACAGCTACATCGTCATCAACACCGAGGGCGGACCGACCGACGACAAGCCGACCGTGCAGGCGCGGGCGCCGCAGGACTCGGCGACCCTCAGTTCCGCGATGAACATCCGGGTCACCGACGTCCACGCGGTGTATGAGCAGTGGCGTGCGCGCGGCGGCGACTTTCTCACCGAGCCGAAGGACCACGGCGTGGAGATCCGCTGCTATCTCCGCGACCCGGACGGCTACCTGATCGAGGTCGGCCAGGGTACCGGGATCCTGGCCGAGATGGGCCGCTGATCCGGATCGAAACATCGAAGTACTTGCATCTGTAAGTAAAGTTGTCAGAAACTGGGGGAGTCTCATCCACCGATCCGGGGAGGTGCGCCATGCGGATGGCAGCCCAACGGAGACTCCTCATCCTCCCGCTCACCGCGGCGGCGCTGCTCGCGGCCACCGTCGCCTGGCAGGCCGGGCATCCATCGCCGGCCGCGGCCGACATCACCAGTACCACGACCGTCAGCGCCGGCCCCAACACGATCAGCCAGCCGGCCGCCGCCGGCAACCCGTCGGACTACGGCAGCCAACTGGAGCGTTGCTACACCGCGCCCAACTTCCCGCTGACCGGAGCCAACCCGATCCTGTCCGAGCCGATGACCACCGCGTTCACCAGCAACGCGCCGCTGAGCGTCAGCGCCACCTTCAACGGCAGCCAGTGGTACGGCAGCTGGCAGTTCGTCTTCACCAACCGGTCCAGCACCTCGTTCAGCGTGGACTGCGCGGTGATCGTGTTCCGGGCGCCGTCCGGCTCGGACACCCATTCCTACTCCAACGCCCAGCAGTACGGGCATCCGCAGCAGGACTACGTCGAGGTACCCCGCGGCGACGGCACCTCGTTCTACATTGTCCGGCTGGGCTTCCACGACGTGCCGCTGGCGCAGCGCATCGTGTACGCCGGAAAGACGTTCACGTACCAGTTCGGCGGCGTACCGTCGACCGCCATCACGCTGAACCAGATGCGCGACTCCATCCGGTTCACGGCCGACCTCGACCTGTCCGGCAACACCGCGCTGGTGAAGAAGTACGGCACCAGCCGCCTGTCGAACTGAGACCCGGCCGGCCACCGGCCAGGGCCGCACGTCTCGTTAGGCCGCCCTGGTCGGTGCGCCGGCCGCGCTGAGAGCCGGCCCGCCGCCGGCGTCGGATCCGCCCCCGGCGGCGCCGTCCGGGTCCTCGGGCAGCATCCGGTTCCGGGCGGCGAGCAGGCCGACCACCAGTTCGGCGCCGGTGAGCACAAGCAGCAGCCCGAACGGGACGGCCCAGCCGCCGGTCGCGTCGTGCAGGAGCCCGACGGTGAACGGGCCGGTCGCGGCCAGCAGGTACCCGGCGCACTGCGCCATGGCGGACAGGCGCACCGCCGCCTGCGGCGTACTGGCCCGGGCGATCGTGAAGTACAGGCCCAGGCCCAGCGCGGCGCCCTGGCCGAGGCCGAGCAGGCCGGTCCAGATCGCCGCCGTGCTCAGCGGGGCCAGCCACGCGCCCAAGATGCCGAGAACGCACACCGCGACCGCGGGCACGACCAGGACACGGTGATCGGTGCGCCGGTGCGCGAGCATGGGCGTGATCATCGCCGTGACCAGGCCGCAGATGCTGAGCATGGAGACCAGCAGCCCGGCCTGCGCGGCGCTGCTGCCCCGGTCGCGGAACAGGGTGGGCAGCCAGGACAGCGTCCCGTAGTAGGTCAGGCTCTGCAGCCCCATGAACGCCGCCACCTGCCAGGCCAGCGCGAGCCGGTACGGGCTGGTGGCCCCGGTGCCGCCGGTCGCCGGCCGGGCGGCGGGGCCCAGGCGCGTCTGCGGCAGCCAGGCGACCAGGGCGATCAGTGCCGGCAGGCTCCAGACACCGAGGACGATGAACCACGATCCGCCGCTCGCGTGGTACAGCGGCACGCTGGTCGCCGAGCCGAGTGTCGCGCCGACGTACAGCGAGAGCAGGTACAGGCCCATGAGCAACCCCGCCTGGCGGGGACGGCGCCGCTTGATGAGCCCGGACAGCAGCACGTTCATCACGGCGATGGCGCCCGCTCCGGCCACGGTGGCCGGGAACAGCAGGCCACCCGGCAGCGCGGCGCGGCCGGCGAGCCCGCAGGCCAGCAGCGCCAGGGCGCCGGCCAGCACGCGCTCCTCGCCGAAGCGCCGGGCCAGCGGCGCGGCCACGGCGGAGAACACCCCGAAGGAGAGCACCGGGATGGTGGCCAGCAGCGACACCTCCGCCGAGGAGAGCCGCTGATGCGACGACAGTTCGGGAAACAGCGGGGGGAGGCTGGTGACGGCCGGGCGGAGGTTGAAGGCCAGCAGCAGGATGCCGGCGACGAACCAGCCGGCCTCGATGGCGCGGCCACCCCGGCCCCGGGTCGCGTCCGCCGGGCCGGGCCGCACAGGTGGTGCCGTCATGCGCCGGATGCCTCCGGCTCCGGGTGCCCGGACAGCGTCTGCAGCGTCTCGCTGAGGTGGGCGCCGGCGGCCAGTGCCGCGGCCTCCTCGTCGCCGGCGGCGATCGCGTCGCGCAGCCGGTAGTGCCACATCGAAGGCCGGTGGAACATCTGCTCGTCGTGCAGGACGCCCTCGATGCTCGCGCCGAGGCTGCCGGCGAACCCGCGGTAGAGGGTTTCGAGCACCGGGTTGTGCGCGGCGACGGCGACGGCCTGGTGGAACGCGACGTCGGCGGGGACGAACGTCTCCTTGTCATGCTGCCGTTCGGCGAGGTCGCGGCGGTCGAGCGCCTCGGCCATCCGCTCCAGGTCGGCGTGGGTGCGTCGCCGCGCAGCCAGGCGTGCCAGCTCGGTCTCCAGCGGGCGGCGGGCCTCGAAGACGTGGATGAGTTCGGCGGTCTTCAGGTGCTGCCGGAGCACGGCCTCGACCTCGGTCGGGGCCTTGACGAAGGTACCGTCGCCCTGCCGCACCTGGAGCAGGCCGGTGTGGGCGAGCGAGCGCACCGCCTCCCGTACCGTGTTGCGGCTCACGCCCAGCGTGACCGCCAGTACGGGCTCGGACGGCAGCCGGGATCCCACCGGCCAGCGACCGCTGGCGATCTCGCCCCGGATCCACTCGATGGCCTGGTCGACCAGCGAGTCACGGCTGATGACGGGCATCCCGGTCCCTTCGGGTCGACTTCTCGGG
>DASXOA010000280.1:0-2283 GCA_036494675.1 Rugosimonospora sp.
CAGGCCGCCGTCGACGTGCAGGATCTCCCCGGTGATGTAGGGCGAGGACTCCAGGAACAAGATGGCGTCCACGACGTCGCTGACCTGGCCGACGCGCCCGAGCGGGGGAAGCCGGTCACCGAGCCCCTCGTAGCTGTCGGCTGGGTACACCGGGGTCTGGATGATCCCAGGCGAGACGGCGTTGACCCGGATACCGCGCGAGGCGTACTCGACGGCCAATGACCGGGTGGCCGCGGCCAGCCCGCCCTTGGTCAGCGCGGCCAGGACCGAGGGCGCGTGCGAGTTCGCGACCTCGGCGAGGGTGGCCGAGATGTTGACCACGTGGCCGCCGTACCGCGTCGCCATCTCGGCGATGACCCGCTGGGTCAGCCAGAAGAACCCGCCCAGGTTGACCCCGGTGAGCAGGGCGTAGTCCGCGGCGGTGTAATCGGTGAACGGCTTGGAGACGAACACCCCGGCGTTGTTGACCAGGGTGTCGATGCGGCCGAACCGCTCCAGCGCACCCTCGACGACCCGGTCGGCGGTGGCGGGCTTCGCGATGTCGCCCTCGACCGTGAGCACGTCCGGGTCGGTAGAAGGCCCGATCGTCCGGGCGTTGGCCACCACCGCCCAGCCGCGCCCGAGGTAGCCGGCCACCAGGCTGGCGCCGATGCCCCGGGAGCCTCCGGTGATGATGGCGACCCGCCGGTCGTTCCCGGTCATGCGATGATCAGCGCCGGGTCGCTCGGGTGCTGGCTGAGCGGCGTGGTCTCGACGGTCATCCACGGATCCATAGGCAGCGACGTCAAGAGCGCCTGAATGTCGGCGGGGCTCCCCGCGTTCCACAGGCCCAGAGCGCGCGAACGGCCGGGTAGCCTCCACAGCCGCAGTAGATGACCCTGCCCGGCCAGTTCCTTCGCGCGCCGTGCCTCGCGTGCCTCGGTTTCGGCCACGGCCTGGGCCGACGTGCCCTCCGGGATGCTGATGGTGAAGGCGGTCAGGAACTCGGCCCCTGCGTTCCTGGCCGTCAGCGCCGGGTCGTTCGGGTGCGGCGCGAGCGGCGTCACCTCATCGGTGCGCCACACCCGCAGCGGCATCGAGGCCAGGACCTCCTCGATCTGGTCGCCGTCCACGGCGGCGAACAGCCCGAGCGAGCGCCATTCGCCCGGCCGCAGCGGCGGACGCCACAGGCGAAGCAGGTGCCCCGCCGCGGCCAGCTCGCGCGAGCGCGCGGCCTCGCGGGCCCGGACCTCGTCGATGGCCCGTTCCGGCGTCCCGTCCGGGACGTGAGTGGTCATTGTGACGAGATACTCCATGGCCGGCTCCTCCAGGCTCGTCGAAGTGAAACCACGGTCCCTTCGTTGGACCGCCGGGCCGGCGACGGATTCCGTCACGTCGCCGGCGCGGAGAAGCCGTCTCAGCGGCTAGAGGTGGGCGGACCGAGGTAGGGAAAGTGGGCCAGCAGGTTGTCGTGCGGCTTGAGGCCGGACGGGGGGACCTTGCCGTTGGTCAGCCAGGCGAAGCGCAGGCTGTACACGTCGTCGGTGAGGATGCGGCCGTTGGGGTAGGTGGCCGGCTCGGTGCGGTCGTAGTGCAGGATGTCGGGCAAGACCCGCAGAGCGGCTGCCTTGGCCTGTTCGGGGGTGTAACCGCCGGCGTTCTGCAGGATCGCCGACCACGGTTCCAGGTAGTTGGCCAGGTCGTCGGCGGGCTGGCGCGAGTTGAACAGGTTCTTCTCCCCGTCGGGGTTGATGAACGGGTTGATGGTGGGGTTCCCGCCGCGGTCCAGTTGCTCGAGCACACCGTTGCGGTGACGGCTGATCGAGGCCCACACGCCGATCACCGGGCCGCCGAGCATGTCGTCGGGTACCTCCAGCACGATCGAGTCGACGTTGTTATCGGCGAAGTCGTCGTGCCCGGTCCAGGCGAACCCGTGCAGGGCGCCTTCGACGTCGGCGAAGAACGGGTCGCTGCGCAGCCCGGCCGCCAGCCGGATCCCGTTCGCCTCCACGGGCTGAACGGTGCCGTCGAAGCTGACCGGAATGCCCTCGGCGAGTATTTCTCCGCCGGGTTCGGCCTGGCGGGCCTGGGCACCGGTGGCGTACCAGACGTCCCCGGTCTGCGCGCCGTCCTCGTAGTCGGAGAACACGAACGTGAACGCGACGTCGGCGTGGTTGTCGCCGTCGGTGTCGATGTTGATCCGGTAGACCGCGCCGGGGTAGAACTCCGGGCCGGTCACCGGGGCCGGGATCGGCGGCGGGGCACTGGTCGGGTTCGAGTCCATGATCAGCACGGTCGTGCCGG
>DASXOA010000281.1:0-3382 GCA_036494675.1 Rugosimonospora sp.
CCGGAGAGCGTGCTGTTGTCGTGGAACACGTTGCCGTGCGACGAGCACTCGCGCGGATGCCCCGGGTTCTGCGACACGCAGGACGCGTCGCAGAACCACTCCGAGTAGAAGGCCACCGTACCGGCGTGGTCGAACGTGTTGCCGGAGATGTCGTTGTCGTTGCTCTCGTTGCGGGTACGCATGGCGCCACCGGTGATGTACGCGAACTGGTTGTTCACCACGGAGTTGTTCGAGCTGCCGTGCGCCAGGTACACGCCGTGGATCAGGCCGGCGTTGCCACCGGTACTCTCGATGTGCACGAAGTGGTTGTTCTTGATCACGTTGTTCGACGAGTTGATGATGTCGATCGCGCCGTACCCGGTGCTCGCCGTGTTGTACTTCGTGCCGAGGTCCTGGAACTGCATGCCGAAGATCCGGTTGTTGTTGATGCCGGCGCCCAACGGGACCCGGATGCCCAGGCTGTTGTTCGTGGTGCCGCCGTTGAGTTGCAGTCCGCCCATGGCGTAGCCCTGCACCTGGAGGTAATCGAACGCCAGGTTCGTATCGCCACCCGGCGAGCCGGCCGGCAGCGTGGCGTCGAACCAGTAGCCACCCGTCCCGTTGCTGGAGAACACCGGGCGGCCGGCGATGTCACCGATGCCGTCGCCCGCCTGGTAGTCGATGGGCATGAAGGTGATGGTGTGGTCCGGGATGTAGTAGTGCCACGCGATCGTGCCGGTCGTGTAGGTGCCCTGCTTGATGCGCACCTCGACGTCGGCCTGCGGGGCGGTGGCGGTCAGGATCGCCTGCACGCGGCCGAGCGTCTTCACGCTCGTCGCGGTGGTGAGTCCGTCGTTGGTATCCGAACCCGTCGGGCTCACGTAGACGACGAACGCGTCGGCGGCGTTCGCCGCCGCCGGTGCCAGCGCCAGACCCGCGGCCGGTAACACCAGCACGGCCAGCCCGGACAACCACCGTCGCATCTTCATCTGATCTGCTCCTGTCGTTTCGGTAGGACGAGTTCCATCGGTAGGAGTCAGTAAGTCAGTAGGAGTCAGTAGTTAGTAGGAGGAGGCACGGACCGCGAACACCGACCGGCCGGACGCGTACTCCGACAGCGACCACAACTGGTCCTTGCCCGGCCAGTAGGACATGTCCTCCGGACCGATCGGCAGCACGTCGTAGTGCATCACCACCGACCCGCCGGGGGTGAACGTGGCCAGGTCGCCGGCGTTGCCGCTGCCGTCGCTGGTGGACAGGTAATACTTCCCGTTGACGGAGGTGGCGCCCTGCATGCTCGTGACGGAGACGTTGTACGCCGCGGTGGCGTGGACGTACCCGTCGCCGGAGGCGGTCAGCCTGCCGGTACCGGAGTCGATCGGGAAGCGAACGAGGCGGGTACCGGTGCCGGGGCTGGCGTACTCGCCGACGACGATCGCGTTCGGGGTGCTCGTCCGGTCCACGGAGGCGAACGAGAACGTCAGGTTGCTGTAGCCGCCCAACGTGGAGCGGCCGTAGCTCATCACTTCCGGCAGCACGTACTTGTAGCCGTACGCCTGGTACGAGCCGTCGGACTGCACGCCGATCTCGGTGCTCACCGTACTGGCGGTCTCCCAGAGGTGATGCATGTCGAAGACCAGGAACCCGCTGGTGGTGGACGCGACGTAGAGGTAGTCGCCGTACCAGAAGATGCCGCCCGCGTGGATGTTGATGGGCTTGAACGACGGCTTGCCGTCACTGCGAACGTACGGCGCGACGAGCAGCACGTGCCGGTACGTCGGCGCCGACGGGTTCGAATAGTCCACAAAGGATACCCGCACCCCGCGGTCGTACCCATCGGTCCCGTTGTCGTACCAGCTGACGAGGATCGCGGTCGAGCCGTCGTAGGCGCCCGTCGGCGACGCGTCCGCGGTCGTGGTGATGCCCTGCGGAACCCAGTACGACACGTCGTCGTCGCCGCCGTTCCAGCAGAACGCGGCGAGCCGGTCCGCCGCCCCGGGACTGCACGATGTCGCCGCCCGGTTGCCGTCGCCGACCACGGTCGGGACGGTCACGACGGGCAACGCGGCGTCCAGGCTCGCGACGACCGGCGAGTACCCGCTGGCCTGGAGCCGGAAGTTGGCGGCGGTGAGGGTGGCGACCGCGGGACTGACCGCGGCCGGGCTCACCCCGGCCGAGGCCGATCCGGCGCGGGCGACCTCGGTGCCCAGCCCCACCAGGGCGGCCACCAGTACGGCAGCGAACACCGCCCGGGACGTGTTCCTGCGTATCACCGGTACGGCCTCCTTGGACTGACTCCACTGGCGTGCTGAAAATACGGTCCCGGCACCGAATCCGCGTCAGCCGACGGTTCGAGAGGTCACCGAAACCGGGGCGGTATCCGGCTGTGCCGTACAACCGGCGCGGTAGGCGGATAAACTTGGGACGTTTCGGGCAACACGATGGGCCGGAGCCGACACGGGGATCGAGGACGGACGGTAGCGTGGTGGATCTCAAGCTGTACGGCGTACGACTGCGGATCACCGATTCCAGTGCTCCGTACCGGTTCTACCGTGATGCGATGGGTCTGACCTCACGGGCGGGCCGGGAGGGCGAGGAGTTCGCGCTCTTCCTCGACAGCGAGGGCACCGGCGTCGAACTGGTCTCGCACCGGGAGGACGCCGCCCCGCAGGACGGTGATTCCGCGATGCCGCAGGGCGGCAATCCGATGGCCGCGGACCACACCACGCTGATCTTCGATACCATGAACGTGCACGACAAGCTGCGGGCACTGCGCGAGTGGGGCGCCGAGGTGGTCACCGAACCCACCGACATCGTGCCGCTGGGCGTCCGGATCGCCCGCCTCCGCGACCCGGCGGGAAATCTCATCGAGTTGCGCCAGAAGCTCTCGTAGTCGCGCTCAGCCGGTGCCGGGATCCTCCGCGGTCTCTTCGGCCGTGGCCGCCCACCCGCCCCGCTCATCGGTGAACGACAGGGCCGCCTGCGGGGCGGAACGCGGTCCGGCCCCGCCGGCCACCGGCGTCGGGCCAGACGGGGCCGGCCTCCGCCAGGAGAGGATCGCGATCGCGGCGAGCACGGCGAAGCCGAGGCACACGTCGGCGTTCCTGGCGAATGCCCGGAACCAGTCCAGGTCGAGCACCCGGCTCGGTACCCGCAGCCCGCGCCCGGTCAACTGGTGGAAGTTCGCCGGGGTGAGCAGGAACCACACGATGCCGACGACGGCGAGCGCACCGACCGAGCGCGCCGCCGACAATCGCGCCACAGCCGGACGGGCCCCGGTGCGCAGCCGCAGAGCCCCGGCCCAGGCGAGCACGAAGACCGGCACGAGCCAGACCCAGTGATGCGACCAACTGATCGGGGAGACGAGCAGGCCGGTGAGCCCGGCGGCGCAGGCGCCGGCCAG
>DASXOA010000282.1:0-2615 GCA_036494675.1 Rugosimonospora sp.
ACACTGGTTGTACGCGAACCGTGCCGCACCCGCATGCCGCCACAACACTCCCACCTGCGCCGGCGAAGGATCCAACGTGAACCGAAAACCCGTATGCCTCCCCACGACCGACACCATGCCACCCACCCCCGACAATTTCTCCTCAAACAGCCACCGCCCGCTGCCGCACCCGACTTCGAGACACGCCGTAGGCGGGCACGGCCGCGTGACGGCGGGCCGCGTAGTCGCGGGGCGGCATCGTGACCAGGGCGGCGTCGCAAACGGGGCGGCATCGTGACCAGGGGCGGTGGGGTGGGCGCGGCGATCAGACCACGATGAGCGCGACCAGCACCGCGGACAGCACGACCACCAGGATCAGCACGAGGATCATCGCGAGCCGGATCCGGTCGGGGGCCGCGGGCCCGCCGGGCGCCACGGGACCCGAGCCCGGCCCCGGAACGGGGGCCAGCGCGGCGATCGGCCCAGCCACCGGCCGCACCGGCGCCACCGGCCCGGACGGCACCGGCGGCCCGGGGGATCCGAGGCACAGCACACCCTCGGCCACCACCATCTCCGGCTGCTCCAGCACCGTCGCGGCGACCAGCAGCTCATCGTGGATCAGCCGCGCCACCAGCGGAATTCGGCTCGACCCGCCGACCAGGAAGATGCCGGTCAGCTCGGGCGCGGCCAGGCCGGCGCCGGCGATGGTACGGGCCAGGCAGCGCACCGTACGCCGTACCTGCCCCCGGATCAGGTCCTCGAACCGGTCCCGGGTCAGGTGCGCGTCGATCTCCAGCAGGGGTACCGCGACTTCCACGGCGTCGGTGCGCGAGAGCATCTCCTTCGCCGCCCGTACCTCGTCGTAAAGCAGCTGCCGCGCCCGGCGCCGCACCCCGTCGACCGGGTTGACCAGGCGGCCCCACGCCCCCGGGTCGGCACCGGCGTAGGTGCGACCCAGGTGCTCCACGATCGCGTGGTCGAAGTCCACCCCGCCGACGTCGGGAAGGCCGTCCTCGGCCAGCACGTCGAACCCGGCCGGGGTGCGTACCACCACCGTGGCGTCGAACGTGCCGCCGCCCAGGTCGTAGATCGCCAGCGACCGGCCGACCGGCATCGTGGCGCCCAGGATCGCGGTGAAGTACGACGCCGCCGCGACCGGCTCGGCGACCAGCCGGGGGTCGCGCAGCCCGGCCCGGGCGGCCGCCTCGACGAGCAGCCCCCGCCGCCGCCCACCCCACCGGGCCGGGTGGGTCAGCCGCACCTCGGCCGGCACCCCGCCGAGCTGCCGGGCCGCCTCCGCCGCCACCCGGCCCAGGACCGCGGCGAACACCTGCGCGACCGGCAACCCCACGCCGCCGAGCAGTACCGTGCCGTCGTCGACGCGCCGCTTCGGGCTGGGCTCGAACCGGGACGGGTCGGTACGCGCCTGCCGCTGCGCGTCCCGGCCGACCAGCAGCCCGACCCGCGGGTCCAGGTACACCGCGCTGGGCATCGCCGACGCCCCGTCCAGCAGCAGCGGGCGGCGCTGCGCGTCGGGGCCGGCCAGCATCGCCACCGTGTTCGAGGTACCGAAGTCGATACCCAGCGCACGCATGTGCGACACCCTACTGCCGGGGACTGTGGGTAAGGTGCGGCACGTGAACGCCCGCTACCCCTTCCTGGACACCCCCACCCCGCTCGCCTTCGCTCATCGCGGCGGGGCCGCGCAGGGCGACGAGAACACCGTCGAGGCGTTCGGCCGCGCCGTGGAGCTGGGCTACCGGTACGTGGAGACCGACGTGCAGGCCACCGCGGACGGGGTGGCGGTGGTGTTCCACGACGACACCCTGCACCGGATCTTCGGCCGCAACGCCAGGGTCGACACGCTGCGCTACGCCGACCTGACCAGCATCCGGGTCGACGGCGACCCGGTGGTGCCCCGGCTGGACGCGGTCCTGGCGGCGTGGCCGCAGGTACGGTTCAACATCGACGTGAAGTGCGACGCCGCCGTCGCGCCGGTCGTCGACGTGGTCCGCCGGGCCGGGGCCGTGGACCGGGTGCTGCTGGCCGCGTTCTCCGACGCCCGTACCGCCCGGTTGCGCGCTGCGCTCGGCCCGGACCTCGCGACCTCGCTGGGCCCGCGCGGGGTGGCCATGCTGTACGGCGCCTCCCGGATCGGTCGCGGCGCCACCAGGGCCGCCCGGGGCGTCGCCGCGGCCCAGGTACCGCCGGCCGCCGGGCGGCTGCGGCTGGTCGACCGCCGGTTCCTGCGCTACGCCCACCGGCTCGGGCTGCAGGTACACGTGTGGACGATCGACGATCCCACCGAGATGCACGAGTTACTCGATCTCGGGGTTGATGGCATCATGACCGATCACATCGACGTGCTGCGCGACGTGTACACGCAACGCGGCCACTGGCCCGCCTGAGCCCCCGGGACACCCCATGACGACCGAGTCCACCGCCCCCACCGGCGACGTCACCGCCACGGCGCCCACCCTGGCTCCCGGGCAGCGCCGCGAGCGTGTCGGCTGGTACTTCTACGACTGGGCCAACTCGGCGTTCCCGACCACGGTGGTGACCGTGTTCCTCGGGCCCTACCTCGGGTCGATCGCCGACCGTGCGGCCGACGCGAAGGGGCAGGTGCACCCGCTGGG
>DASXOA010000283.1:0-5418 GCA_036494675.1 Rugosimonospora sp.
TGCGCGACGCGCAATCCAAGATCGCCACCTGGCACAGTGTCGTCGCCGACCCGGTAATCGCCCGGGTACGGGCCGGCGACCGGCCCGGCGCCCTGGCGTTGATCGACGACCGCGCCCGGACACTCTTCGACCAGGTGCGCAACGCGCTGACCCGGCTGCAGAACTCGATCGTCACGGTCCGCAACGCCGCGGTCAACCGGCTGACCGCCACCAGCAACGACATCGTCCGGCTGCTGATCGCGGCCGCGGTGGTGGTTCTGCTGGCCGGCGCGCTGCTCGCGTTCCTGCTGCGGTACCTGGTCACCCGGCCGGTCGCCAACCTGGCGGCCGAGGTGCGCCGGATCGCCGCCGGTGACTACAACCACACCGTCGACACCGACGGGCCGCCCGAGGTGGCCGCCCTGGGTCAGGACGTGGAGGGCATGCGCCGCAAGATCGTCGCCGACCTGGACGAGGTACGGGGCGCCCGGGAGTCCGTCGAGGAGATCAACCGGCAGCTGGAAGCGCAGGCGTCGGAGCTGACCCGGTCCAACCGCGACCTGGAACAGTTCGCCTACGTCGCCTCGCACGACCTACAGGAGCCGCTGCGCAAGGTGGCCAGCTTCTGCCAGCTACTCCAGCGGCGCTACGCCGGCCAACTCGACGAGCGGGCGGACCAGTACATCGGGTTCGCGGTGGACGGGGCGCAGCGGATGCAGCGCCTGATCAACGACCTGCTGGCGTTCTCCCGGATCGGCCGGGTCACCAGCGAGTTCACCGACGTGGACCTCAACGAGGTCGCCGCCGACAGCGCCGCGCAGAACGAGGCGACCGTCACGCGCGCCGGGGGCACGATCACCTGGGATCCGCTGCCGGTCGTACGCGGGGAGGAATCGCTGCTCGTCGCGCTCATCGGCAACCTGATCAGCAACTCGGTGAAGTTCCGCCGGCCGGACGTCGCCCCCCGGGTGCACCTGTCCGCCCAGCGGCGCGACGGCGAGTGGGAGATCGAGTGCCGGGACAACGGCATCGGCATCGAGGCGGAGTTCGCCGACAAGGTGTTCGTGATCTTCCAGAGGCTGCACGTCAAGGGCGCCTACCCCGGTACCGGGATCGGGCTGGCCATCGCGAAGAAGATCGTCGAGTACCACGGCGGGCGGATCTGGCTGGATACCTCAGCAGAGCAGGGTACGGCGATCCGGTTTACGCTTCCGGTCGAAGCAGTCATCGCGGCCCCGGTAAGCCCGGCTCCCATCGGCAGCCCCGACCCCACCAAGGAGACCGTTTCATGACCCACCCCGCACTGGAGACGGTGCCGATCGAGGTGCTGCTCGTGGAGGACGATCCCGGGGACGTGCTGATGACCCGGGAGGCCTTCGAGGAGCACAAGGTCGGCAACCGGCTGCGGGTGGTCTCCGACGGCGTCGACGCGCTGGCGTACCTGCGCCGGGAGGAGCCGTACGAGGACGCCGCCCGGCCGGATCTGATCCTGCTCGACCTGAACCTGCCCCGGCGGGACGGTCGCGAGGTGCTCTCCGAGATCAAGAACGACGACTCGCTGTGCCGGATCCCGGTGGTCGTGCTGACCACGTCACAGGCCGACGAGGACATCCTGCGCAGCTACCAGTTGCACGCGAACGCGTACGTGACCAAGCCGGTGGATTTCGACCAGTTCGTCACCGTAGTGAAGCAGATCGACGAGTTCTTCATCAGCGTGGTGAAGCTGCCGCCGCGCTGAGGTCGCCGCGCCTGATTCGCCTCGGTGAGGTTCCCGCGCGGAAGTTGGCCGGCCGAGCTTGGCCCGCTGAGGTTGGCAGGCGCCGGGCCGGACCGGCGCCCGCCAACCGGACCGAGAGCTCACGGGGACTCAGTCGCCCGCGACGACCTCGCTGAGCTGGTCGACCGCCCAGTGCACCTCGTCCGCCGTGACCACCAGCGGTGGCGCCAACCGGATCGTCGAGCCGTGCGTGTCCTTGGCCAGCAGGCCGCGGGCCATCAGCCGCTCGCTGGCCTCCCGGCCGGTCATGAGCGCCGGGTCGATGTCCACGCCGGCCCACAGGCCCCGGCCCCGTACGGCGACGACTCCCTGCCCCACCAGCGCACCGAGCCGTTCGTGCAACTGGGCGCCGAGGCGCCTGGCCCGCTCCTGGTACTCCCCGGTGCGCAGCAGCGCGACCACGGCACGGCCGACCGCACAGGCCAGCGGGTTGCCGCCGAACGTCGACCCGTGCTCGCCGGGGCGCAGTACGCCGAGCACGTCGCGCCGGCCGACCACCGCGGAGACCGGTACCACGCCACCGCCCAGCGCCTTGCCCAGCACGTACAGGTCCGGCACCAGGCCGTCGTGCTGCACGGCGAAGGTGTCCCCGGTGCGGCCCAACCCGGACTGGATCTCGTCGGCCACGAACAGCACGTTGCGTGAGGTGCACAGGGACCGGACGCCGACCAGGTAACCCTCGGGCGGCACGATCACCCCGGCCTCACCCTGGATCGGCTCGATCAGCACCGCGACCGTGGTGTCGTCGATCGCTTCGGCCATGGCCGCCAGGTCGCCGTAGGGCACGATCCGGAACCCGGGCGTGTACGGGCCGAACCCGGCACGCGCCTCCGGATCGGTGGAGAAGCTGATGATCGTCGTGGTACGGCCGTGGAAGTTGCCGTCCGCGACGACGATGGTGGCCTGCCCGTCCGGTACCCCCTTGACCCGGTACCCCCAGGCCCGGGCGACCTTGATCGCGGTCTCGACCGCCTCGGCGCCCGTGTTCATCGGCAGTACCATCTCGGCGCCACACAACTCCGCCAGCTCGCGGCAGAACGGCCCGAACTGGTCGTGCAGGAACGCGCGGCTGGTCAGCGTGACGTGATCGAGTTGGCCCCGCGCGGCGGCGACGAGCAGCGGGTGCCGGTGGCCGAAGTTCAGCGCGGAGTACGCGGCCAGGCAGTCCAGGTACCGCTTGCCGTCCACGTCGGTGACCCAGGCGCCCTCGGCGTCGGCGATCACCACCGGCAGCGGATGGTAGTTGTGCGCGGTCCACTGGTCAGCCTCGGCGACGGCCGCCGCGCTCCGCTGGTTGTCCACTGTCGCCGTCATCCCCGTACCTCCAACGTGCAGCACTTCGGGCCGCCACCGGCCTTGCGCAGTTCGGACATGTCCACCCCGATCGGCTCGTACCCGCGCCGTTCCAGCTCGTCGATCAGTCCAACGGCCTGGACCGGCAGGACGACGCGCTCGCCGTCGCTGACCGCGTTCAGCCCGAGCACCTCCGCGTCCGCCTCGCCGGCCCGGATCGCGTCCGGGAACAGCCGGCGCAGCACCTCGCGAGTGCCCGGCGAGAACGCCTCGGGCAGGTACGCGACGCCGGCCGGGCCGCCGAGCACGCACAGCGCGGTGTCCAGGTGGTAGAAGCGCGGGTCGACCAGGTGCAGGCTGATCACCGGGCGGCCGAACAGCTCCTGGGCCTGCCCGTGCGCGCCGGGCTCGGTGCGGAAGCCGGTGCCGGCCAGCAGGTAGCGCTCGGTGAGCAGAAGGTCGCCTTCGCCCTCGTTCACGAACTTGGCCTCGTGGGTCTCGAAGCCGCCGCGGGCGAACCACTCCAGGTACGCGGGACCCTCGGCGGCCCGCTCCGGGTACCGGAACTGGGCACCCAGCACGATTCCGTCGATCACGGTGGCCCCGTTGGCCGCGAAGACCATGTCCGGGAGCCCCGGCAACGGGTCGATCAGCTCGACGGTGTGGCCCAGGCGCCGGTAGGTGTCGGCGAGGCCGGTCCATTGCTGGATGGCCCGCCGCACGTCGACGGGGGTGGTCGGGTCCATCCACGGATTGATCGCGTAATCCACGGCGAAATGCGTGGGTCGGCACATCAGATAACGCCGGGTCATGCCTTCAACCTAGGTGCCCCGTCGCGGGGCAACCACACCGTGACCTTGCGTTCCGGCGGCGATTCGTTGCGCCTTGGCGCGCTGCGGCGGCGTTTTGTTAACCAGGCCTCCGGGGACCGGCCGGACATCGGGGACCGCCGATGCTTGCGGGCCACCGGCGCCCCTGATATACATCTTCCATTATCAATAAGGTTTGTTAACTGTACTCCGGGAGGATCTGTGCGGCGATCCAGAATCATCACCACCGTCGCAGCGGCCGGGGCCATGGCGGGCGCGGCGATCCTGAGCGTGACCGCCGGCGGTACCGCCAACGCGGCCACCCTGAGCAGCAACTGGTACGGCTCCGCGCCGTACGTGATGCCGCTGGACAACAACCCACCCGACCTGCCCACGGTGATGGCGGCCACCGGCCAGAAGGCGTTCGAACTGGCCTTCGTCCTGGCACCCAACGCCGGTGGGTGCACCCCGACCTGGGACGGTACGGCGGCGGTCTCCTCCGACACCACGGTCGCCAACCTCATCAACGGTGTCCGCTCGCACGGCGGCGACGTGTCGGTCTCCATCGGCGGGTACGGCGGCACCAAGCTCGGCCAGACCTGCGGCACCGCGGCGGCCACCGCGGCCGCGTACCAGCAGGTCATCACGAAGTACTCGCTCAAGGCCATCGACTTCGACCTGGAAGAACCCGAGTACGAGAACACGGCCGCCATCAACAACGAGGTCGGCGCGGCACAGATCCTGCAACGCAACAACGCCGGCCTGTACGTGTCCATCACGACGGCGGGTACGTCGGCCGGCACCGGGTACTTCGGCCAGAACGTGCTGAACACCGCCAAGGGGCTGGGCTTCACCCCGAACAACTACTCGATCATGCCGTTCGATGGCGGGTTCAACGGCGCGGCGTCGCAGACCAGCGCGCTGGAGGCGTTCCACACGCTGCTGGTGAACACCTTCGGCTGGAGTAGCACGACCGCGTACAACCACGAGGGCGTCTCGCTGATGAATGGGCGCTCGGACTCCGGCGAGTACTTCTACCAGTCCGACTTCCAGACCGTACTGAGCTACGCGACCGGGCACGGGCTGTCCCGGTACACCTTCTGGTCGCTCAACCGCGACCGGGCCTGCAACCCGCCGAGCGGCAGCACGTCGGGGGTGTGTAGCAGCGTGACCCAGAACGATTGGGACTTCACCAAGTACACGACCCAGTTCGCCGGGGCCACTCCCCCGCAGTCGCCGCCGCCCACCACCGGCGGGCCGACCACGCCCCCGGGTTCGTGCAGCGCGCCGGCGTGGAGCGCCGGCACCGCATACAACGGTGGGCAGCAGGTTTCCTACAACGGCCACACCTGGACCGCGAAGTGGTGGACCCAGGGCGACATCCCCGGCAACAACAGCCAGGGCGTATGGACCGACAACGCGCCGTGCAGCGGCGGCCCGACCACCACACCGACCGGTGGCGGCGGCTCCTGCACCGGCCTGTCCGCGTGGAGTTCGGGCACCGCGTACAACGGCGGGGCCGTGGTTTCCTACGGCGGCCACAAGTGGACCGCGAAGTGG
>DASXOA010000284.1:0-4975 GCA_036494675.1 Rugosimonospora sp.
GTCAGCGGTCACGGCACGAGCGGGGGAGTGACGGGCGGCGTCCGTACCGGCCGCGCCGGACGCCGCCCGGTGCGCCAGCGCCCGTACCGCCAGCGGAATCCCACCGGCCCGGCGTACCACCTCGGCCACGGCCACCGCGGACAGTCCGGGTGCGGCGCGCCGGGCGACATCCGCGGCCTCCTCGTCGGACAGCGGCGGCAGCCGCACCCAGGCCGCGGCGACACGGCGCAGCCCGGTCACGTCGATCTGGTGCGGCGTGCGCAACGCGACCGCCACCCGGCAGTACCGCGCGAGGTCGACCACGGCGGCGAGCGTGGCCGCGTCGGCCCACTGCAGATCGTCCAGCAGCAGGAGCCCGTTACGGACCCGGGACCGTACGGCCTCGACGAGCAGCGCGTGGTCGTGGAGGGGCAACCGGGCCCGTACCGCGCGGGCCAGTGCGAAGCCGGGCACCGTACGCAGCATCGCGAGCCCGCCACCGGCCAGCACCGGGCCCCGGAACGCCTCCCCGAGGCGGCGCAGCGCACCACTGCGCCCGCTGCCCGGGCCGCCGACCAGCACCACCAGCCCCGGACCGGTCAGCGTCGCCACCGCCGTGTCGAGCACCTCGGCGAGCCCGGGCCCGGAGCTTTCCCCGGCACCGCGCGCACGGACTTCCTGCACGCGCCGACACCCCCCACCGCGGTTGGCACGAATACGGGACCCTGCGCGGGAAGGATATTCGTAGTGTGAAGCCCGCACCGGACCGCCGAGGAAGATTCGACTGCGAAAGGGACCCCGACATGAGCGAGTACGACCCGGGCGACGCCGGTCACGACGTAGCCGACGACGACGCCACCGTGGTCACCGCGGACTACGGTGACGGCAGCGAGACCCTCATCGACACCAACGCCGACGGGTACGCCGACGAGGTCCTCGTCGACAGCGACGGCGACGGCACGGCCGACGAGGTGTACTCGCACTCGGTGGGCTCCGGCCACCAACTCGACACGTTCGCCGCCGACACCGACCATGACGGGCGCGTCGACCTGCTCGAATTCGACCGCAACCACGACGGACGCGTCGACCTGCTTGCGGTCGACCGCGACGGCGACGGCCGGATCGACGAGATCGACTCCGACGACAACTTCGACGGCCAGGTCGACCACCAGATCCTGGACCAGAACTTCGACGGCCGCGCCGACCTGGAGCTGATCGACCTGGACGACGGCCCGCAGGCGCTGCCCGACGCCGGCACCGCCGATCCGTTCGCGACGAACTAACCTTGCTGCCTGGGCCACGTACCGGGTCGGGGAACGCATCGCCCCGGCGTCCAGGCACACAGGAGGCGGCATGGCTGCGGGACCGCTGAGTTCCCGGGTCGCCGACCTGTGCCAGGAGGTCGGCCCCCACCTCGACGGTCCCGCCCGGGCGCGCGTGCTCGACGTGCGGCGGCGGCTGTCCGAACCGCTGCGGGTGGCGATCGCCGGCCGGCTCAAGGCCGGCAAATCGACGCTGGTCAACGCGCTGATCGGGCGTAGGGTGGCGCCGACCGCCGTCGGCGAGTGCACCCGGATCGTCACCCAGTTCCGGTACGGCACCGCCGACCGCGTCGACGTCGTGCGCCACGACGGCGGCCGGGTCAGCCTCCCGCTGGACGACTCCGGCATGATCCCGCAGCGGCTCGGCGTGCCGCGCACTGACATCTCCTACGTCGACGTGGCGCTGACCAGCGACCGGCTGCGGGACCTGATCGTGGTGGACACCCCGGGGCTGTCCTCGACCAGCGCCCGGGTGACCGCCGGTGCCCGCCGGTACCTGTTCGACGACGCCCCGGACGGCACGACCACCGCCACGAGCGGGGCACCGATCGACGGGGACATCGACGACGACTCGGCCGGCGCACTGTCCGGCGCGGAGGCGATCGTGTACGTGTTCACCCAGGTCGTACGCGCCGACGACGTGGCCGCGCTGGAGGCCTTCCGGTCCGTGTCCGCCCGGCTGTCGAGCAACCCGATCAACTCCATCGGACTGTTGACCAAGGTGGACAAGCTCGCCGGCAACTCCGGCGATCCGTGGGCGGTGGCCGGCGCGCTGGCCAGTTCCCAGGCCGCCGTGCTGCGCCGGGTGGTCTCCGACGTGGTACCGGCGGTGGGGCTGCTCGCCGAAACGACCGAGACCGGCCGGCTCACCGCGGCGGACTGCGCGGCGCTGCGTACGCTGTCCGCCCTGCCGGAAGGCACCCGGGCGGTGCTGCTGGCCTCGGTCGACCTGTTCGTCAACCGGGACTGTGAGGTGCCCCGGGAAGCACGGGAACGGCTGCTACACGTGCTGGACCTGTACGGGGTCGGCTACGCCGTACAGCGGCTGGCCACCGACCCGGGGCTGGCCACCGGCGAACTGATCCGGCTTCTCCACCGGGCCTCCGGCTTCCCGCGGCTGCGTGACACCCTCGATCACGCGTTCCGGTGGCGCAGCGACGCCATCAAGGCCGGCTGGGCGCTGTCGAGCCTGGAGAAGATCGCCGGCCACGCAGCCCGACCGGCCGACCGGGAGCTGCTGCGCGAGGCAGTCGAGCGGGTGTTGCAGCAACCGGAGTACCACCGGCTGCGGCTGCTGGAGGCCGCACAGCTGGTCAGCACCGGGGCCGTCGGGCTGCCCGGCGACATGGAGGGCGAGCTGACCCGGCTCGCCCTGTCCAACGACCCCACGTTCATCCTCGACCTCCCCTCGGCCGGCGCCGATCAGCTCGGCCGGGCGGCGTTGGAGGCGGCGACCCGGTGGCGGGCGTACGCGGTCGCCGGGGCCAGCCCCGCGCAGTCCCGGGTGGCGCTGGTCGCGCACCGCGGCTTCTACCTGCTGTCCCAGCGGGTACGGAGCGGGCCGTGAAACGGGGCGGGTCGTGACCGCGCCCGCGCCGGGACGGGACGCCGCCGCGCTGAAGCTGGTCCGCTCGGCGGTCGAGGGCGCACTGGCGTTCCTGCGCGACGCCGACCCGGACGCCGCCCACGACGTGGACGCGCTGCGCCGGCGGGAGGTCACCCGCCCCGGCTTCGCCGTCGTCGGTGAGACCAAGCGGGGCAAGAGTTCACTGGTCAACGCGCTGGTCGGGGTGCCGGACCTGTCGCCGGTCGACGCCGCCGTGGCCACCGCGTCGTACCTGGAGTTCAGCCACGGCGACACACCGGCCGTGCGGGCCCACGTACCCGGCCAGGCGCAGCCGGTGCCGCTGTCCCTGGCCGACCTGAGGGACTGGGCCACGCCGCTGGGCCGGCTACCCGACGACACGCGCCCGCCCCGCCGCGTCGAGGTCCAGCACCCCGCCCCGCTGCTGCGGTACCTGACCCTCGTGGACACCCCCGGCGTAGGCGGGCTGGACTCGCTGCACGCCGAGGTCACGTTGGACGCCGTCGCCCGCGCCACCGCGCTGCTGTTCGTCGCCGACGCCTCCTCGCCGCTGTCCCAACCCGAATTGACCTTCCTCATCGAGGCCAGCAAGCGGGTCAACTTCGTGGTGTTCGCGCTGACCAAGGTCGACGTGTACCCGGGATGGCGCACCATCCTCGCCGACAACCGCTCCCAGTTGCAGGCCCGCGCACCCCGCTTCGCGTCCGCGCCGTGGTTTCCGGTCTCCGCCCGGCTGGCCGAGCTGGCGCTGACGATGTCCGGGCCGGCCGCCGACGAACTGGCCGCCGAGTCCCGCATCGCCGCCCTGCAGCACGCCCTCGTCGAACTGGCCGGACGCGGCCACCTGCTGACCCAGTCCAACGTGCTGCGCGCCGCGCGCAGCGAGATCGTACGGATGGATCAGGACCTCGCCCAGCGGATGAGCGCCACCGACCCCGACCCGGCCGCCGTCGCCCGTACCAGGCAGGAACGCGCGACGCTGGCCAACCGCAAGCGCACCGAGTCGCGGCAGTGGTCGCTGGCGCTGAACACCGAGACCCAGCGCGCCAAGGTCGAGGCGACCACCCGGCTGCGCCAGTACATCAGCCAGATGCAGGAGGATTTCCTCGCCCGCATCGACAAGGGCGGCGGCGACCAGCGCGCGGCGATGCCGGCCGACATGGACCGGGCGATGCAGGCGCTGTCGATCCGGCTGTCCCAGGAGCTGGAGTGGCGCTTCCGGCAGATCGGTGAACGGGTACTCGCCCAGATCTTCTCCCCGGCCGAACTGGCCCACGTCCTGCACCGGCTCAACGCCCAACTGCACCACGCGTTGAGCACCAGGCCGCCGCGGGAGGGCGGGGGCGGCGAGACCGCGCTGGTCGTGGTGTCCTCGGCGAGCATGGCGATGATGGCCGGACGGTACGGCATCATGGGCGCCTCCGCGCTGGGCCTGGCCGGCGCGGGCCTCATCGTCCCGGTCGTCGGCGTCGGTCTCGGCCTGGGTGTCGGCGCGTTCATGGTGTGGAAGCGCAAGGCGATGGCCGACCGGCAGCAGCAGCGCACCTGGCTCCGTGAGGTGCTCGCCGAGGCCCGGGCAACGCTGTCCGACGAGATCACGCACCGCTTCACCGACCTGCAGTACGCGCTGACCCTCGCGCTCGACGACGCCATCGAGCGGCGCCTGGCGCAGTTGGACGCGCACATCGCCGACATCGATCAGGCGATGGCCGACGACAAGGCCAGCCGGGCCCGGCGCCGCGCCGCGGTGCAGGCCGAACGCGACACGCTGCGGGCCCGGCTCAAGCAGGTCGACGAGGTCCTGGTACGGGTACGCCAGCTGGCGCCGGCGGACGCGACGGGGTAGGCGATGGACCATCACGACGACTGGGGGCACTGGCCGTCCGACGAGCCGGACTTCGACGGCGCCGGCGACCTGGACCACGGCGGCCCGGATCAGGGCGGCCTCCACGACGGCCTCGACCAGCGCAGCCTGGACTATGGCGGGCTGGACTATGGCGGCCCGGAGCACGGCGGCCCGGAGCACGGCGACCTGGATCGGGGCGATCCGGGCGGCGACGACGGGCCGGGACACGACCACGCCGCGGAC
>DASXOA010000285.1:0-9879 GCA_036494675.1 Rugosimonospora sp.
GGCCGACGGCGGTCCATCCAGCCGAGTTGGGCGTCGAGTTGCGCCGCCAGGAGGAGAGCCCCGCCTAAGACCAGCCCGGCGATCAGCCCGGTCAAGCTCAGCAACGAATCCGTGTCGGCCCCGTTCACCGGCGGGTTGCCGGCGAGCGCGGTGGCCAGCGCAGCGACCGGCACCACGTACGACGTTGACACGTGAGCGACCAGCAGCACCTTCGGGTAGCCGATGAGTGTCAGGGCCGCCAGCATCGCGCAGCCGAACCAGCCGTTGCACCGGCGCCCCCACGCGCAGAGCAGTCCGAGCGCACGTCCCCACCTCCGCGGCATCGGTGGAGTCTATGCGATCGGGATCAGCCGAGTACGGTGATCGACGAGTGGCCTCCGATCGTGCCGCTCACGCCACCCTGAAACGGACTGGGGCGGTTGGGGTCGCTCACCAGTTGGACCATCACGTAGTCCACTCCCGATGCCAGATAGACCGCCCACCGCATGCCGGTCGCACCCAGCCAGCTCGCGCCGCCGCCGGCCCGCTGGTACGCACACCCCTGCACGCTCACCGCGGAGCTTCCGATGTAGAACCCGGCCGAGTACCGGTCGGTGCCCGCCGCTCCGACACCCGTGGAGTCCGCGGTACACCCGGCCAGACTGCTGCTCCGCCCGGTGACCTCGAACCCGCAGCCCCAGGTGTCCTGCGCCTCACAGCCGACCACGGTCGCCCGTGCCGAGCCCAACCGGAACGCCGGGCCGGGAGCCGAGCCGGAACCGGTCCCGTACGCCTTGCAGCCCCACATCTTGGTGTTCCCGCCGGCAACCAGGTACCCGCCGGACTTGCCGCCCTGCGCGGAACAGCCGCCGACGAAGCCGTCGGAGGAGTCGAGGTTGTACGCCCAGCCTCCGGCGTTCTCCACCCGGCACTCGGTCACCTTCAGCTCCCGTTGGCCCCCGGAATAGGCACCGCCCAGGAAGATGCCGTCGGACGCGGTATTCGACACGAAGACCCGGCAGAGCCACGGCGCGGGGTCCGGGCCGTACGCGGCCGGCTTCGCGCCGATCTGAAGGTTGACGCCGTAGCCGGCGATACCGGAGGCTTCCAGACCGATGTCGCGGATACACATCCGGGAACCGGTGAACGTGCCCGACGGGGTGGCGATCATGGCGGTACCGGCGAATCCCGCAACGGCGTGCAGCACCGTCGACAGCGGTCCCGCGCCGATCAGGGTCTGCCGGTCGCCGAGGACCACCGGTCCCTTCACCGGATAGGTACCGCCGGCCACGAACACGGCGCCCTGGCCCGCCGCGGCGAGCGCCGCGTTGATCGCCGCTTGCGCGCCGACGGTGGTATCGACCTCGAACGGCGCACCGGAGCCCGCCGGACCCACCCACGGCATCGCTCCGGCGACAGCGACATCGGCAGAGACAGCGGCAGAAGCAGCGGCAGCGGCCTGGGCGGAGGCCGGATCGGCCTCGCCGACAAACGGAAGGGCGATGGCGGCACCGGCAGCCATGCCGGCGCCACGCAGGATCGCCCGCCGATCCGGCGCCTTGCGTTCCATGACTCCTCCTGCGGTTTCGCCGGCGATTCCGGCTGCGCTGGCGATGCTGCCGTTCTGCCGCTTCTGACGATCTCGCGTTTCTGACGATTTCAGCGAGTCCGGCGAACCCGACGAGCGACGACGACCCGACGAGCGACGACGACCCGACGAGTCTGGCGATCCCGCGACTCCGGGCCGACGGTACGGGCCGCGTCGCCCGCGCGCGTCAGTCGCAGGTTCGAGGAGGCCGTCATACTGGCGCGGTACCGTGCGGCGAGGTACAACCAGCGCGGTGCCTCATGGTTCGCGGCCGTAAGTCGGTAGGTCGCTGCCCGGAACGGGCGTAGGTTGACGCGATGCTGATCCAGCACCGGTTGATCGCCGCCGTCCGTGAGGCCTGCCATGCCGACGCGCGGCTGGACGCCGCGTTGATGTACGGCTCATTCGCCAGCGGTGCCGGCGATGCGCGCAGCGACATCGAGTTCTGGCTGTTCTTCCTGCCGCAGTGGCACTCCGACGTCGACCCGCGAGCGTGGTGCGCTCAGGTCGCGCCGGTGACCCACCTGGTACGCAACGAGTTCGGCACCGACGTCGTCTTCTTCCCCGGTCTCATTCGCGGCGAGTTCCATTTCGCCTCCGCCGACGACATTCCCACGGTGCGTACCTGGCCCGCACGCGACGCCGCCGTGGAACGCATGCTCGTGCTCGACCGGCGCGGCCGGCTACGTCCGGCGCTGGAGTCCCTGCCGGAGCGTCCGGAGATTCCGGACACCGGCGAGGACGTGGAGCGGCTGTGCGGCCGGTTCGCGAACTGGCTCGTGCTGGCCCATCACGTCGCCGGTCGCGGTGAGATCCTGCGCGCCTGGGACGCCCTGGGGCACGCTCACCGCCATCTGCTGTGGATGGCCCGCCGGGCCGAGGACAGCACCGCCCACTGGCTGACGCCGTCCCGCCGTGCCGAGGCGGAGCTTCCACCCGAGGTCGTCGAGGACCTTCGCCGCGCAGCCGCTGCCGCACGGCCGGACGACCTCGGGGACGCGTTGCGGGCAGCATGGAGTTACGGCCGCCGGTGCTGGGTCCGGCTTGCGGAGCGGTACGACCGGCCGGTACCACACGGTCTGCTCGACGAGATCGACCACGTCCTAGGGTGACGCGGGACCGACGGTGGCTGCCGGACCGGCCGCCGGACCGGCCACAGCGCTGATCAGCCGACGAACGGGAGACCGAGCGTGTGCGCACCACGGCTGGCCTTCGCCGCCAGGTAGCCGGCGTTGGTCGGCGACAGGTGTACGCCGGTCGGCACGCGTTCGGCCACCGTCACCCCGAGCCGGTCGAGTTGCTCGGCCTTGTCCGGGTTGTTGCTCAGCAGGGCGATGCGGTCAACGTCCAGCGCGAGCAGCATCTGGGCCGCGACGGTGTAGTCGCGCTCATCCTCTGCGTGGCCGAGGGCGACGTTCGCCTCGTACGTGTCCAGGCCGGCGTCCTGCAGCATGTACGCGTCGAGCTTCGCGTACAGGCCGATGCCGCGGCCCTCCTGACGCAGGTACAGCAGGAAACCACCCGACGTGGCGATGCGCTCCACCGCCTCGCGCAACTGGGGGCCGCAGTCGCAACGCTGGCTGCCGAACACGTCACCGGTCAGGCACTCGCTGTGCGGCCGGACGAGTGGCGCCGGCCCACCGTCGGCGGCACGGCGCGGCGACGCCGCCCAGTCGCCGAGGCCCAGCGCGAGATGTTCCCGCTCGTCGAGCAGCCCGTCGAAGGTGAACACACGCGCCGTCGTGGCGTACCCGTCGGCGAACCGCAGGGGTACCGTCACCTGCATCCGGACCGTCGCAACCGGCACTGTCTCGGACATCGGTCCCCCTCGCCTCATCCGGCACCGAACCGCGCAGATTCGCACCGCGCAGAATCACAACGCGCAGAATCACAACGCGCAGCATCACACCGCGCAGGACCACACCGCGCAGAATCACACCGAGCGGGGTCGGCCAACACAGAGTCAGCCCCCACAGAGCCAACTCCCACAGAGCCGACCCCCACAGTGTCGTCCCGGGGCGGGTCGGGCCGGGCCGTGCCGAACCGCGCCGACAGCGCATAGCGCAGCAGCACCACGTCACCGATCTGGCGCACCTCCGCCAGCGTCGCCCTGCGGTCGGGATTCCACGGGAACCGGCCGTCGCCGACGAACCGCCGGGCGCGCGAGTCGCCGACGAAGAACGGGGCGACCACCAGGTGCAGTTCGTCGGCGAGGTCGGCCGTCAGGAACTGGGTGTGCATCGTCCCGCCGCCCTCGACCATCAGCCGGTCGACGCCGCGCGCGTACAGGTCCTCGGCCACCCGGTGGAGGTTCACGGGGTCGCCGCCGTCGACCACCGTCGCGACCGGGCCGAGCCGCCGGCGGGCGTCGTCGACCGTCGCGCTCGCGCAGTACACGAGCTTGTCCGTGTCGCCGGCCACGAAGAAGGCGGCGCACGGATCCAGGTGCGCCCGCTGCGTGACCGTCACCTTGACCGGCGACGGCCGCAGGCCGCGGGCGACCCGCTCGTCCCGGCGGGCCTGCGAGCGTACCAGTAGCCGGGGGTTGTCCTGCCGGACCGTCGCCGCGCCGACGAGAATCGCGTCGCATCCGGCGCGTACGGCGTCGACCCGGTCGAAGTCCGCGTCGTTGGACAGCAGCAACCGTTCCTCCGTCGCGCCGTCAAGGTAGCCGTCGATGGACATGCCGCAACTGAGCAGGGTGTACGGGCGCTCAGTCATGGATGGCATTCTCGCGCGATACGGGCGCCGGCGCACGGCGACGCTCGCCGGCGCGGCCCCTACCGCTGCGTACCCGCACGATCCAACGGGACATCAGCACGCCGGCGCCGGGAAGGCTGGCCGCGAATGCCAGTACCCCGTAGACCACGGCGGTCGAAACGCCCAGCGTCGCGGACAGCCCGGCGGCGCCGAACGCCCACGCGGCCACGCCCTCGCGCGGCCCCCAGCCGCCGACGTTCACCGGCAGGGCCATGGCGAGGAGGATCAGCAGTCCCAACGGCGCCAGCCGGGTCAGGGGTGCGGTTGCTCCGGCGGTGCGCGCCGCGACCAGGAACGTGGCGAGGTGGCCCACCACGACCACGGCCGACGCGAGCACGATGCCCGGCCCGTTGTGGCGCCCGAGCAACCCAGCGCGCAGGTCGGACGCACCGGTCCGCAGCGCCCGCGCGAACCGCGACGCGCCTCCCGCGGGTGGGCGCCTGGCGTGCTCGCCTCCGCCACACACCGGCTCCGGCTGTGCTCGCCCGGTACCGCGTGGGGCGTGCTCGCCTCCGCCACACACCGGCTCCGGCTGCGCTCGCCCGGTGCGAAGGCGGCCGAGGAGTACCGCGCCGAGCCCGGCCACCGCCAGGATTGCCGCCACGGCCGGCATTCGCGACCGTACCGGCGACGGTAGCGCCAGCAGCACCACCACCGCGATGACGACCTGCACCACCTGGCCGGCGAACCGCTCCAGCACCACCGCGCGGATGCCGCGCCCCACGTCCCCGACGTCCCGACCGTGGTGCACGGCGCGGTGCACGTCACCGAGCACTCCACCGGGCAGCGTGGTGTTGAGGAACTGGGACCGGTAGTACGCGGCGACGGCGGTGCGCACGGGCAACCGCACCCCGAGGCCGCGCGCGACGAGGGTCCACCGCCAGGCGCAGGCCACGGTGGTCAGCACGCCGATGCCGACCGCGGCCGCCAGCGCGCCAGCGTCGATCACCCGCAGCCCGTGGAGGAACGGGCCGGTTCCCAGCCGCCACAGCAGGAAGGCGAGAATGCCCACGCCGCCGAGTACCCGCATCCAGGCCCAGGGCACCCGTGCCCAGACCGCTCGGGCCCGGACCCCCGCGACGGCTACCGGGACCGACCGGACCCCCGCGACGGCTACCGGGACCGACCGGGCCCACGCGGCGACTACCGGGACCGACCGGGTCCGAGTGATGGCCGACAGCGAAGTATCGGACCGGGCCGACCCCGGCGGTGACGCATCAGCCCGGGTCGATCCGGACGGTGAGGCATCGGACCTCGATCCGGACGGTGGGGCCTCGGGGCGGGTCGATCCGGACAGCGAGGCATCGGACCGGGTCGGGGTCGGTACCGCGAGCGGTGCCGAGGCGTTGGGCAAGCGGACCTCCCTCGACGAGCCTCTCCTCCTCCATCAACGTAGTACGCAGCAGACTGCACCCACGGTTCATTCACAGCGAGCGAAGAGGTCGCTGTGATGGACCACCACCCCGAGCCGACCGGCGGACGCCTCCGCAAGGCGGCGGCGCGCATAGTCCGCCGCCGCACCGGTCAGCTCCGGTCGCTGCTCGCACGCCGCGCCCACCCAGCCCTTGAACCACTCGGAGGCCAGCTCCGCCTCGTCCGCGCCAAGCCGCCAGGGGCTGGGCCGGACCCGCACGCTGGCGCCGAGCCGATCGAACGCCTCGGCGGCGACCTCGACGGCGTCCGGCCCGAGCAGGCGACGGCCCCCGACCGTCCGCCGCTGGTGTGCGTTGAACGCCTCGGCGATCTCCGCGTCCAACGGGTCGGCCGGCGTCAACTCCACGTGGCCGACCACGGAAATCGTCAACAGTGCGGGACAACCCGCGCCCACGCACGCCGCCGCGACCCGCTCGACCTCCTCGGCGGTCAGCAGATCGAGTAGCGCGGACGCGGTGACCAGGGCGGCACCGCTCAGGTCTGCGGCGGTGAGCCGGGAGATATCGCCCAGCCGGGTCTCAACGGTGACGGGCGCACCATCGACGGCGGCGTGGATCATGTCGGCCGCGGCAAGTTCCAGCAGGTCGGCATCGCGGTCGTGCATGATCCAGTGCTGCGGCCCGGGCAGCAGGGCGCCCAGCCAGCGGCCCATCGATCCCGTGCCGCTACCCAGATCGTGGATCACCGCCAGCCCGTCCGCCAGGCCCCGCCCATCCGCCAGGCCGCGCCCATCCACCACGCCCCGCCCATCCGCCACGCCGCGCAGACCCGCCGCATGCCGGCCGTTCGGCAGGTGTCCTCGGACGAGGTCGACGAACTCCGGTACGCGGGCGGCGGCGTCGACGGCCTCCCGTAGCCCGAGCCAGGCGGAGCTGACCCGGGGAATCACCTCCGTCACGCCGGTACCCCGCTCAGCACGGACGATATGAGCCGTGCGGTGGCCGACCAGTCGGAGAGCGTCGTACGCCGGTCCCGGGCCGAGCGCCGCAACCGCTGCCGCAGGTCGGCGTCGCCCAGCCAGCGGCGCAGCGCACCGGCCAGCGCGACCCGGTCGTCCGGCCGTACCAGCATCCCGGGCAGGCTGCCGTCCGGCGCGCGCCCGAGCGCCTCGGGCAGGCCGTTCGCCGCCGTCGCCAGTACCGGGATTCCGCGCGCCAGCGCCTCGGTGACCACCATGCCGTACGTCTCGCCCCGCGACGCGAGTACCAGCAGGTCCGCGGCCGCGTACGTGGCGTCGAGGTCGCCTCCGGTACGCGGCCCGACAAAGCGCAACCGGTCGGTGAGACCGTGCTTGCGCGAACGCCACCGCAGCCGCTCGACGAAGCCCGGATGCAGGGTCAGTGCCCCCGCGCACACGCAGCTCCACGGCAGGTCGGCGACCGTCGCCAGCGCCTCGGTCAGCACGTCGTGCCCCTTGTGCGGCGCGACCGCGGCGACACACAGCAACCGCGAGCCGTCGTCCGTCGCGGTCGCCAGCGGCGCGGCGTCCACTCCCGGCGCGGCGACGTGTACCCGAGCGGCGGGCAGCGCGTACAGGTCGAGCAGCCGTTGTCGCGCCCACGAACTGGTCGCGATGATCGCGGTCGCGGCCGACAGTGCGTGGCGCTCGGCCCGCATCAGGTCCGCCGCGCTCTCGTCGCCGAGCGGCATGTGCACGAGGATGACCAGGTGCAGCCGATCGGCCTCGTGAGTCATCTCGTCCGGTACCGCCGAGGCGATCAACCCGTCGAGCAGGACGGTCGCGCCGTCGGGCAGCGCGGCGAGTATCCGGGCGAGGCCGGCCCGATCCGCCGCACCGGGCCGCGGCCAGGCACCGGGTACCGGGTGTTCGCGCACGGACCAGCCGGAGGCGGCCAGCCCGTGGCAGATCCGCCGGTCGTACGCGTTGCCCCCGCTCGGCGTCGCCGGGTCGTCGATGTCGTTCGGCAGGATGACGTGCAGCCCGGTCACAGCGACCTCTCGTAGCTCGCCCAGGCGATGTGCGACTCGTGCAGCGTGACCGTGATGCCGTCCAGTCCCCTGGCTCCCTCGCCGAGCGCACCGGCCTCCACGCCGTCCGCGAGACGGTCGGCGATCACCTTGGCGAGCGCCTCGGTCGAGGTGTTCACGCCGGCGAACGCGGGATCGTCGTCGAGGTTGCGGTACGTGAGTTGGCCGAGGACCACGTTCAGTTCCTGGGTGGCCCGGCCGATGTCCACCACGATGTTGTCGGCGTCGAGCTCGGCACGGCGGAACGTGGCGTCGACGACGAACGTCGCCCCGTGCAACCGCTGCGCGGGTCCGAAGACCTCGCCGCGGAAGCTGTGGGCGATCATCATGTGATCACGGACGGTCACGCTGAACACAGGTTCACTCTCCGGGGTAGGTGGTGGGGTAGCGGACGACGTTGCGGTAGGTGACGAGGTGGCACAGTGCGGGAAGGGTTCCCGCCGCCAGCCGGGCAAGTATCTCGGGAAGCTGGTCAAACGGGGATTCGCCGGTGATCAGCGCGTCAAACACGGGATCCCGCAGCAGATCCAGGGCGAGCGCCAGGCGGTCGGCGAAGGTCCGGCTCGCCCGCCGGGACGGCGAAACGCTACCCACCTGGCTGGCTCGGATGGCCAGCCGGCCGGAGTGGAAGGACTCCCCGAGCCGCAGCGTGACTTCCCGGTCCCCGTACCAGCTCAGCTCGATGACCTCGGCCTCCGGAGCGAGCAGCTCCAGCGACCGCGCCAGTCCGGCGGCCGTCGCGCTCGCGTGCACGACCAGGTCGCGGTTTCCGGCGGCCTCCTCCGGCAGGGCGAAGCCGACCCCGAGCGCCTCGGCGACCACGGCCCGCGCCGGGTCGGCGTCGACGAGCTGGACCTCCGCGCCCGGGAACCGGGCCAGCACGGCCGCGACACAGCACCCCACCATGCCGGCGCCGACGACCGTGACCCGGTCGCCGACCAGCGGCGCGGCGTCCCACAGCGCGTTCACCGCGGTCTCCACGGTCCCGGCCAGCACGGCACGCGGGGGCGGAACCCCATCGGGTACGGGGATCACCGCGCTGGTCGGCACGACGTAGGCGGTCTGGTGCGGATACAGGCAGAAGACGGTACGGCCGAGCAGCGCGGAGGGGCCCTCCTCGACGACGCCGACGTTGAGGTAGCCGTACTTCACCGGCCCCGGGAAGTCGCCCTCCTGGAAGGGTGCCCGCATGGCGGCGTACTGGCTCGCCGGCACGCCGCCCCGGAAGACCAGGGTCTCGGTGCCCCGGCTGATGCCGGAGTACAGGGTGCGGACCAGCACCTCGTCCGCTCCGGGCGCGGACAGGGCCACCGGCCGGATCTCGCCCTCGCCGGGAGAGCGCAGCCAGAAGGCGCGGGCACCGCCGGGTACCGGCGAAATGGCGTCGCCGGGTACCGGCCCAACGGCGTCGCCGGGTACCGGCCCGTTGGCGTCGCCGGGTACCGGCCCGTTGGCGTCACTCGTCATCGGCCCTCCTCACCAGGTGTCCCGGCTGAACCGGGCCACCGTAGTTTGCGTACTCATGATCGGGGCACACCCCCTTACTCACGGAGGCATGGTGCCAGCGGTTCGAACCGGTCCGGCGACGGGGCTGATCGTCCAGGTCGCTCTCGTGGCGATCCTCGCCGCGACCGCCGGCATGGGCGCCGCCGGGTGGCTGGTCGGGGCCGGGTACGGGCTGGTCACCTGCGCCGCGCTCACCCGGGGCCTGCACCGCTCGGGCGGTGGCGCGCTCGGGCCGGCCGATCGGGTGACCCTGGCCCGGGCGACCCTCGTGGGAGGCGTGGCGGCGCTGACGGCCGACTCGTTCCAGCGGCACGTGCCGGTGGAGGTGCTGGTCGCCTTCGCCATCGTGGCGCTCGTGCTCGACGCCGCCGACGGTCAGGTCGCCCGCCGCTCGGGCACCGTCTCGGCGCTCGGGGCGCGCTTCGACATGGAGGTCGACGCGTTCCTCCTCATGGTCCTCAGCGTGTACGTCGCGCGGCTCGCCGGCGGCTGGGTGCTCGCGATCGGAGCGATGCGGTACGCGTTCCTCGTGGCCGTCTGGGTACTGCCCTGGATGCGCGGAACCCTTCCGCCACGGTACTGGCGGAAGGTCGTCGCGGCGACGCAGGGCATCGTGCTCGTGG
>DASXOA010000286.1:0-6792 GCA_036494675.1 Rugosimonospora sp.
TTCAGTGGGGCAACTTCTTCGTCCCGTTCATCCTTCTGCTCAGCCCGGAAAAGCAGCCGGCCTCGGTGACCATCTACACCTTCTTCTCCCAGTACGGCCAGGTCGCCTACGGCCAACTCGCCGCGTTCTCGCTCCTGTACACGGCGCCGGTCGTTGCGCTGTACTCCGCATTGTCCAAGGTGTTCGGCGGAGCGTTCAGCCTGACCGGCGCCGTGAAAGGCTGATCCGAATGGTGAGTGTGCGACCCGTGCGCACTGGTCAGGGCAGCCGGATGCCGTGCACCACCCCGTTCTGGTCGCCGACCGCCAGCACGCCGCCGGTGACCGCCGGCCGGCTGAACGTGTACACCAGGCTGTGCTGCAGCCAGCCCTGCCGGGCACCGTCGGCCAGCCGTACCCCGATGAGCTTGCCGTCCACGGTCAGCACCCAGACGGTGTCACCGTTGACCACAGCTCCGGCGTTGAACACGCGCAGCGCGAGGTTGTTCTGCCAGATGGTGGCGCCGGTCGCCAGGTCGACCAGGGTGACGACACCCCACTCGGTGGTCAGCAGGCAGGTGGCGTCGTCCAGGATCAGCGCGGGCGCGTACATCGTGCTGCCCGACACCGTCCAACGCTTCGCGCCGGTGGCGGCGTCCAATGCGGTCGCGTTGGACACGGTGGCCACGACCACCAGCCCGCCGCCGACGGCCAGCACCGCGTCCCACCCGCTGTAGAGGTCCAGGTGGTGCTCGTCCCCAGTCACCATCTGGTACACCCACAGCTGTTGGCCGGTGCGCGCGTCATAGGCCCGGGCGTACCCGTCCGAGCCGGCCGTGTAGACCCGCTCGCCGTCGCAGGCCGGCCGTCCGGACGAAAAGCTGGAGTCGGGCACCGACCACAGCTCGTGGCCGGTCGCCGCGTCGAGCGCGAACAGTCCCTGGCCGGCCGAGAACACCACCCGCTCCTGCCCGTCCAGCTGGGCCACCTGCGGCGCGCTGAGCACCGGCGCACCGGCGTCGAAATGCCAGCGGCGGTGACCGGTGCGGGCGTCCAGCGCGTACAGATGGTGGTCGGCGGAGGGCACGAAGACCGTGTCGGCCGCGGCGTCCACTCCCGGCTGCCGGTACACCGGGCCGGTCTGCGTCCGCCACACCCGGGTGCCGTCGGGGCGCAGCGCGACCACCTCGCCGCCGCTGGACCCGGCGACGAGCAGCGCGCTGTCCTGGTGGGCGCTGCCGCGGCCGGGCTTGGCGTCGACGGCGAGCGCGATCCCGCCCTGCACGGAGCCGGGCAGGTTGTACTGCCAGCGCTGCTGCGGGTCCTGTGCGCCGCCCGGCACGGTGAACAGGTTCGCCTGCTCCCACCAGGTGCCGTCGGCCGCCTGCACGCGCACCTGCAGCCGCTGCTGGCCGGGCGCGAGCGCCGAGACGTCGACCGCTCCGGTGAAGCGGTCACCGTCGGCGGTCAGTGACTGGTACGCGGGTGCACTGCTGCCGCCGAACACCGCCTGAGGGTACGGCTGCACGCCCACCTGCGGGGAGCCCGCTTCCGGGGCCAGCCGTACGGTCACCGGCAGGATACCCGCGGAGACCCGTCCCAGGGACACCTGCCGGGGCCGCTGCGCCCGCCCCTGGCCCGGTCCGGCCAGCGGCATGGTGGCAAGCGGCGCTTCGGTCTGTGTTCCGTCCGCCCCCACGGTCACCCGGCTGACCTGCAGTACCGGCGTGCCGCTGCCGTCCGTCGACTTCTCCACCCAGTAGTAGACCGGGGCGTTGAGGACCGCGTTCATCGACACCTGGGTCAGGCCGTTGAAGTGACTGATGTCCTCGCGGTGGATGTGGCCGGAGAAGATGCCGCGCAGGTTGTATCCGGCGAAGTGGTCAAGCACGGCCGGCTGGTCGTCGACGTAGTAGAACGAGTTGCCGAAGGGGAAGTGCTGAAACAGCACGGCCGGGGTGCCGGGGGCCAGCCGGCGCAGGTCGGCCTCCAGCCAGGCGAACCCGCCGGGACCGTAGTGGCCGGGCTCCTGCAGGACTTCGGAGGGGTCGAAGCCCACGATGTGAACGCCGCCCGCGTCGAAGGAGTACGGCGCCGGGCCGAAGTGGGCGCGGTAGAGCTCCTTGGCGGTGGGGTCCCAGCGGGTGTCGTGGTTGCCGGGCGAGTAGTGGATCTTGCCGCGCAGCGCGTCCGGCAGGATCTGCGCGTACTGGTCGTACTCATCGGGCTGGCCGGTGTCGGCGATGTCCCCGCAGTGCAGCACGAAGTCGGGCTCGCGGGTGGCGAGGGCGGCGTAGATCTGGCCCAGCCAAGTGGTGGACCTGGTATTGGTCAGGTTGATGTGCGTGTCCGTGACGACGGCGAAGCGCAGCGCCTTGTCAGGCCCGCCAGGCCGGCCGCCGGGCGCGGTGGCCGCTGTTGTGCCCGGGCCGGCGACCGCTGGCGCCGCGCCGAGCAGGGACGCCAGTCCGATCGTGGCCGCGGATCCGCTGGCCATCCCCAGCAGGCGCCGACGGCCCAGGCCGTGGCCGTGCTGGCAGGGTTCTTCATTCATCAGTGGTCACCTTTCGGCGGTGAAATGATCACGAAGATCATTAGCCGTCCGGATGGCCCGGATCTTGCCCGATATCAATTGCGGGCTGAACACCTCGCGACAACGCCCCACTCGGTGGCCCGGTCCGGACCGCCTCGGTCCGCTAGCCGGCAGGCAGAAAGTTGGCCCACAGCCCGACCCACCGGTGCAGTCCCTCCACCGCTCGGACGGCTGGCAGACGGGCGCCACGGGGTGGGCCGACCCGCCCGGTGGCCTGGCCTCACACGGATTCGCCCGGTCAACCCTACGACCGGTCTGGTAACGTCGCATCGCTCGATCGGCATGCGCCGGCGTCGAATCTCCGGCGGATCCGCGGGGAGGTCACAATGCCGAATCCGGACTTCGCGGCCGACCTCGAGGCGCTGCGGCTCAACGCCGGCCTCAGCCTGCGAGACCTGGTCAGGGTGAGCGGGGTCCCGCGCAGCACCCTCAGCGATGCGTTGGCCGGACGGCGGGTACCCCGGCTGGCGACGGTCCTCGCGATCGTCCGTGGGTGCGGGGTAGATCCGGAACCGTGGCGCCACCGCTGGGCGGAAATGAGCCAGCAGGCTTCTGGCAGCACCGGTGCGGACACGGCCGGTCCGCTGCCGCCGGCCGTCCCGGTACCGGCCCAGCTGCCGCGCGACGTCCCGGGCTTCGCCAGCCGCGAGGCCGAGCTGGCCTGGCTGGACGACCGCGGTGTCGCCCTGGTCCACGGGGCGCCAGGGGTCGGGAAGACCGCGCTGGCGGTGCACTGGGCCCATTCCGCGGCGGACCGGTACCCCGACGGCCAGCTGTTCCTCAATCTGCGCGGCCATCACCCGGCACTCGGGCCGATATCTGCGGCGGAGGCCCTCGGCCGGCTGCTCGGCTCGCTCGACGTGCCGTGGGTACCGGCCGGCGCCGACGACCCGGACGAGGGGGCGAACCTGTGGCGTACCTCGGTGGCGGGGCGGCGGCTGCTCATCGTGCTCGACGACGCGGTCAGCGCGGACCAGGTACGCCCGCTGCTGCCCGGCTCGCCCGGCTGCGCGATGGTGGTGACGAGCCGGCACTACCTCGCTGACCTGATCGTCCACGACGGAGCCGAGGGCATCGCGTTGGACGTGCTGCCCGCCGACAGCTCGGTCGCGCTGCTGGGCCAGGTCGCCGGGGCGCAGCGAATCGAGACGGAGCCGCAGGCCGCCGTCGCGGTCGCCGCCGCGTGCGGCCATCTGCCGCTTGCGCTGCGGCTCGCCGGGGCGGTGGTGGCCGGTGCGCCGGACCGCCGCTTCGCCGACCTCGTGGACCGGATCGCCCTCGGCGACCGGCTCACCGCTCTCGAGGGCCTGGTCCGGCCGTCCGCGGTCGAGACCGCCTTCGAGCTGTCCTACCGGGGGCTGCCCGAGCCGGCCCGGTTCCTGTTCCGGCGGCTGGGCCTGCACCCGGGACCCGACGCCGGCGTTGAGGTCGCGTCGTTACTCGCCGGCCTCGATCCGGAGCCGGCTAACGACCTGCTGCGCATCCTCGCCGAGGCGCACCTGGTGGAGCCGGGCCGGTCCGGCCGGTACCGGCTGCACGACTTGCTGCGCGACTACGCGGCCCGGCTGGCCAACGCGTCCGACGGTGCAGCCGACCGGGACGCGGCCCGCCGGCGGCTGCTCGACTGGTATCTGGACCAGGCGCTGGCCGTGTCGGCCCAGCTGGACAAGCGGGAACGGCTGTGGGTGGCCGACGACCGGCGCTCGTCCTGGGAGCCGGGCGACGACGAGGCGGCGGCGTGGCTGGCAGCCGAGCACCACAACGTGGTGGCCGTCATCGAGTACGACGCGCGGCACGGAACGGGCCAGTACGCCTGGGCCCTCATCGACCTGACTTCCGGCCTGCTGTTCCGGCGCCGGGACGTGTCCGCCCTGCTCACGGCGACCGACGCCGCCCTCGCCGCGGCCCGGCGGCACGGCGACCTGCGGGCCGAGGGCGCGACGTACCTGCGGCGGGCATGGTTGCTGTGGCGCGGGGGGCAAAAGGCGGCCGCCGCCAAGGACTTCGGCCGCGCGCGGGTGCCGTTCGCCGCGGCCGGCGAGCGCCGGCCGGAGGCAGCGGCGCTGCGCGGCCTGTCGACCTGCGCGGCGGACGCGGGCCGGCCAGACGAAGCGCGGCGGTACGCGGAGGCGGCCCTGGCGATCTACCGTGCCGAGGGCGACCGGGTTGGCCAGGCGTCAACGCTCGGCAACCTCGCCTTCATCGCGAACCGGGCCGGCGAGTTCGCCGATGCCGCTGCCTACGTGGAGGAGTCGCTGGCGCTGCAGCGCGAGGCGGGCAGCCGCGGCTCGCTCGGGCTGGGGCTGGCCAACCTCGCGCACATCTGCCTCGTCCTGGGCGACATCGGTCGGGCGGTGGCCTGCGCAGAGGAGGCGGTCGCCATCGCCCGGGAGATCGGCGATGGCCTGTGCGAGACGATCGGCCTGGTCAATGGGGCACATGCGCACGACCAGGCGGGTACCCCGGAGCAGGCGCACCGGCTGGCCACGGCGGCCCTGGCGCGGGCGGCGGACGTCGGCATCCCGTACGTCGAGGCGGTGGCGCTGGACGCGGTGGCCACGACGGCGGGCCGGTTGGGGCACGCCGACGCGCGGGCATACCGCACCCGCGCCGTACGCCGGGCCCGCGAGGCGGCTGACCCGATGACCGAGGCGGACATCCTGGTCGGCGTGACCCGGGACGCCTACCGCGCGGCGGTCGATGCGCAGCCCCCCGCCGACCACCTGTTCCGCCCGGCCCGGGACGCGGCCCGGCGCGCGCTGGAGGCAGGTCAGGCGGCGGACAACCGGCACGTCCAGGCCGAGGCGCTCGGTCTGCTCGCCGCTTGCGACCTGAGCCTGGGCAAGGTGGCGGACGCGCTGGCCGGCGCGCGCCAGGCGGTAGAGATGCACCTCGCGTCGGGCGCCCGGCTCGCCGAGGTCACGGCGCGCTGCGTCCTGGGGCACGCGCTGTTCCAGGAGACAGACGCGGCAGCGGCCCGGCGCGAATGGGACACCGCCCGGGACCTGCTTGACAAACTCGCGGTACCGGAGGCCGCGCCGACGCGGCGGCTGCTGGACGCGACGGCGCTCACCGCCCTCCCGCTGTTCGCCTGACCCGCCCGTTCGGTGATTTGTGAGCCGGGGCGGCCCGCGGCCGCCAGGGCGACCTCCTGATCGCAGGCGAGCGCGGGTGCGAGGGCGCCGCGCATGAGGTGAGGCGCGGCGTTGAGCCAGGCCGCGGAATCCCGCAACACGCAGCGGACGGTGACCCCGCGCGCCGCCCCGCAGCCTGTCCGAGGCCGTCCGACATCGTCCGAGTCGGTGTCACCCGTCGACTCCGGAGCGGTACAACGTTATCGCTCCGTCACGAGTCGGAGCCTCTGCGCACAAAGGGGATGGAACATTGCACCTCTATCCACGGTGGACGTCCCACCGTCGCCGCCGATGGCTGGGCGTCCTGCCCGCCGCAGTACTCGTCGCCGCGGCGATCGTCGCACCCGCGACAGCGTCGTTCGCGGCACCAGCCACGCCACGGCTCATCCACCCCGCGAGCAGCTGCGACTCCAGCGGACAGTCCGGCGGACAGGTCGCGCAGGCCACAGTGCTGGCACGCGCCAAGGTCTGGGTGGATGAAAACGTACCGTACACGCAGAACTGCGCCAACCTCCCGGGCGGGTACTACCGCGAAGACTGCTCCGGCTTCATCTCGATGGCGTGGGAACTGACCTCCTCGCTGATCACAACGGAATTCAACCCGAAGTACAACGGTGGCGACTCCCGCTTCCGGGCGACCAGCCGCACCGCCATGGTGCCGGGCGACGCGCTCGTCTACGACGCTTCGGGCAATCCGGCCGACGGCCTGCACCACCACATCGTGCTGTTCGTTGGTTGGAGCGCCTCCGACGCCGGTCAGCACCGGTACGCGAACATCTACGAGGAGAGCACCTTCGGCGTCGGCACCATCGCGGAGACCATCGACTTGAACTCAAGCGACTGGAACGCGTTCACCGCCATCCACTACGTCAACATGGTCGCGTCAGCATCGCGTAACGGGGTGGCGATCACCGCGGCTGGTAATGATGTGTTCTTCATCGCCCCGAACGGTCAGGTAGTCCACGACTGGGGCCTTTCCGACGGCTGGCACGGCCCCGCAGCAATCGGCGGCACCGCCCGAGCAGACTCCCCCATCTCCGTCAACGCCGACGGCAGCCAGGTCGTGTTCATCGACACCAACGGCAAC
>DASXOA010000287.1:0-17911 GCA_036494675.1 Rugosimonospora sp.
GATCTCCTACACCGCCAGCAAGGGCGGGGTGCTGGCGATGACGCGCGAACTGGGTGTGCAGTTCGCCCGCCAGGGGGTGCGAGTCAATGCGCTGTGCCCCGGACCGGTGAACACCCCGCTGCTCAAGGAGTTGTTCGCGAAGGACCCGGAGCGCGCCGCGCGGCGCCTGGTGCACGTGCCGATGGGCCGGTTCGGCGAGCCCGAGGAGATCGCCGCGGCGGTCGCGTTCCTGGCTAGCGACGACTCCTCGTTCATGACCGCCAACACGTTCGTGGTGGACGGCGGCATCACCGGCGCGTACGTGACGCCGCTGTGAGCCCGAACCCGCGGCCCGTGATCGGGAGGCCCGTGATCGGGATCACCTGCTACGTCGAGGACGCGGCCTGGGGGGTGTGGCACACCCGGGCGGCCCTCGTCCCGTACAGCTATGTGCGGCACGTCACCGCGGCCGGGGCGCGGGCGGTCATGCTGCCCCCCGACGACCTGGACGCCGACCTGCTCGGGCGGTTGGACGGGCTGCTGCTGGCCGGTGGCGCGGACGTCGGCCCGGAGCGGTACGCCGCGCCCCCGCACCCGCGCACGGTCGGCCGGCCGGACCGCGACGCGGGGGAACTGGCGCTGCTCGGCGCGGCGCTGCGCGCCGACCTCCCGGTACTCGGCGTGTGCCGGGGCATGCAACTGCTCGCCGTCGCGGCCGGCGGGTCGCTGAACCAGCACCTGCCCGAGACCTGCGGGCACGAGCGGCACCAGCCGGCACCCGGCCGGTACGGCGACCACCCGCTGACGGTCGTGGAGGGGTCGCGGCTGTGCGCGATCCTCGGCCCGGCCCCGCACGTCAACTCCTACCATCACCAGGCGGTGGTGAACCCCGGCACACTGTCGGTGAGCGCTCGCGCCGACGACGGCGTGATCGAGGCGGTGGAGGATCCGGCGCGGCGGTTCGTCCTCGGTGTGCAGTGGCACCCCGAGGAGTTGACCGACCCGCGGCTGTTCGACGCGTTCGTCGAGGCGGCCAGGATCACACTCCGGGTCTGAACGTCGCTGGGAAGATCGGGGCATGGGTGGCGGTGACCACCCAGCCGGCGGATCGTTCTGGACGTCGACGACGTGCCCGGATCGTGATCCGGCTTGCGACGGGGTGGATGCTGGAGGGGTGAAGCTGCATCCAGAGATCGATGAACGCCTGCGCGCCTTCATCCTGGCCCAGCCCGTGTTCTTCGTGGGTACCGCACCGTCCGATGTGGACGGTCACGTCAACGTGTCACCCAAGGGCCTGGCCGGCAGCCTCCTGGTGCTCGGCCCGCATCGGGTGGCGTACCTCGACTACGGCGGCAGCGGCGCGGAGACCGCCGCGCACCTGCGGGACAACGGCCGCATCGTGCTGATGTTCTGCGCCTTCGAGGGGCCGCCCAACATCGTCCGGCTGCACGGCCACGGCCGGGTGCGTGTGCCGGGCGAACCGGCCTTCGCCGCCCTGCTGGACGCGTTCGGCGGTGCGGCGCCGCATCCCGGGCTGCGCACCATCATCGAGGTCGAGGTGAGCCGGGTCAGCGACTCGTGCGGGTACTCGGTGCCGTTGATGACCTTCGAAGGCGACCGTGACCTGCTACCGCGGTACTGGGAACGCAAGACGCCGGAGCAGATCCGGGCATACCAGGCAAAGAAGAACTCGACCAGCGTGGACGGGCTGCCCGCTCTCGATCCGGTCGCTCCGGACGAGCCGGTACCGGCCGGACAGATCGCCCGGCGTTCCGCCGCACCCGCTGGATAGGCTGGGGCCATGGACGTCCGCGCTGCGCTCACCCCTGGCACGATCGCCCCCTGGCGGCAGGTACCTTCCACCATCCCCCGCCCCGAGTACGTCGGGAAGAAGCGGCCCCGGCCCTACACGGGTTCGCATGTGCAGCGGCCCGAGACGATCGAGAAGATGCGGATCGCCGGGCGGCTGGCCGCGCGGGCCACCGCGCTGGCCGGTGAGCACTGCAAGCCGGGCGTGACCACCGACGAGATCGACCGGGTGGTGCACGAGTTCCTCTGCGACCACGGCGCCTACCCGTCCACCCTCGGCTACCGCGGCTTCCCGAAGTCCTGCTGCACCTCGCTGAACGAGGTGATCTGCCACGGCATACCGGACTCGACGGTGATCGAGGACGGCGACATCATCAACGTCGACGTCACCGCGTACCTGGACGGGGTGCACGGCGACACCGACGCCACGTTCTGCGTCGGCGAGGTCAGCGAGGAGGCGCGGCTGCTGGTCGAGCGCACCCACGAGGCGATGATGCGCGCGATCAAGGCGGTGGCGCCGGGCCGGCCGATCAACGTGATCGGCCGTGTCATCGAGGCGTACGCCAAGCGGTTCGGTTACGGTGTGGTGCGCGACTTCACCGGCCACGGGATCGGGGAGGCGTTCCACAGCGGGCTCTACGTCCCGCACTACGACAACCCGGCACTGGCCACGATCATGGAAGTCGGCATGACCTTCACCATCGAACCGATGATCACTCTCGGTACCCACGAGTACGAGATGTGGTCCGATGGCTGGACCGTGGTGACCCAGGACCGCCGGTGGACCGCCCAGTTCGAGCACACCCTCGTGGTCACCGAGGACGGCGCCGACATCCTCACCCTGCCATGACCCCGTCCCACGGCGGTCGCTCGACCGCGGTGCCGCCCCGGAGCGGTCGCTTGACCGCGGCGTCTCGTCCCTCGACGCCGCTGGCGACCGCTGTGCCGCCTGGAAGCGGTCGCTTGACCGCGGCGTCTCGTCCCTCCACGCCGCTGGCGACCGCAGCATGACCGACCCCTTCCAACCGTTGCCGCACGCCCACGAAACGCCCCCGGCCGCGGAGATCGACCACCACCACGCCGACGTCTCCGGCGGCTGGCTGCGTCCGGCCGTGTTCGGCGCGATGGACGGACTCGTCACCAACATCGCCCTGATCGCCGGCGTCGGGGGCGGCGGCGTGTCCGCGCACAACGTGACCCTCACCGGGTTCGCCGGGCTGGTCGCGGGGGCCATCTCCATGGGCCTCGGCGAGTACACCAGCGTGCGCACCCAGAACGACCAGGTCGCGTTCGAGCTGGCCAAGGAGCGGCGAGAGCTGGAACACAATCCGGAGGCCGAGGCCGAGGAGTTGGCCGGGATGTGGATCGAGCGCGGCCTGCCGCCGGACCTGGCCCGCCAGGTGGCCGTCGCGGTCGGCAGGAACCCGGACGAGGCGTTGCGCCTGCACGCCCAGGAGGAGCTCGGGGTCAACCCGGCCGAGCAGCCCAGCCCGTGGGTGGCCGCGTTCTCCTCGTTCCTGTGCTTCTCCGGCGGGGCGCTGGTGCCGCTGCTGCCGTACCTCGCGGGTGCCTCCCGACTGTGGCTGGCGCTGGCCGTGGGCGGGGTGGGGCTGTTCGTGGCGGGCGCGCTGACCGCCCGATTCACCAGCCGCAAGTGGTACCTGAGTGGGCTGCGCCAGCTGGTACTCGGCCTGGCGGCGGCCGCCGCGACCTTCGGAATCGGCCGGGCGATCGGGGTCAGCGGCATCGGTTGACGCCCGGCGGCGGTGCGCACCGGGCCGGGACGGGCTACCCGAACAGGTCCGCGACCGTACCGTCCACCGGCCGGCCGCGCCGGGCCAGCGTGTCGGCCTGGGCGACGAGCCGGTCACCGAGATCGGGCAGGCCCAGCCCGGCGACCCCGGTACGGCGGGCCGCGTCCGCGTCGTCCCGGAAGTACGTTCGGCTCAGCAACCCCTCGACCATGGCGGCGTTGACCCGGGCGTCGGAGAGGGCGACAAGCCCCGCGTCCACCTCGTACCAGCCGGCCAGCTGCCGGGCCCGGCAGATCGCTGAACACGCCCGGTACCAGGCCTGCACGGCCAGCGCGGTGAACTCCCATGCGCCCGCCTCGGCGAGCCGGGTCAGGTGGGTGTCGCGAAGTGTCGGATACCAGTCTCCGGGGTCGTAGGTCGGCTTCGTGGTCAGGTACTGGTCGGCGGCGAGCGGCCAGGCCGTCGAGAGGGTACGGGCGTGCGCCAGGTACTCCCGGGCACTGATCACGCCGAGGTCGACGATGCTCCCGTTGACCCGCCGGGTGGCCGGCCGCGGCCCGGTCCCGGGGCCCTCGGTGACCACCACCAGGTCGAGGTCGCTGTCCTCGGTGTCGTCGCCGTGGGCCACCGCGCCGTGCACCCCGACGGCCAGGATGTCGGCCGAGAACCGCCGGCGCACGGCGTCGGTGACCTGCTCGGCGAGGGCCCAGCGCGGGTTGGCTGGGTCCGGGTTCGTCGGCACGCCGCCATTGTGCCCCCGCCGGGGCGGTACCGGGGCGATGGAACGCGGCCGGACCTGGGCCGGCTCGATCCGATCGAACGGCTGGGAGCCGGCCGGGTCCGAACGCGGCCGGGTCGGGGCCGGGTCGGGACCCGGCCGGATCAGGGCAGCGCGACCGTGCCCGGGACCTGGCCCGCGGTCCGCCGCCAGCGGGCCGCCCGCAGCGCGCAGTCGGTCAGCGCGTCCAGCGCGAGCCGGCGGTGCTCCCCGGTGACGTCGGGTAGGACGGTCCGCCAGACCGCGCCGGTACGCTCCTCGATCTGGGTCGCCAGGCTGACCGCCGTGGTCCGGTCGGTGACCGGGAACGGCAGGGCGTACGCCGGTGCCGCGGCCGGCGCCGGCTGGTTCGCGCCGGCCAGGTCGACGAACAGCGTGTCCCGCCGGGTCCGGTGCGCCGCCTCGGCCTGTTTGGCCTGGTTCAGTGCCGCGCCGGTGAGGTGGGCGCCGAGCACCCCGTACCCGTAGATCGCCGCATGCTCGCCGGCCAGCGCGTCGGCCAGGCTGGTCACGCCAGTACCTCCAGGTGGCAGGCGCGGCACGCGGCGATCGAACCCAGCAGCGACGCGTACCGGGGCGCGGCGGCGAGGCAGTTGCTGACCGCGGCGTCCCGGGCGGCCTGTTCGGCGGCGTGGACGGCGGCCAGCGCACCGGCGGGATCGTCCGGCACGGCGGCGGTGGGGCTGGGGCTGCCCGGAGCGGGCCCGGTCGATGCCGCCGCGCCCATGGCCGCGCGCAGCGCGGTGACGTGCGCGCGATGGTCGTTCAGCAGGGGATTGAGCTTGTCGGCCAGCGTCGGCTGGGCCGCGATCGTGGCGGTGTACCTGTCGATCAACGCGAGCGTGCCGGCCAGCGTCGGCGCCAGCGGGCTCGGTTTCGACGAGGCCTCACCTTTCCGGCTCAACCACCCGCAGCCGACCGGGCCGGCGAGCGCCACGCCACCGACCACGGCACCCAGGACGGCCCTGCGGGACCGACCGTTTCGGGTCATCTGTCCGCCCCCCGCCGCACCGTCTCGCCCCGTATCCGCCGCAGCGTAATAGGTGAACACCATCGGCGCGAATAGGCAGTCGCCGGGATCGCCCGGTACGTTCCGGAGCGGCGCCGGCCCATCCCGGGTTACCGCGCGTTACGCTCAGCGCAGCCGCCGCCGGGTAGACCCGGCTGAGCGGCGTGTCGGCGTGTCTGTTTAGCGAGGATCGGGAGGTGTGGGGTGGTTCAGCGTAACCGCGCCTCCGGACGGTCCGGCGGTCGCGCCGTGGGGGCATCCGGCCGGGGGTCCAGGCCGGCCGACTCGGCCGGGCGGCCCGCCACCAGGCCGGGCGGCAGCGATCTGGCCGCGCACCGGGCCCGGCTGCGTACCGTGATCGGACCGGTGGTCGAGTCCGCCGGGTACGACCTGGAGGACCTGACCGTCTCCCGGGCCGGCCGGCGGCACCTGCTGCGGATCATTGTGGACGGGGACGGCGGCGTGAGCCTGGACGAGGTCGCGGACCTGTCCAGGGGCATCTCCGCCGCGCTGGACAGTGCCGAGGAGGCCGGCGGTGCCTTCACCGGCGGCGAGTACGTCCTGGAGGTCAGCTCGCCCGGCGTGGACCGGCCGCTGACCCTGCCCAGGCACTGGCGGCGCAACATCGGCCGGCTGGTCGCGGTCAGGGCGGACGATCGGCAGCTGACCGGCCGGATCACCGCCGCCGACGAGGAGCGGGTCACCGTGGACGTTGACGGGCGGGAGCAGGACTTCGGTTACGGAGTGCTGGGCCCGGGCCGGGTACAGATCGAGTTCGGCCGGCTGGACGACATCGGCGACGATGGTGTCGGCGACGAGCCGCCCGACCCGGACGACGAGTTGGCCGACTTTGACGAGGAGCGAGAGGAGGACGAGGAGTGAACATCGACCTCGCAGCCCTCCGTGCACTGGAGCGCGAGCGGGAGATCCCGTTCGAGACGATTCTCGCGGCGATCGAGACCGCGCTGCTGACCGCGTACCGGCACACCGATGGCGCCAACCCGCATGCGCGGGTGGAGATCGACCGTCGGACCGGCGCGGCCACCGTCTTCGCCCAGGAGCTGGATCCCGACGATGGATCGATCGTCCGGGAATACGACGACACACCGCACGACTTCGGCCGGATCGCCGCGATGACCGCCAAGCAGGTGATCCTCCAGCGACTGCGGGAGGCCACCGACGAGGTGCACTTCGGCGAGTACGTCGGCCGGGACGGCGACCTGGTCACCGGCGTGATCCAGGCGCACGAGGCGCGGGCTGAGAAGGGCATCGTCACGATCGATCTCGGCAAGCTGGAGGCGGTCCTGCCGGCCGCCGAGCAGGTGCCGGGCGAGGCCTACGACCACGGGTTGCGGATCAAGGCGGTCGTGGTCCACGTCGCCAAGGGCTTCCGCGGGCCGCAGATCACCCTGTCCCGGTCGCACCCGGGGCTGGTCAAGAAGCTGTTCGCGCTGGAGGTGCCGGAGATCGCCGATGGCACCGTGGAGATCGCGGCGATCGCGCGTGAGGCAGGTCACCGTACGAAGATCGCGGTCCGCTCGACCCAGCCCGGGGTCAATGCCAAGGGCGCGTGCATCGGCCCGATGGGCCAGCGGGTGCGGTCGGTGATGAGCGAGCTGCACGGCGAGAAGATCGACATTATCGACTGGTCCGACGATCCGGCGACTTTCGTCGGCAACGCGCTGTCCCCGGCCAAGGCGCTGCGGGTCGACGTGGTGGACGCATCCGCCCGTACCGCCCGGGTGACCGTGCCCGACTACCAGCTTTCGCTGGCGATCGGCAGGGAAGGGCAGAATGCCCGGTTGGCCGCCCGGTTGACCGGGTGGCGGATCGACATCCGGCCGGACACCGAACCGGTGGGCACCACCGGTAACCAGGTCGTCGAGGCGGGCGGAGTCGGTGCGCAGCCGGCCGGAGATCAGGTTCTTGATGCGAGCCGGATGGCCGCACGGCCGGCTGCCGATCACGCCGTCGAGGCGGGCGGAGCCGCCGCACAGCCGACGGGGTAGACTTTACGAGTGGTACGTGGCGCGCGTCCGGCGAATCCGCCGGACCGGGCTTTTCTGCCGGTCCGGACCTGTGTGGGTTGCCGGGAGCGGGCCTCGACCTCCGAGTTGTTGCGAGTTGTCGCGACCGAGTCCGTGGACGGCGTCACTGTCCTCGAACCCGATCCGACACGCGTCAGGCCCGGTCGTGGAGCTCATCTGCACCCCGATTCGGCCTGTCTCGCGCTCGCGGAGCGGCGTCGCGCCTTCGGGCGCGCGTTGCGCGTCGCCGGGGTCACCGACGCCGGCGCGTTGTGGGAGCTTCTCGGAAAACCCGACGGCGGGGCGCCGCCCCGCCCGACCAGCAAGGTAGGACGACCGACATGAGCACACGATGAAGTCGCTGAAATGACCAGGCTTCAAGTGCGGGAGTGAGGTCGACGCGGGTCCTGCCCGCGCGGCCTCAGAGTGAGGAGTGCAGTGGCAGGTAAGGCCCGCGTACACGAGCTGGCAAAGGAGCTCGGGGTCGAAAGCAAGACCGTACTGGCCAAGCTTCAAGAGATGGGTGAGTACGTCAAGTCGGCGTCGAGCACCGTGGAAGCTCCCGTCGCGCGACGTCTGCGCGCGTCCCTGGAGGCTTCCGGTGCGGTACCGGCTGCCGCGCCAGCGCCGTCCACAGCGGCGGCGGCAACGCCGGCACCGGCGGCGGATGTCGCCGAACCCAGGATCTCGGCGAGGCCGGCTCCCCCGAGGAAGATCACGCCGCCGGCGAAGAAGGCGACCCCCCTTCCCAGCGCGCCGCCGGTCGTCAAGCCGGCGAGTGCCCATGACATCGAGGTCGCGGCGGCGGAAGCCCGCGCCACGGCACTCAAGGCAGAGCAGGCGGCGGCCGTCAAGGCCCAGCAGGCTGCCCGGCAGAGGCCGGCGGGCGACGGTGGCACGACGACCGCGCCCAAGCCCGGACCGGGTGCCGTACCGCCGCGCCCGAGTGGCCCGGCGGCCGGCGCGCCGGCCGCGCCCAATGGCGGACCGGGCGCTCCCCGCCCCGGTGGCAACCGGCCCCCACGGCCGGGTGGCAACAACCCGTTCGGTATCAGCGGGGGTGCGCGGCCGAGCCCGGCCGGTGCGCCTCGGCCCAACCCGGCATCGATGCCGCCTCGGCCCAACCCCGCCTCGATGGGCGGGCCTCGGCCGAGTCCGTCGCAGATGCCCAGCCAGCGCCCCGGTCGGCCTGCCGACCGTGAGCGTCCAGGCCGTCCGGGTGGCGGTCCCGCCGGTGCCGGGCGTCCCGCTGGTGGCGGCGGCGGTGGCGGTGGCTACCGCGGCGGTCCCGGTGGTGGTGGCGGCGGTGGCGGTGGCTACCGCGGCGGTCCCGGTGGTGGTGGCGGCGGTGGCGGTGGCTACCGCGGCGGTCCCGGTGGTGGCGGCGGCGCTGGTGCCGGTGCCGGCACGGGTACCGCTGGCGCGGGTCGTCCGGGTCCGGGCGGCCGTGGCCGTGGCGGCGGCGCGGCGGGTGCCTTCGGGCGTCCCGGCGGCAAGCCGGCCCGTGGTCGCAAGTCGAAGAAGCAGCGCAGGCAGGAGTTTGACAATCTGTCCGCCCCGACGATGAGTTCGGGTGCCCCGCGTGGGCAGGGACAGATTGTCCGGCTGCCGCGTGGCGCGTCGCTGTCCGACTTCGCCGAGCGGATCAACGCCAACCCCGGTTCGCTGGTCCAGGAGATGTTCAACCTGGGCGAGATGGTCACCGCGACCCAGTCGTGCACCGACGAGACGATCCTGCTGCTCGGCGAGCACCTGGGCTTCGACGTCCAGATCGTTACCAAGGAGGAGGAGGACCGGGAGCTGTTGGCCCGGTTCGACATCGACCTCGACGCGGACGTCGCCGAGGACCGGCTGGTCACCCGACCGCCGGTGGTGACCGTGATGGGCCACGTCGACCACGGCAAGACCAAGCTGCTCGACGCGATCCGGTCGAGCAACGTGGTCGAGGGCGAGGCCGGCGGCATCACCCAGCACATCGGTGCCTACCAGGTCCACGTCGAGCACGACGAGCGGGACCGGGCGATCACGTTCATCGACACCCCGGGTCACGAGGCGTTCACCGCCATGCGTGCCCGTGGTGCCCAGGCCACCGACATCGTGGTGCTGGTGGTGGCGGCGGACGACGGCGTCATGCCGCAGACCATCGAGGCGCTCAACCACGCCAAGGCGGCCGAGGTGCCGATCGTGGTGGCGGTCAACAAGATCGACAAGCCGGAGGCGAACCCCGACAAGGTACGCCAGCAGCTCACCGAGTACGGCCTGGTCGCCGAGGAGTACGGCGGCGACACGATGTTCGTGAACATCTCGGCGAAGAGCCGGTTGAACATCGACGGGTTGCTGGAAGCCGTTCTGCTCACCGCCGACGCGGCGCTCGACCTGCGGGCTCCGATCGACGGGCAGGCGCAGGGCATCGCGATCGAGGCGCACCTGGACCGCGGTCGCGGCCCGGTCGCCACGGTACTGGTGCAGAAGGGCACGCTGCGGGTCGGTGACGCGATCGTGGCCGGTGACGCGCACGGCCGCGTCCGGGCCATGCTCGACGAGAACGGCAAGCAGGTGCCCGAGGCCGGTCCGGCGCGTCCGGTGATGGTGCTCGGCCTGACCGCCGTACCCGGAGCCGGCGACACGTTCCTGGCCGTGGCCGAGGACCGTACCGCCCGGCAGATCGCCGAGCAGCGGCAGGCCCGCGACCGCGCCGCCCAGATCGCCAACCGCGGCGGTCGGGTCACCCTGGAGAACCTGCTCGACCGGATCAAGGAGGGCGAGAAGACCACGCTCAACCTGATCCTCAAGGGCGACGTCTCCGGTTCGGTGGAGGCCCTGGAGGACGCACTCGTCAAGATCGAGATCTCCGACGAGGTGCAGCTCCGGATCATCCACCGGGGTGTCGGTTCGGTCACCCAGGACGACGTCAACCTGGCCAGCGCGTCGGACGCGATCATCATCGGGTTCAACGTGCGGGCCGAGGGCAAGGTCCGCGACTACGCCGAGCGCGAGGGCGTGGAGATCCGGTACTACACCGTGATCTACCAGGCCATCGAAGAGGTGGAGTCGGCGCTCAAGGGCATGCTCAAGCCGGAGTACGAGGAGGTCGAGCTCGGCACGGCGGAGATCCGCGAGATCTTCCGGTCGTCCAAGGTCGGCAACATCTCCGGCTGCATCGTCCGGTCCGGGATCATGCGGCGCAACGCGAAGGCCCGGCTGCTGCGCGACGGTCAGGTGGTGGCGGAGAACCTCACCGTCTCGTCGCTCAAGCGGTTCAAGGACGACGCGACCGAGGTCCGCGAGGGCTTCGAGTGCGGCCTGACCCTGGGCAACTACAACGACGTCAAGACGGGCGACATCGTCGAGACGTACGAGATGCGGGAGAAGCCGCGCGCGTGACGCCGGCCTGACACAAGCCCGGACCCCGGCTGGGGTCCGGGCTTGTCCGTCTGACCGTTCTGGCAGCTGAGAGAGGATGTTGTGACCAGGTACGCCCTGCTCATCGCGCCGTCGTCCAACCGGGTGTACGCGGACGCCTCGATCCGCCTCACCCAGGCAGAGCTGGCCATCTTCGCCCCGCTGCTGTCCACGCCGCCGACCTGCGTACGGGAGCTGCGGTTCGCCGGGGTGCGCTACGTCGGGTTCGATGCCGAGCTGACCGAGGCCGACATCGCGTACCTGTCCAACCTGTCCTCGATCTACGCGCTGTTCTCGCTGGCCGGCGACGATCTGCTGCGCCCCATCGAACTGCATCCTCTCGACCGGTACGACGACGACCTGATCACCATCCCGAAGTACGCCGGCAAGACCAACGAGCAGTTCACGAAGCTGCTGCTCAACGCCGCCCTGCTGGGCAGCGAGGCGGGTCCGGCCATGCTGGGGCGGCAGCTGACCGTGCTGGATCCGCTGTGCGGCCGGGGTACCACGCTCAACCAGGCGCTCATGTACGGGTACCACGGCATCGGCATCGAGGTGGACGGCAAGGACGTCGACGCGTACTCGGCGTTCCTGCGTACCTGGCTCAAACGGAAGCGGATCAAGCATCACGCCGAGAACAACCCGGTGCGCCGGGACCGCAAGCTGGTGGCCCGGCGGTTCGAGGTGACGATCGGTGGCGAGCAGCGGCTGACCGTGTTCAACGCGGACACCACGAGGGCCCGGGAGTTCCTGCGGGCCGGGTGCGCCGACGTCCTGGTCGCCGACGCGCCGTACGGGGTGGCGCACGTCCCGGGTACGGGTGGGCGCAGCCGGGGCGTGGCCGACCTGCTGCACGCGGCCGTACCGGTCTGGGCCCAGCTGCTGCGCCCCGGCGGCACGATCGGCCTGGCCTGGAACACGTACCTGGCCAGCCGCTCGGACGTGGCGGACATCCTGGCCGGCAACGGGCTGACGGTACTGGACCGGCCCGGGTACGGCGATCTGGAGCACCGGGTCGATCAGGCCATCATGAGGGACGTACTGGTCGCCCGGAAGTGACCCGCGCTACGGTCTGAGGTGCGTTCGGCACCCGTCGATATCTGAAGATCGTCGGCTGCCGTGGCGGGCAGGCTGGGTACCGCGATCATGGGACGTGGACCGCGGTCAACCGGACGGAGATCGGGGAAGACGATGTCCGAGCACTGGTGGTCGATCGAGGTACTGGACGGCGAATTCTCGGCCGAGCTGTGGCGTCGCGCGCACGGCGCCGCCCTCATCGAGGCCGCGGTCACCCACGGCGCGGTCGACTGGAACTGGGAGCGCCACTCCTGGGGCACCGTCTTCGAGATCGCGTTCCGGGACTCCGACGTCTGGGCCGGTTTCCGCCAGTTGCCGGCCGTGACCGCGGCGCTGGACGCGGTACCGGACCCGGTCAACGGTCTGATGATCTATCAGGGGCGGGGCGGCAGCTCCAGCTCCGCCGGCCGGCGTAGGCCCAGGCCGCAGCGGGGTTCGGGCGCGGCCGAGCTGCCCCGTGAGCCGGAGCCGGTGATCGTCGCGCAGCTCGGCTGAGGGCGACCGGCCGGCCGTCGCCGCAGCCCTGGGCGCGGCGGGGGATACCAGGCAGCGCTGCGCGCGGCGACCCGCTAACCTCACTCAGCGTGTATACCGGAACCGCTCTTTTTGATCTCATGCTGCCCGGCGATTCGCGGTCGTTGAAGGCGAAACGGTCATATGTCCGCCCGATCATCGCCGCACTCCGGAAGTTCGAGGTGTCCGTAGCCGAAGTCGGGGCATTGGACCGGCATGGGCGGACCGAGATCGGGGTGGCCGTCATCGCCGCCGACACGGACCACGTCCGGGAGGTTCTCGACGCCTGTGAGCGGCTGGTCGCCGGGCGACCGGAGATCGATCTGCTGTCGGTGCGGCGCCGCCTGCACGGTGACGACGAGTGAGTCGGCTTAGGTAATGTCTGAGTGTTCAGCGGCTAGTCCAGCGGAGGTGTGAGATGACGGATCCGGCACGGGTACGTCGGCATGCGGAGCGGGTCAGGGAATTGGTGGCCTCCCTCGTGCGTACCCAGATTAAAGATCCTCGGCTGGGCATGATCACGATCACCGACGCCCGGATCACCGCCGACCTGCGTGACGCCACGGTCTTCTACACCGTGCTCGGCGACCCGGAGGAGGAGGCGGCCACCGGGGCGGCGCTGGAGAGCGCCAAGGGCCTGCTGCGCAGCACCGTCGGCAAGGCGTTGGGGCTGCGGCACTCGCCGACCCTGACCTTCGTCCTGGACAACGTGCAGGATCACGTCAAGCACATCGACGAGCTGCTGGCCGTCGCCCGGGAGTCCGACGCCGAGGTGGATCGGCTGGCAGCCAGCGCCGAGTACGCCGGCGACCCGCAGCCGTACCGGCTGGACGAGCCGGACGAGTCCGACGAGCCAACGGACTCCGGCGAGGCAACGGACTCCGCCGAGCAGGCGGGCTCCGGCGCCGAGCAGGCGGGCTCCGGTCACCCCGCGGACTCCGGCGGGCTGCCGGAATCCGGTACCGGCGGCCGGCCGGCCTCCGGGACGTCGGGCGAGGATTTCCGGTGACCGCGCCGGCACCGGCGGCGCCGCTGCGCGCGAGCACCGAGGACGAGTGGGCGGGTGCGGTCGAGGCCATCCGCGGGCTGCCGGCCGACGGCACCATCCTGCTGGTCTGCCACGTCAACCCGGACGGTGACGCGTTGGGCAGCATGCTCGGCTTCGGGCTGGGTCTGCGCCAGCTCGGCCGTGCGCCCCTGGCCACGTTCCCGGCGCCGTACGAGCTGGTTCCACCGTTCGACGAGCTGCCCGGGCTGGAACTGCTCATCGATCCGGCCGAGGCGCCGGCGGCGCCGGACCTGCTGATCTGTTTCGACGCGGCCAGCGTGGGCCGGCTGGGGGAGTTGGCGGGCCGGCTGGAGACCGCGGGTACCAGCATCGTGCTCGACCACCACGCGTCCAATTCGCGGTTCGGCGACGTGCCGATCGTGGAACCCACGGCGGCGGCCACCTCGGTGGTGGCGGACGCCCTGTTGACCCGGCTCGGGGTGGCGCTCGACGCCCGGATCGCGGAGTGCCTGTACGTCGCGCTGGCCACCGATACCGGATCGTTCAAGTTCGACCTGACCACGCCGTCCGTCCACGAACTGGCCGCCCGGCTGCTGGCCACCGGGATCAGGCCGGCGGACATCTCCCGCCGGCTGTTCGACAGCCGGCCGTTCGGGGCGATGAAGCTCTACGGCGACGTGCTGGCCCGGGCGAGCCTGGAGCCGGCGGCGGCCGGCGGCGCCGGCCTGGTGTGGTCCTACGCGACGCTGGACGATCTGGAGCGGCACGGCCAGCGCCGGCACGTGTTGGAGGGCCTGATCGACGCGGTCCGGGTCGCCGAGGAAGCGGACGTCACCTGCGTCTTCAAGCAGGTCGGCGCGCAGGAGTGGTCGGTGTCACTGCGCAGCAAGGGTGCCGTGGACGTGGCCCGGGTGGCGGTCGGGCTGAACGGCGGCGGGCACCGGCTGGCCGCGGGATTCACCGGGTACGGCTCGTTGACCGAGGTGGTCGACCTGGTGCGTGCCGCGCTCTGACGCTGGCCCGCCCCGCGGGTGAACAATCGGACGATGGACCACTCTCGCGGAGGTATGGGGGGTGTTCGCCCCCGCTACGACCCGGCTCCGGCTGCGCTCCCCGGGACGGTCGCCGCGCCAGCGCACAGGGTGCGGTGGCTGGTCCCCGTGCTGCTGCTGGGCGTCGTTGAACTGGTGGTGGCTGGGGTGGCACCTGTTCGCGAGGTGAATCCGGTTCGTGTCGCCAACCTGACCGATGGTCACCTTAACGAGCGTTCCAGAATTCGGGATCGATGTGCATTTCGTGGGACCTGAACGATAACTTGGTTCGGAGAATGAGCAGGGTCTACCGGCCCGCACCAGCGCCGGCGGCCCCCTTCCGGAAACCCCGGACCGGGTGGCGGGCGATCGCGACGAAACAGCGCCGCTTCGATCGGCGCACGTTTCGCGTCATTGCTGTTTCACCCGGAAGGACCGTCACCATGCCGACGTCGACCGCGACTCGGACCCCATCGCAGCCGCAGACCAAGCCGCAGCCGTCCGAGGACGAGCGCGAGCAGGCCCGCCGCGCCCTGCAGACCTCCATGGACACCCGCCAGTAAACCGTATCGCCCGCTAGCACTTTCGGTCCTTACCGTCGCCGTGCCATCATGGGCGCGTGACGGCGACGGCGGACCCTTCGACGCTGCGTCGGATCGCTCAACTCGCGGTGCCGGCGCTGGTCGTCCTCGCCGCCGAGCCGCTGTACCTGCTGGTCGACACCGCGGTCGTCGGGCATCTCGGCCGGGTACCGCTGGCGGCGCTCGCGGTCGGCGGAGTGGTGCTCACCTTCGCCGCCTGGTTCGGCACCGTCATCGCCTACGGCACCACCGGCCGTTCCGCGCGCCAGTTCGGGGCGGGAGCCCGCGCCTCCGCCATCTCGGAGGGTGTGCAGGCCTCCTGGCTGGCACTCGCCCTGGGGCTGGTCATCCTGGTCGCCGCCCAACTGGTGGCCGGCCCGGTCGCCGGTACCCTCGCCGGAAATCCCGAGGTGGCGCACGCCGCCACGACCTGGCTGCGCGTCGCGGCGCTGGGCGTGCCGGGCCTGCTGGTCGCGACGGCCGGCAACGGCTGGATGCGCGGGGTCCAGGACACCCGCCGCCCGCTGCGCTACGTGCTCGGCGCCAACCTGCTGTCCGCCGTGCTGTCCCCGATCCTCGTCTACGGGCTGCGATTCGGCCTCGTCGGATCGGCGATCGCGAACGTGACCGCGCAACTCGTCTCCGGCACGCTGTTCATCCGCGCCCTGGTGGCCGAGCGGGTACCGCTGCGGCCACAGCCGGCGATGATCCGCGCGCAGTTGCGGTTCGGACGCGACCTGGCGGTACGAGGGCTGGCCTTCCAGGCATGCTTCCTGTCCGCGACGGCGGTGGCCGCCCGGTTCGGCGCGGCCTCGGTGGCCGCGCACCAGATCGCGTTGCAGCTGTGGAACTTCTGCGCGCTGGCGCTCGACGCCGTGGCGATCGCGGCCCAGTCGCTCGTCGGCGCCGCACTGGGCGGGGGCCGGGTCGTCGAGGCGCGCTGGCTCGGGCGGCGGATCGCGTTGATCGGCCTGGTCTGCGGCACGGCGTTCGCGGTGGTCATCCTGGCCGGGGCGCCGGTGCTGCCGCGGCTGTTCAGCTCCGATCCGGAGGTGTACCACCAGGCCATGCGCGCCTGGCCATGGTTCGCCGGCATGCAACCGCTGGCCGGCGTGGTGTTCGCGCTGGACGGCGTGTTCATCGGCGCGGGGGACGTCGGGTACCTGCGCAACCTGACCATCGTCGCGGCGCTGGGCGGCTTCCTGCCGATGATCTGGCTGGCGTACGGGCTGCGACTGGGCCTGGGCGGGGTGTGGGCCGGCCTGACCCTGTTCATCGTGATCCGGTTGGCATTGCTGCTCTACCGGCTGAGCAGCGACCGCTGGCTGGTGACCGGTACCGTCCGCTGACGCGGCCGGTACCGGTCGGGCTCAGCCGCCTCAGCAGGTGTTGGAGATGTCCAGGCTGCGGTTCGGATCGAACATCGAGTCCGGGTCCTCCGAGCTGCCGCTGCCTGTGAAGTCGGGCTGTGGCTGCCCGGGCGCGATCAGCCCCTTGTCGAACTCGTCGCAGTCCACATTGGACCCGTACGACTCCGACTCGTCCATCCACAGACCCTGGTCGCCCTTCTCGACGTCCTTGGTGCTGGGCACGTCCCAGGTCACGTCGTCGTGGATGACCACGAGGTTGTCGCCCGGCTCATCGGCCGGCTCCTTGAACGCGTACACCCAGACGTAGTTGGTGATGATCTGGATCTCGCGTACGCCGTTGCTGTTGGTGGTCGACCGGAACGTGGTGCGGCCCTGGACCCTCGGCGCGAACTGGGACAACGTGTGGCCGGGGGCGATTTGGCTCGCGTACGTGCTGAACTGGTCGGAGCCGAAGTCGGTCTTCAGGTCGTCACGCTCGCCGGCCGAGATCAGCGCGAGGAACGCGGAGGGGTCGCGGTTGACCACCATCTTCGAGTCCAACCTCGCGGCGACGAGGGCGTTGCGCACCTGGGTCAGCGCTGCCGAGACCTGGGCTGTCGTGAAGCCGCTGACGGCGGTGGCTTTGGGCATGGTGATCCCGGCCGCGCCCTCCGGGTAGTTGGCGGCGGGCGTGTCGTCGAACGGCGCGTTGGGGTTGGCGTGTGCGGTGCTCGTGGCCGAGTTGCCGTCGGGCGGGCTGCTGGTCGGATAGGACTGCGCCCCGGTGCCGTCGCTGTTCCGGCTGTGCAGGACGCCGAAGGTCACGGCGGCGGCGATGGCCACGGCGGCGACGCCGACTCTGAGCAGAATGATCTTGCCGACCCGGGCCAGTCCCTTGGACGAGGGCGGCGGTGGCGGCGGAATGTACGGCCCCCAACCGGGTTGTTGCGGCGTACCGGGCTGTTGCGGCGTGCCCCAGGCGGGTTGCTGGCCCCAGCCCGTCGGCTGCTGCGGCGGGGCACCCCAACCGGGCGAATCCTGGGGTGCTCCCGCCGACGGCGGAGTCCAGGTGGGTGGGGGCGCGGCCTGGGGCGGCACCCCCTGTGTCGGGGTGTCCTGCGGTGACGCGCCCTGCGGTGGCGTGCCCTGCGGGGACCAACCCGGCGGGGGCCAACCCGGCGGCGGCAGCGGCTGTGTCGGCAGCGCCTGCGTTGATGGCATGCCCTGCGGCGGCGCCTGTGCTACGCCCTGTGGCGGCGCAGGTGGTGCGGGGTCCTGCGGCGCGGCCGGCGGGGGCGCCGCATGCGGTGCGGCATTCGTCGGCGGTGCCGGTGGCGGCACGGCGGGCGTGGCGTCGGGGTGTGGTGACGATGCGGTCGGATCCGGGAACACGAAAGGCCGTCCTGAACGTGTGGGTCAACGACCGCCGATTGTGTCAGGTTGCGTCGAATACGGCAGGCCCGTCCGGCGGCCAAGTCGAATGTGGCAAGCCGTACGGCGGGTCATGTCGGATGTGGGTAAGCCGTCTGGAGGGTCACGTCGAACGTGGCGAGCCGTCCGGCGGGTCACGTCGAATGCGGCACGCCCGTCCGG
>DASXOA010000288.1:0-16062 GCA_036494675.1 Rugosimonospora sp.
ATGGCTCGGTGGCAGTGGTCCAGCTCACGAAATGCCCGGAGCCCCACCCCGGTTGTACCCATCAGCTGGTGTGATCCGTGTCCCCGGGCCTCACCTAATTGCCCTCGCGGAATACCGTTCGGCTGGAGCCGCGTCGCGCCACTCGCCGAGAGGCGACCGGCACATCAGCGAACGTGGGTCCCCGTCGCATTTCGGTGCGGCGGGGACTTGTCGTTTCCGGGGCAACGACGCCGAAAATGCGGCGCCGAAACGCGACGGCGAAGCCCGAGACGGCGAAGTTGCGAGCCGGCGGGATCGCGAGCCGGCGCCGATGGTGGCGAAACGCTTCGCCGTACCGACCCTTCCGGCGCGCGGCCACCGGAATCCCCGGGGATCGCCCTGGGCCATCCGGTGGCCGCACGCTGTGTGCGGAAGGAGGGGTGAATGTCAGCGCGCCGGTACGAACTCCGCGGCGAGTACCTCGGCGATCTGCGCGGTGTTCAGCGCGGCGCCCTTGCGCAGGTTGTCCCCGGTCACGAACAGGTCCAGTGCGCGCGGGTCGTCCAGCGACTTGCGGATCCGGCCGACCCAGGACGGGTCGGTGCCGACCGCGTCGATCGGCATCGGGAACTCCCCGGCGGCCGGGTCGTCGACCAGGATCACACCCGGGGCGTGGCGCAACGCCTCCCGGGCACCCTCGGCGTCCACCTCGGTGGCGAACACCGCGTGGATGGCGGCCGAGTGCCCGGTCACCACGGCGACCCGGACGCACGTGGCGGAGACCTTGAGGTCTGGCAGGCCGAGGATCTTGCGGGACTCGTTGCGGACCTTCATCTCCTCCGAGGACCAGCCGTTGTCCTTCAGCGAACCGGCCCACGGCACCACGTTGAGCGCCAGCGGCGCCGGGAACGGGCCGAGGTCGTCGCCGACCGCCCGGCGTACGTTGCCGGACCGGGAGCCGAGGTTGGGGTCGCCGGCCACCTTGTCGATCTGGCCGAGCAGGGTGTCGATGCCGATCTTGCCGGCTCCGGAGACCGCCTGGTACGAGGCGACGACCAGCTCACGCAGCCCGTACTCGTGGTGCAGCGGGGCCAGCGCAACGATCATCGCGAGCGTGGTGCAGTTCGGGTTGGCGATGATCCCCTTGGGCCGGTTGCGCACCTGCTCCGGGTTGATCTCCGGTACCACCAGCGGCACGTCGGGATCCATCCTGAAGGCGCCGGAGTTGTCCACCGCGACCGCGCCCCGGGACGCCGCGATCGGAGCCCACTCCACGGAGACCTCGTCCGGAACGTCGAACATCGCGACATCGATGCCGTCGAACGCCTCGGGAGCCAGGGCCCGCACGGTCAACTCCTCGCCGCGCACCATGATGGTCTTCCCGGCGGAGCGCGGGGAGGCGATCAGCCGGATCTCGCCCCACATGTTCTTGCGGGAGGAGAGCAGTTCGCACATCACGGCGCCGACCGCTCCGGTCGCTCCGACAACGGCCAGGCTCGGCAAATCCCTGTCGCTCACGTCTCTCTACCTCCCGGTACCGGCGTAGACCACAGCTTCCTCGTCGCCGCCGAGGTCAAATGCATCATGTACGGCGACGACGGCGGCGTCCAGATCGGTGTCCCGGCAAACCACCGACACCCGGATCTCGGACGTGGAGATCATTTCGATGTTGACGCCGGCCTCGGCCAGTGCGGCGAAGAACTTCGCGGCGACACCGGGGTGGGAGCGCATTCCGGCCCCGATGAGGGAAACCTTGCCCACGTGATCATCAAAGAGCAAGCCCTTGAAGCCGACCTTCTCCTGGACCTTGCCGAGGGCCGCCATGGCCGCCGGGCCGTCGCTCTTCGGCAGGGTGAAGGAGATGTCGGTACGGCCGGTGCCCTCGGTCGACACGTTCTGCACGATCATGTCGAGGTTCGTTTCGGCCAGCGCGACGGTCTCGAAGAGATGGGCCGCCTCGCCCGGCTCGTCCGGCACCCCGACAATAGTGATCTTGGCCTCGCTGCGGTCGTGCGCGACGCCGGTGATCAGAGCTTGCTCCACGGGAAGATCCTCCATCGAGCCGGTGACGACCGTCCCCGGCCTGTTCGAATACGACGAGCGGACGTGGATCGGCATGCCGTAACGCCGTGCATACTCTACGCACCGAAGCATGAGTACCTTGGCGCCGCAGGCGGCCAGTTCCAGCATCTCCTCGTAGGTGATCTGGGAGATCCGCCGAGCGTTCGGCACGATCCGCGGGTCGGCGGTGAACACGCCGTCCACGTCGGTGTAGATCTCGCAGCAGTCGGCGCGCAGGGCCGCCGCCACCGCCACCGCGGTGGTGTCGGAGCCACCCCGGCCCAGCGTGGTGATGTCCTTCGTGTCCTGCGACACGCCCTGGAAGCCGGCGACGATGGCGATGGCGCCCTCGTCCAGTGCGGTCCGCAGCCGGCCCGGCGTCACGTCGATGATCCGGGCCCGGCCGTGCGCCGAGGTCGTGATCACGCCGGCCTGCGAGCCCGTGTACGACCTCGCCTCATACCCCAGGTTGTGGATCGCCATGGCCAGCAGCGCCATCGAGATGCGCTCGCCCGAGGTGAGCAGCATGTCCAGCTCCCGGCCGGGCGGCAGCGGGCTGACCTGGTGGGCGAGGTCGAGCAGTTCGTCGGTGGTGTCACCCATCGCCGAGACGATCACGACGACGTCGTTGCCGGCCTTGCGGCTGGCCACGATCCGTTCGGCGACCCGCTTGATGCGCTCGGCGTCCGCCACCGACGAGCCGCCGTACTTCTGCACCATGAGCGCCACGCGAGTGACCCCTCTTTCATCGCGACGACGCCGCCGGTCACTGCGGCCGTCGCGGGTGGCGACGGGCCTGGTCAGGCCGGCGGCGCGAGTGGGACGACATCAAGCGTACCGGCGGGTCGCGCCACCTTGGAGAGTCGATCCCACGATCCGGCCGTTGTGTGACCCACAATGACTCGGTGCGTCTGAGAACCGGAACCGCCGTAATCGTCCTGGTCGGCGTGCTATCGGCAGCCGGCTGCGCCACCCGGCTTCCGCCACCGGACCCCAGCCCGAGCCCGGGGCCGACCGGGCCCACCGACGCCTGGGGGCAGCTCGCCGCCCGGGTCGCCACGGCCCAGGACAAGCGGTACGTGGCGGCGTACACGCTCACCAGCCGTGGCCGGCCGGCCCGTACGGTCACGGTGACCGTGGCGGCCGACGGCACCTGGCTGGTCACGGTGCCGGGCGGGGCGTTGGGCGGCACGGCCGACGTGGCGGTCGCCGACACCCCGGCCGGGCTGTACCAGTGCGTACTGGGCACCACGCCGGGCGCCACCCCGGGTTGCGTACGGGTCGCGGACCCCACCGGAACCCTGCCGCCGAAGAACGATCCGCGGGTGGAGTACCTGTTCACCAGCTGGCTGCCCATCCTCACCGACCGGGACCAGGCCATCGCGGTCAACAACGCGACCCTGAAGGGTGCCCAGGGGCAGTGCTTCTCGATCGAACCGAACTCGGCGGCCCTGGCCCCCCCGGTCGACGCGGGGATCTACTGCTACGACACCGGCGGCACCCTGACCGCCGCCGCCCTGGCCATGGGCACGTTCACGCTGACCGGGGCGCCGACCCCAGCGCCACCCACGGTCGCGCTGCCGGCACCCATCGTGCCGGGCCAGCCCGTACCGACAGCGTCGCCCTCGCCGACCGCGTCACCGGCGGCCGGCCAGCAGTGAGGACATCCGGGGCGGTCGGGCTTCTCAGATCCCGGGAGTCGGGTATGGGCGACGGGGCCGGGGCGTAGAGTGTCCCCTGTTATGTCGCGGGTACTGCTTCTTCGGTGCCGCGGCGGGGCTCCATCCGACCGGCACCCCGTCGCGGAGTCGGCACGCGTCCTCGCCTGAGCATGCGGACCCGGCCGGTCACTTCCTTCCGGCTTTGGAGCTTCCGACATGACTGACGACACGATTACGAGCGAGTCCGCCACGGCCAGCAAATCCGCCATGGCCAACGATGTGACCGGCGGCGATCCCATCGCCCGGCAACAGGCCAGCGTGATGCCCTTCGGCCGCTACCAGGCCTACCACCAGCAGTTCACCGTCGACCTGCCGGACCGGCAGTGGCCGTCCCGCCGCATCGAGACCGCGCCGCGCTGGTGCGCGGTCGACCTGCGCGACGGCAACCAGGCTCTGATCGACCCGATGTCCCCCGAGCGCAAGCGGCGGATGTTCACGCTGCTGGTAGAGATGGGATACAAGGAGATCGAGGTCGGTTTCCCGGCGGCCAGCCAGACCGACTTCGACTTCGTACGGCAGCTCATCGAGCAGGACCTGATCCCCGACGACGTGACCATCCAGGTGCTGACCCAGTGCCGGGAACACCTGATCGACCGGACGTTCGAGTCGCTGCGCGGCGCCAAGCGGGCGATCGTGCACATCTACAACTCGACCTCGGTGCTCCAGCGCCGGGTCGTCTTCGGGCTGGACCGGGACGGGATCACCGACATCGCCACCAGCGCGGCCCGGCTGTGCAAGAAGTACCAGGAGATCCACACCCCGGACACGGACATCTTCTACGAGTACTCGCCGGAGAGCTACACCGGCACCGAACTGGAGTACGCGCTGGAGATCTGTTCCGCGGTCATCGACGTGATCGACCCGACCCCGGACCGGCCGCTGATCATCAACCTGCCGGCGACCGTCGAGATGGCCACCCCGAACGTCTACGCCGACTCCATCGAGTGGATGCACCGGCACCTGCCCCGGCGCGAGTCGGTCGTGCTGAGCCTGCACCCGCACAACGACCGCGGCTGCGCGGTGGCCGCCGCGGAACTGGGCGTGCTGGCCGGCGCCGACCGGGTCGAGGGCTGCCTGTTCGGCAACGGTGAGCGCACCGGCAACGTGGACCTGGTGACGCTCGGGCTGAACCTGTTCAGCCAGGGCATCGACCCGCAGATCGACTTCCGGCAGATCGACGAGATCCGGCGCACCGTCGAGTACTGCAACCAGTTGCCCGTGCACGAGCGGCACCCGTACGCCGGGGACCTCGTTTACACCGCGTTCTCGGGCTCGCACCAGGACGCCATCAACAAGGGCCTGGACTGGCTGGCCCGGGACGCCGCCGAGGCCGGCGTGGAGGTCGACGACTTCACCTGGGGCGTGCCGTACCTGCCCATCGACCCGAAGGACGTCGGGCGCACGTACGAGGCCGTGATCCGGGTCAACTCGCAGTCCGGCAAGGGCGGCGTCGCGTACATCATGCGGACCGAGCACCAGCTCGAACTGCCCCGGCGGCTGCAGATCGAGTTCTCCGGCGTCGTGCAGCGGTACACCGACGACGAGGGCGGCGAGGTCTCGCCGGAGCAGATGTGGGACATCTTCTTCGCGACCTACCTGCGCCCGGCCTCGCCCCGGGTGGACGTCTCGACGTACTCGACGTCCACCGTGGACGGAAAGGTCGAACTCAACCTCGCCGTCGTCGTGGACGGGGTCCGGCGGGAGTTGGCCGGGGTCGGCAACGGGCCCATCGACGCGTTCGTCCACGCACTGTCCACCATGGACGTCTCGGTGCGGGTCCTCGACTATGCCGAGCACGCGCTGACCTCCGGCGGCGACGCCAAGGCGGCCGCCTATGTGGAGTGCGACGTCAACGGTGAGACCCGGTGGGGAGTCGCCATGGACGAGAACATCGTCACCGCGTCGCTGCGCGCGGTGGCCAGCGCCGTCAACCGCGGCTGATCCGCCTGCCCCGCCCGGACGACACGGGCGGGACCGACGGTTCGCGCGGGGGCGGCTGTGACGCCGGCTCCCCGCCGGGATCGGGTGCCCTTTTCACGAGTACCAGCGTGGTCAGGGCACCCGCCGCGTACAGGCCGGCACAGCCCAGCACCGCGAGGTGGAACCCGTGGTTCAGGGCGGCCGGCTGCTGGTACTGCTGGCCGCTGATACCCACCGCGAGCGGCAGGGCGGCGACGGCGAGCAGGCCGCCGGACCGGGCGACGGCGTTGTTCACGCCGCTGGCGGTGCCGGCCTGCTCGCTGGGCGCCGAGGCCAGGATGGCGGCGGTCAGCGGGGCGATCACCAGCGTCATGCCCAGCCCCAACAGGATCGCCGGCGGCAGCACATCGGTCAGGTACCGGGTGTGCCGGCCGATGCGCAGCATCAGCAGGATCCCCGCCCCGGCGAAGATCGTGCCGGCCGCCAGCGGCCAGCGGGGGCCGATCCTCGCCCCCAGGGCACCGGCCCGGGAGGAGCCGACCATCAGCAGCAGGGTCATCGGCAGCATCGAGACACCGGCCTGCAGAGCCGAGTAGCCGGCCGCCACCTGCAACTCGACGACGAGGAAGAAGGTGATCCCGGACACGCCGGCGTAGACGAAGAACGTGACCAGGTTGATGGCGCTGAACTGGCGGGACCGGAACAGCCGGGGCGGCAGCATCGCCGCCTCGCCCCGGCGCCGCTCGGTCACCACGAAGGCGACCAGCGCCACGGCCCCGACGACGGCGGCCGGTACCGCTCCGGTACCGCGCTGGATCAGCGCGTACGTGATGCCGGCCAGCCCGGCCGCGGCGAGCACCGCCCCGGTCACGTCGAACCGTCCGGCACCCGGGTTGCTGCTCTCCGGTACCCAGATCAGCGCCGCGATCATCGCGAGCACCGCCAGCGGCACGTTGATGAAGAAGATCCAGCGCCAGGACAGCGTGTCGATCAGCCAGCCACCCAGAAACGGCCCGATCGCGGTCGCCACGCCGGACAGCCCGGACCACGCGCCGATCGCCCTGGCCCGGTCCTGCCTGGAGAACGAGGCCTGCAACAGCGCCAGCGACCCCGGCGTGAGCAGCGCCGCGCCGCAGCCCTGGAGTGCGCGCGCGGCGGTGAGCATGCCCACGTTCAAGGAAAGTCCACAGAGGACGGACGCGACAGTGAACCAGACCACACCGACCAGAAAGACCCTGCGCCGCCCGTACCGGTCCCCGAGCGCCCCGCCGAGCAGGACGAGCGCGGCCAGCGTGAGCGTGTACGCGCTCACCGTCCACTGCAGACCGGCGACGCCCGCGTGCAGGTCGTGGCCGATGTGCGGGAGCGCGACGTTGACCACGGTGTTGTCGAGGAAGGCCATTCCCGAGGCCACGACCGACGCGAACACGGCGCCCCGGCCCCGGCCGGAGGAGAGCCGCAAACCGTCAGTCATGACTCCATCCTGCCCGCCCGAGTGGCGCGACAGGCGATCGGCCCGCAAGCTGAGGACATGCGTACCGTCCGTGCCCTCATCGCGCTTTTAGCGCTCGGCGTCCTGGTCGGATGCGACCCGAGCGTTCTGGACCAGGGTGGGACCGGCACCGGGGGGTCACCCGGGCCGGCACCGAGCGCGATCGGCCAGCAGTTGGCCGAACTGACCGTGGCGGGTGGCCTGACCATGTCGGGCTACAGCCGGGAGAAGTTCCCGCACTGGATCAGTCAGGGCGGTGGCTGCGACACCCGGGACGTGGTGCTCGAACACCAGGGTTCCGGGGTGCACGCGACGTCCTCGTGCAAGATCACGTCCGGGGACTGGACCAGCCCGTACGACGGCAAGACCTACAGCGATCCGCAGAAGCTGCAGATCGACCACGTGGTGCCGCTGGCGAACGCGTGGAAGTCGGGCGCGAAGAACTGGACCACCGCGCGGCGGCAGGAGTTCGCCAACGACCTGACCCGCCCGCAACTGCTGGCGGTCACGTCGTCGTTGAACGAGTCCAAGGGCGACCAGGACCCGTCGCAGTGGCGGCCGCCGAGCCGGGACTACTGGTGCCCGTACGCGTCGGACTGGATCGCCGTCAAGCACTACTGGCAGCTGACCGTCACCGCCGCCGAGAAGGCGGCCCTGTCCGACATGGTGGGGACGTGCTCATGAGCTCACATCGGGATGGCGACTTCACCGCGGCGCCCGGCGGGGTGTGGACCGAGGAGGTCGGCGTCGTCACCGGCCAGCTCACGCTGCGCACCGAACTGGCCGACGACCTGAGCCTGACACTGCGGGTGCAGTACAAGGACGCCGACGAGTGGTACGTCGTCCGGGGCGGTCATGCCCACCTGCGCGACGCGGCCGACCTCGAACCGGTCCATCGCCTGATGCTCGGCGTGCTGGACCGGCCCGAGGGTTGAGTTCCGCCGCTGCCCGCTGCCCGGAACCCGCCTTTCGTGGATCCGGGCGGCGGCGCGGCTACTCCTCCGCGGCCGTGTCCGCGACCGCCAGGGCGGCCTCGCGAGCGGCCTCGGCACCCCGGCCGGTCCGCTCCGCTTCCGTGATCGGGAAATGGCAGGCCACGCGGTGCTCCGCCCCGGTATCGGCCAGCGGGGGCTCCTGGGTGGCGCAGATCTCCTGGGCCTTCCAGCACCGGGTACGGAACCGGCAGCCGGACGGCGGATCGATCGGGCTGGGTACGTCGCCGACCAGCAGGATCCGCTCCCGCTGCGCGCTGTCCCGCCGGGCCGGATCCGGCACCGGCACCGCCGACAGCAGCGCCAGCGTGTACGGGTGCAGCGGACTGGCGTACAGGTCGTTGCGCGCCGCCACCTCGACGATCTTCCCCAGGTACATCACCGCGACCCGGTCGGAGATGTGCCGTACCACCGACAGGTCGTGCGCGATGACCAGATAGGTCAGGCCCAGCTCGCTCTGGAGGTCGTCGAGCAGGTTCACCACCTGGGCCTGGATCGACACGTCCAGCGCGGACACCGGCTCGTCCGCGATGATGAGCTTCGGCCGCAGCGCGAGCGCCCGGGCGATGCCGATCCGCTGGCGCTGGCCGCCGGAGAACTCGTGCGGGTACCGGTTGTAGTGCTCCGGGTTGAGCCCGACCAGCTCCAGCAGCTCCTGAACCGCCCGCCTGCGCCCCTGCGGCGTCGGTACCTGCTGGATGCGCAGCGGCGAACCCACGATCGCGCCGACGGTGTGCCGGGGATTGAGCGACGAGTACGGGTCCTGGAAGATCATTTGTACGTCGCGCCGCAGCGGCCGCATCGCGCGGGCCGACAGGTGCGTGATGTCGCGGCCCTCGAAGACCACCTTGCCGCCGGTCGGCTCCAGCAGGCGGTTGAGCAGCCGGCCGGTCGTGGACTTGCCACACCCGGACTCGCCGACCAGCCCCAGGGTCTCGCCGGACCGGACGGTGAAGTCGATGCCGTCGACCGCGTGCACCGCCCCCACCTTGCGCCGGATGATCGCACCCTTGGTGATCGGGAAGTGCTTCTCCAGGCCGGTCACCTCAAGCAGATTCTCGCCGTTGCTCACTGGTGACTCCCTACAAGGCCGGAGCGATGTCGTCGGTGAAGATCCGGCGTCGCTGCGACGCCGGCAGGTGGCAGGAGACCACGTGCCGCTGGTCCCCGGACAGCTCCGGAACCAGGGTCCGGCACGGGATGCCGTCCCGCTCCGCGAACGGGCAGCGCGGGTGGAACGCGCAGCCGCTGGGCAGGTTGATCAGGCTGGGCGGGCTGCCCTTGATCGGTACCAGCCGGTCGCGCACGTCCCGGTCCACCCGGGGCATCGAGCCCAGCAGACCCCAGGCGTACGGATGCTCCGGGCGCCAGAACAGCTCATCGGCGGGTCCGTACTCGACGCACTTGCCGCCGTACATGACCAGGATGTCGTCGGCCAGTTCGGCGACCACGCCCAGGTCGTGCGTGATGATGATGACCGCCGAACCGAACTCGCCCTGCAGGTCCCGGATGAGGTCGAGGATCTGCGCCTGAACGGTCACGTCCAGCGCGGTGGTCGGCTCGTCCGCGATCAGCAGCTCGGGGTTGCAGACCAGGGCCATCGCGATCATCGCTCGTTGCCGCATGCCGCCGGAGAACTCGTGCGGGTAGTCGTCCACCCGGCGCTCCGGACGCGGGATGCCGACCCGGCCCAGCATGTCGATGGCCCGCCGCTTGGCGACCTTCTTCGAGACGGAGTTGTGCACCCGGTACGCCTCGACGATCTGATTGCCGATCGTGTAGTACGGGTGCATCGACGTCAGCGGGTCCTGGAAGATCATGGCCATCTTCTGGCCGCGCAGTTGCCGTACCCGTTCCTGCGGCAGGGAGATCAGCTCCTCGCCGTCGAGCCAGATCTCGCCGCTGACGTCGGCGCTACGGCCCCGGCCCCGGTGCAGTCCGAGGATGCCGAGGCTGGTCACGCTCTTGCCCGAGCCGGACTCGCCGACGATACCGAGGGTCTTGCCCCGGCCGAGAGCGAAGGACAAGCCGTCCACGGCCTTGACCACGCCGTCGTCGGTCTTGAACTGGATCTTCAGATCCTTGACATCCAGGAAGATGTCGGAGCCCTGTGGTGGCGGGCCGGCGAGAACCGGCCCCGGGCTGGTCCGCGTGCTGGTGTTCTCGGTGGTCACAGCCCCTCCTCGGTGATCACTACCCGGTCCTCGGTGGTCATGCCAACCGCACCCGGGGGTCGATGACGCCGTACAGCACGTCAACGACGAGGTTCGCGATCACGATGAAGAACGCCGCGAACATGGTCACGCCGAGGATCACCGGCAGGTCGCTCGTACTGATCGCGAGGACCGCGTCCTTGCCGAGCCCGTTGAGGTTGAACACCGTCTCGGTGAGCACCGCGCCGCCGAGCAGCGCGCCGAGGTCGAGGCCGAAGACGGTGGTGATCGGGGTGAGCGTGGAGCGCAGGACATGCTTGCCGATGACGGTACGCTCTCGCAGGCCCTTGGCCCTGGCCGTACGGACGTAGTCCTCGCCGAGCGTCTCCAGCATCGTCGCCCTGGTCAGCCGTGCATACGTCGCGGCGAACAGGAACGCCAGCGTGACCCAGGGCAGGATCAGGCCCTCCGCCCAGGTCGCCGGATTCTTCAGGAACGGGTTGTAGCCCGGGCTCGGCAGCCAGTTCAGGGTATAGACAAATATGGATGCTGCTAACAGGCCGGTGAAGTAGATCGGCAGTGAGACCCCGGCCAGCGCTCCGGTCATCACCGCCCGGTCTATCGCTCGGCCTTTTCGTAACGCGGACACGATGCCCGCTCCGACTCCCATGACGAGCCAGATGATCGCGGCACCGGCCGCCAGCGACGCGGTCACCGGCAGGTCGCCGACCATCCGCTGCCAGACGTTGAACTGGTTCTTGAAGGAGTAACCGAAGCAGGGTGCCGCGCAGTGGGTCTTGTCCGGGCCGTCGTCGTAGTCCCGGCCGGCGACCAGCCCCTTGACGAACAGTCCGTACTGCTCGATCACCGGCTTGTCCAGGCCCATCTTCTTGCGGGCGCCCTCGACCGCGACCTTGTCGGCCTGCTTGCCGATGTACAGCAGCGCCGGGTCCGTGCCGGTGAGCTTGGGCACCATGAAGAAGATGCCGAACGTGACGAGCGTGACCACGAGCAACGTGATAACGCCGGCGATCAGTCGCCTGATGATGTACCTCAACACGACGCTCGGCCTACCGGCGGCCGGCGGCCCCGCGCTAACGGGACCGCCGGCCGCCGAACGGCCTTCACCTGCCCTTCAGGCTCCGGTTACTGGCGAATCTCACTTGCCGTCGCTAACACCGAGAGCCTGGAAGTCGATCATGCCCCACGCCTGATTGACGAAGACATTGGTCAACCTCGGGTTGCGGTAGTTGAGCGCCGCGTCGTAGGTGAAGGGCAGGTAGTACGCGCCCTCCATCACGATGTGGTTCATCTGGTTGTAGAGAGCGGCCGCCTTGGTCGGGTCGGTCTCCAGAGCGGTCTGCTGGAACAGCGACTCGATCTGCGAGTCGTTGATCTCCGGCAGGTTGTAGTTGCCGTTCGGCAGGATGAACTTGGAGTCGATCAGCGGCTGCAGGTAGCCGGTGCCGGACGGCCAGTCGGCACCCCAGCCCGTGATCATGATGCCGTAGCCGTTCTTGTGCACGTTGTCCGGAGAGCCGATGACGCTGGAGATCAGCTTGCCGTCGTACTGGTAGATGTTGGCCTTGATGCCAACCGCCGCCAGCGACTGCTGCAGAGCCTCAGCCGACTTGACTTCCTTGTCCTTGTTGTTGCGGACGGCGATCGTGGTGTTGAAGCCGTTCGGCTTGCCGCACTTCTGCAGCTCTTCCTTCGCCTTGTCGAGCTGCGGCTTGCCCTGCACGATGTTGTACGGGTCGTACTTGGTGTCCGAGCCCAGGATGTTCGGCGGGAGCATGTTCGGTGCGATCGGGCCACCGCCGATCGGGCCGCCGCGGGCGGTCTGCAGCGCGGTGTGGTCGGCCGCGTAGAAGATGGCCTTACGGCAGTCGATGTTGTCGAACGGTGCGACCTTCGAAGAGATGGCCGCGTACCGGATGAAGCCGTTCGGCGGCGCGTCCGTGTTCGCCTTCAGCGACGCGTTCTGCAGAATCTTGATCTGTGCGGCCGACTGCACACCGGTCTGGCCCACATCGATGTCCGCGGTGCCGGCCAGCAGGCGGCTGTCCAGGTCGTCCGCGTTCGAGGTGATGGTCAGGTCGATCTTGTCGGGCAGCGCCTTGCGGATCGGGTCGGTCGCCGGGTCCCAGTTCGGGTTGCGGACCCACACCGTGCTCTTGCCGGGGGAGTACGACTGGAACATGTACGGGCCCGAGGAGGCCGGCTTCAGCGCGTACTTGGCGCCGGTGTCACGGGCCTGCGGCACAGGGCCGGCGCCGGGCATGGCCAGCAGGTACGGGAAGTCCGCGTAGGCCGACTTGAGGTGGAAGACGATGGTCGAGTCGTCCGGAGTGTCGACGCTCTTGAGACCCAGCTTGTTGGGGTCGGTGTCCTTGTACGGGCCGGGGTAGTTCTGCCCCTCGTCCAGCTGCTGCATCAGGTAGATCGGGCCGCCGGGCAGCACGTCCTGCGCGAAGATGCGCTCGATGCCGTACTTGATGTCCTTGGACGTGATCGCCGTACCGTCGTCGAACTTGATGCCGCTGCGCAGCTTGAACGTGTAGGTCTTGCCGTCATCGGTGATGGTCGGCAGGGCCGTGGCCAGGTCAGGCGTCAGCTTGAGTCCACCGTTGCCCGGCGCGGCCGGGTAGGTGACGAGGGTACGGGTGTAGAGCTGGTTGAGGTCCCAGACGAACGCGTAGTACCCGATGGCCGGGTCCCACGAGTCGGCGTCCTGGGAGCTCCACAGCTGAAGAGTGCCGCCCTTCTTGGTCGACGGGTTCACCACGTGGGTGACCGCCGCGTTGAAGCCGGCTCCGGTCTCGGACTTGCCGCCCGTTGTCGTCTTGCTGCCACCACAGGCGGCGAGTAACGCGATGGCGAGCACGGCAGCGCCGGCCGCGATCGCCCTTCTCTTGATTGTCACTGTCTACCTTCCTCCTCCTGATGCCCCCGGCGAACCGGGGGCGCGGAACCTTCGGGTGCGTTCGTGCGATCCGGCGTGCGCACGCTCAATGCGCCTTCGGGTCGAGCGCGTCGCGCAGCCCGTCGCCGAAGAGGTTGAAAGCCATGACGGTGACGAAGATGGCAACGCCTGGAACGATCATGTAAGCGGGATCAGGCTGGTAGTAGTTGACCGCGTCTGACATGAGCCGGCCCCACGAGGGCGTTGGTGACTTCACTCCGGCGCCCAGGAAGCTGAGCGCGGCTTCGCTCAGGATGTTCGTCGGAATGATCAGGGTCGTGTACACCAGGATCGGCGCCACCAGGTTCGGCAGCAGTTCCCGGAACAGGATGTAGCTACCGCGTGCACCCAGGCTCCGGCTCGCCTCGACGAACTCACGTTCTCGCAGGGACAGTGCCTGCCCGCGCACGATACGGCCGATGTACGGCCAGCCGAAGAAACCGATGACCAGCACGAGGACGGCCATGCGCAGGACGGTGCCGCCGACTCCCCACAGCGACTGCGGCAACACGGAGACCAGGGCGATCGCGAACAGGAGTTGCGGGAAGGCGAGCAGCAGGTCCATCACGCGACTGATCGCGGTGTCCACCCAGCCGCCGAAGTAGCCGGCGGTGACGCCGAGTACCGACCCGATGAGGACCGCGACGACCGCGGCGAGGAACGCGACGGTCAGCGAGATCCGGGCGCCGTAGACGATCTGGCTGAACATGTCCCGGCCGCTGACCGGCTGGACTCCCAGGAGGTAGTGCACGCTGATTCCGCCGAAGCGACCCTTGGGCAACCCGCCGAGGTTGGGGTCCAACAGGTCGTCGTGGAAATCGTTCGGCGGGTGGCCAAACAGTTTGACCAGCACCGGTGCGAAGATAGCGACAAGGATGAGAATGATGACGATGATTCCGCCCGCCATCGCGACCCGGTCCCGCTTGAGGCGGGTCCAGGCGATACGGCCGAGCGAACGGCCCTCGATAGCCCGGTCCTGCGACTCGATCGGCAGTTCGTCGGCGACAAGGGTCGTGCCGCCAGCAGCAGGCGGTTCGGGTCCCATCACCATGTGCGGCCTTGCCTCTCTCCGGCCGCCGCACGTCGCCGGAGCGAAGCCGGGCATCGCTGGACCGGCCTGACCGGGTCCCGTGGCAGTTGGCAACCGATCGGTTGTCTTCCGCGTGGACTCCCCGTGTCTCCATTGATGGGTTTTGGCCATCACAGGGGACACACAATCGACGGTGATGGCTTCACCGTCAGTGGAGAGAAACCTTCGTCTTCAAGACCACGGCCGTCAAGGTCCGGACGACCCCGTAATCAAGTTCAGGCCACCCCGTGATGGAGATGTGACCTGGACCGCAACATAGATGAAATGGTTTTATGGTTCGAGTGAAATCAGATGGCCCTTCGGCCCTCGAAAGCCCTTCCGAGGGTGATTTCGTCCGCGTACTCCAGGTCACCGCCGACCGGAAGACCACTGGCCAACCGGGTCACCGCGATCCCCATCGGCTTCACCAGCAGGGCAAGGTAGGTGGCCGTCGCCTCGCCCTCCGTGTTCGGATCGGTCGCCAGGATCAGCTCCTTGACGGTGCCGGCGGCCAGCCGGGTCATCAGCTCACGGATCTTGAGATGGTCCGGGCCGATGCCCTCCAGTGGGTTGATCGCGCCACCCAGGACGTGGTACCGGCCGCGGAACTCGCCGGTGCGCTCGACCGCCACGACGTCCTTCGGCTCCTCGACCACGCACAGCACCTCGTCGCCGCGGCGCGGGTCGCGGCAGATCCGGCACTGCTCGGCCTCGGCCACGTTGAAGCAGGTGGTGCAGAACCGGACCTGCTCCTTGACCCGTTGGAGCGCGACGGCCAGCCGCTTCACGTCGATCGGATCGGCCGACAGGATATGGAACGCGATCCGCTGAGCGCCCTTGGGTCCGACGCCGGGCAGCCGGCCGAGCTCGTCGATCAGGTCCTGGATGGCGCCTTCATACATAGCGGACCGTCAGAACCCGGGCAGGCCCAGGCCGCCCATGCCACCGAGGCCGGAGGTGAGCGGGCCCATCTTCTCCTCGGTCAGCCCCCGTACCGCCTCGGAGGCGTTGTGGAGCGCGGCGAGCACCAGGTCCTCCAGGGTCTCCACGTCGTCCGGGTCGACCGCCTTGGGATCGATCTTCACCGCGGACACCTCGCCGGTGCCCTTGATGGTGACCGTGACCAGGCCGCCCCCGGCGGTACCGGTCAGCTCCGCTTCGGCCAGTTCGGCCTGCGCGTCGGCCATCTGCTGCTGCATCTTCTGCGCCTGCTTCATCAGCTGCTGCAGGTTGGGCTGTCCACCGGGGCGCACGGGAGTCTCCTGTCGTTTGGTTCTTCAGCTGGCCAAGCCTAGCCTTCGGGCCCGATCGCGGCCGTCAGGACTGTCTATCGCGGACGCGAGTCAACGGGTTTCGACCTCACCGATTTTCTCCACGCCGAGGGTCTGCTGCAGCAACTGGAGCGCATGCTGCTCGCCGGTCTGGCGGGCGGTCTGCTCATCGATGATCTCGTCGAGCGGTTCGTCGCCCGGGTCGAAGCCCTCGTGCGTCCGGGCGTCGCGCACCGGCGGATCGTAGTCGGGATCATACGGCGGCTCGTCCGGCGGCGCGCCCTCCCAGCCGGTGTCTGCCGCCCCGGGTGACGCGGCGGCGCGGGCGTCCTGAGCGCCGCGGGAGCGGGCCGGCTTGGCGCCGTTGGACCGGCCGTTCGCCGTACGCCCGGCAGCGGCCGCCCGGGCCGCCGAACGGGGACCACCCGGGTTCGTCGCG
>DASXOA010000289.1:0-2442 GCA_036494675.1 Rugosimonospora sp.
CATCGTGAACAGGTGCACCAGGTCGGTGTCGATGACGCCGACGGAGAGGATGCCCGCGTCGATCGCGTCCTGGATGTTCGGCAGCGTCGCCTCGTCACCGGTGCAGTTCAGCTGGGTGCCGGCCCGGAGCCCGTACGCCTCGGCACCCGCGGCCGCGGGGATCGTCGCCCCGGTGGTCTTGTTCGTCCAGGTGACCTGGCCGTTTACCGTGGAGGACGTCCACCCCGGTGCCGCCCAGTCATGCCCGGCCGGCGGGTTGTCCCAGGCGCTGTCGATCGCGTCGCAGTCCGAGGTGGTGTAGCCGCTGAACCCGTAGGTCCGCTGCGCGAGCTCGTTGACGGTGTAGGTGTTGACCGCGCTCGGGGTGCCGTTGACCGCGTTGTAGGAAGTCATCAGGCCCGCGACGTGGTCGTTCTCGATCAGGGCCTGGAACTGCTTGAGGTAGTAGTCGCGAAGGTTGGCGTCGCTGGTGACCGAGTCACCCGAGGTCCGGTTGGCCTCGACGTTGTTCATCGCGTAGTGCTTCGCCGTCGCCGCGACCTTCAGGTACGGCGTCATCGGCTGCCCGGACATCGTGTTGCCCTGGTAGCCGTTGACGAACGCCCCCGACATCTGGCCGTTGAGGTAGGGGTCCTCACCGAAGGCCTCGTCGGTGCGCCCCCATCGCGGGTCACGGTCCAGGTTGACGGTCGGCGCCCAGAACGTCAGGTCGCCGTAGTCGCTGGCCGACGGGCCCAGGTTGTTCTGACCGGTCCCGAACAGCGACTTGTCCAGGAACCCCCGCGCCTCGTCGGAGATCGCCGTCGTCTCCTGATAGGTCAGGCTCGGGTCCCAGCTCATCGTCGAGGCGAAGTTCACCGGGAAACTCGTGGCCTGCACATCGTCGACCGCGCCCTGACCACCCTCGGCCGTATCGGCCCCCAGCCGGTTCAGGCCGTGCTGGCCCTCACTCCAGTACGTGTACTGCTGCACTCCCAGCCGCGGAATCGCCGGCGCGTTGTTCGTGTGCAGTTGCTGGACCTTCTCGCTCAGCGTCATCCGCGACACAAGATCGGCCGCCCGCTCAGCGAAGCTGTACCGGGTGTTCAGATAGATCGGAACCGGCGCCGCGGCCGGTGTGGTCGCGGCGCGGGCGGTCTGGGCCCGGGCGGGCTGGGCCTGGGCGAGCGCGCTGGTCAGGATCGCCGCGCACACCACCACCAGCACGGCCCTGAGCCGGGATCGCCGCGTACGCGCGCCGGCCGATACGAGGGGCAGATGTGCGACCATGATCTCCTCCAGCAGGCGGCGTCGGCAACGTCGGCACCCAAACCTTCCTCCGACTCTGAACAGAAGTCAACAATCCTGCTCCCATCGAATGCGGGAAATCCGCCGCGAATAGACATATGGGCGCGCGTTCACCGGCGCTGGCTGGGATATTATGTCCGAGCATGAGCACATCGCAGGCGGGGGCGCCTACCGCATCAGGAGGCGCTGTGACCAACGAACCGTCCAGCCTGCGCGACGAGGGCCGTCGCCGTGTCCTCCAGGCGCTGTATGAGAACGGCGCCTGCCGCCGCGCGGACCTGATCCGGCTGACCGCCCTGTCTCGCTCGACGGTCTCCTCGGTCGTCGCCGAACTGGCCGCGAGCGGGATCGTCGAGGAGCATCCGGCGCCTTCCCCGGCCGGCGGGCTACGCGACCTCGGCCGGCCGGCTGTCGTGGTCTCGATAGTGCCGGACGCGGGTTACGCCGTCGGCGTGGACATCGGGCACGAGCACGTGCGGGTCGCGGTGTGCGGGCTGGGCGGCAACGCCGTCGCCGAGTCCGAGTCCCGGCGCGCGGTCGACCTCGCGCCGCAAGAAACCCTCGACCTCGCTGCCGATCAGGTCACCCACGCGCTGACTGAGCACAACATCGACCCGGGCGCGGTGATCGGGCTCGGCCTGGGCATCGCGCGCCGGTGCCCACCGGATCCGGGCGGATCGAGGCTTCCGGCATCATGCCGGGCTGGGTCGGGGTCAACCCGGTCGACGAGATGCACGTCCGCACCGGCCTAGACGTGCGCGTGATCAACGATGCCGACGCCGGTGCCCTCGGCGAGCACACCTCCGGCGCCGCCCGCGGCGTAGACGACCTGCTCTATGTGCGCCTCTCAGCCGGCATCGGCGCCGCCGTCATCGCCGGACGCCGGCCGCTGCGCGGCTCGGCCGGGCTGGCCGGCGAACTCGGGCACGTCCATGCCGTCGAGAACGGGCCAATCTGCCGATGCGGCAACCGTGGCTGCCTGGAGACCGTCGCCAGCCCCGTCGCTATCGCGCACCTGCTCAGCCAGAGCTGGCACCGCCCGGTCACCAGCCAGGAGCTCATGCAGCTGGTCGATGACGGTGACCCCGGCGCCCGCCGGGCCGTCGAAGACGCCGCCACGCACGTCGGCCTGGCCATCGCCGCCGCCGTCAACCT
>DASXOA010000290.1:0-2069 GCA_036494675.1 Rugosimonospora sp.
GAACAGCAGCTCAGTTGCCAGCATGGTAGGGCTCCTGTGGTGAGCACGGGTCTTGACAACTTCGTGCTGCCACAGGAGCCCTCGCCGATCAAGGCCTGCGCCCAGCAGGGCGCAACTTCAACTCACATAAGGCGCCTTAGGAGTAGCGCAGGTTGTCGGTGGTGGCGTACCAGTCGAACGGCTGGCCCGCGGCGTTGAAGATCACGCTCTTCGGCCGCGTGTATCCGCGGTAGGCGTCCAGGCCGTTCTCGGAGCCGATTCCGCTGTCTTTCGATCCGCCCCACGGCGAGCTCGGGTCGATCCGGTGGTGGTCGTTAACCCAGGTGATGCCGACGTCCAGCCCTTCCGTCACCCGCAGCGCCCGGCCCATGTCGCCGGTCCAGACTGAGGCGGCGAGCCCGAACGGGCAGTCGTTGGCCTTGGCGACCGCGTCCGCCTCGTCCTCGAAGGGGGCGATCACCGCCACCGGGCCGAAGACCTCCTCGTACCACAATTCGTGCTCGGCGGCGATGTCCGTGACGAGTGTGGGCTCGTAGAACCAGCCCCGTTCGTACGCCGGTCCCGGCGGAATCCGTCCGCCGCACAAGACGGTGGCGCCCTGCGCTCGTACGGTGTCCACGGCCTTCGCGACCTTGTCCCGCTGGGGCTGCGACACCAGCGGGCCGATCTGGGTGCCCGTGTCGAGCGGGTCGCCAAGGCGCAGGGACCGGGTCCGCTCGGCCAGCCGGTCGACGAATGGCTGGTAGACCGGGCGGTGCAACAGCAGCCTGGCGCCCTGAACACAGGTCTGGCCGGTGGCGATGAAGGAGGCGAACGTCGCGCCGGCGACGGCCTGCTCAAGATCCGCGTCGTCGAAGATGATGACCGGGGCCTTGCCGCCGAGTTCAGCGGTGACCGGGATGAGGGACCGTCCGGCATTCGCGGCGACGACGCGGCCGGTCTCGGTGCCCCCGGTGATGTCGAGCTTGTCCAAGTCCCGGTGCTCAGACAGGAAGCGGCCGGTGGTCCCGCCGTAGCCGGTGACCATGTTGACCACGCCGGGCGGGATCCCGGCTTCCTCCAGCAGGCCCACGAGAGCGGCCGGTACGGCGGGACCGAGTTCACTGGGCTTGATAACCAGCGAGTTGCCGGCCGCCAGCGCGGCGGACAGTTTCTTCATCGTGATGAGCAGCGGGTGGTTCCACGGGATGATCAGTCCGGCGACTCCGAGGGGGACTCGCTGCACGACGTTGAGGTAGCCGGGCCCGAAGTCCGGTACGGAGCCCTCGGCGGACTGCGCCACGGCGCCGAAGTACTCGAGCCACTCTGGCAGCCGGGCGAGTTGAGCGCGCATCTCCCGGATGGGCCGCCCGACCTGGAGTGTCTCCAGGCGCGCGTATTCGCCGATCCGGTCGGCGAGCAGCGCCGCGGCGCGGTTCAGGACGCGAGCCCGGTCGCGCGGCCGCATCCCGCACCACCGGCGATCCCGGAAGGCCGCCCCGGCCGCGCTGACGGCCGCGTCCACGTCCTCTGCGGTGGCGTGCGCAACGTCGTAGAGGAGGTCACCGGTCGTCGGGTTGCGCAGCTCAAAGGCGGCCCCGTCGCTGGCCGGGACGTCCTTGCCGTCGATGTGAAGGAACAGTCTGTCAGTCACGATTACCTCCTGCCAGGCCGAAAAGCCGTTCGGCGTTCGCGTGCGCGACCGCGTCCCAGCCGGTCTCGCCGACCTGGACACCGTCGAGCTGAGTCTGAAGGGATCCGGCCCCCATGTCGAAAGGGGTGTCGGTCCCGAGCACGACACGGTCGGCGCCGACCTGGTCGATCAGCCACCGGGCCGCCGACGGGTTGTGGGTGAGCGTGTCGTAGTGGAAGCGCCGCGCGTAGGAGCTCGGCGGGTGAACGTAGCCCTTGGCCTCGGGCCGGACCTTGTGCCCGTGGTCCAGCCGGCCCATTTGATAGGGCAGGTGGCCGCCACCGTGGACCAGCACCACGTCGAGCCCGGGCAAGGCGTCCAGGACGCCGGACAGGATGAGCCGGGACGCGCACACCGCGGTCTGCCAGGGGTTGCCCTGCAGATTGGTCAGGTAGAA
>DASXOA010000291.1:0-16472 GCA_036494675.1 Rugosimonospora sp.
GGCTCCGATCCCGACGCAGGCACGTCCCCCGCAGATCCCGACCCAGGCACGTCCCCCGATTCCCGCGCCTGGATGGCAACCGGCCACGCAGGGCGCACCCGGGCAGCCCGAGACACCGTCCGGCCCCGAGGTGGTGCCCGACGTCGATACGGCGGCCGGCGCGGAACCGATGACGCGCTCCCGCCAGCGGGCGCTCGCCCGGGCGCGGTCCCGCCAGCGGCACCGCAGGCTGCTGGCTCTCGGCATCCTGCTGGCCGCCGTGGCCCTCATCGGCGTGGACCTGCTGGACGGGCCGCACATCATCGGCGGTCCGGCCCGCCCGCCGCGGCACAGCGCCGCCGCGAAGCCGACCACCCCGACCTCTTCGGTCGCCGTACCGCAGAGTGGGCCGGGTACCTTCGCCTACGCCGCCGGTACCGGGCCGGTGATCGGCACCGCGGGTACGGTGCGCAAGTACCGGGTGGCGGTCGAGAACGGTACCGGCCAGGACCCTGCCGCCTTCGCCGCGATCGCGCAGCAGACCCTGGCCGACCCGCGTGGCTGGGTCAAGGGCGGCGACGTGCGCTTCCAGCAGGTCGCGCAGGGCGCCACCGCCGAGTTCACCCTGTACCTGGCGACGCCCGCCACCTCGGAGAAGATGTGCGGGCAGGGCGGCATCCACACCCAGCAGCTCATCTCCTGCCGGGTGCCCGGACAGGTGATCATCAACCTGGCGCGCTGGGTCAACGCGGTTCCGGGCTTCGGTGCCCCCGTCGCCACGTACCAGCAGTTCACGCTCAACCACGAGATCGGCCGCGAGCTTGGCCACGCCAACGAGGCGTGCCCCGCTCCCGGCGCGCTGTCCCCGGTGATGCAGGAGCAGACGCTGGGTCTGGACGGCTGCGTCGCGAATGCCTGGCCGTACGTCAACGGCGTGCGCTACTCCGGTCCGGTCATGCCGTAGAGCACCGCGTATTCCGCAATTCGGACAGCGTGTGCGAGCTCACGGTGCCGGGGCGGAAGGCGGGACGGGAACGGCGAGGTTAGATTTGTCGTAGCCTTAGCCCCGAAACCCGAAGAGGCCATCGTGTCGCTGCCACCGCTCGTCGAGCCCGCACCGGATCTGTCGATCGATGAGGTACGCCGCTACAGCCGGCATCTGATCATTCCGGATGTCGCGATGGACGGCCAGAAACGACTCAAGAACGCGAAGGTGCTGTGTGTCGGGGCCGGCGGTCTGGGCTCGCCCACGCTGATGTACCTGGCCGCGGCCGGGGTCGGCACCCTGGGCATCGTCGAGTTCGACACGGTCGACGAGTCGAACCTGCAGCGCCAGATCATCCACGGCCAGTCCGACATCGGCCGGCCCAAGGCCGAGTCCGCCCGCGACTCGGTCAAGGAGATCAACCCGTACGTCAACGTGGTCATCCACAATGAGGCGCTGTCCAACGACAACGTCTTCCGGATCTTCGAGCAGTACGACCTGATCGTCGACGGTACCGACAACTTCGCGACCCGGTACCTGGTCAACGACGCGGCGGTGCTGCTGGGCAAGCCGTACGTGTGGGGCTCGATCTACCGCTTCGACGGTCAGGCCAGCGTCTTCTGGGCGGAGAACGGCCCCTGCTACCGCTGCCTGTACCCCGAGCCGCCACCGCCCGGCATGGTGCCGTCGTGCGCCGAGGGCGGGGTGCTGGGTGTGCTGTGCGGGAGCATCGGGGCGATCCAGGTCACCGAGGCGATCAAGCTGCTCACCGGCATCGGCGAGCCGCTGCTCGGCCGGTTGATGGTGTACGACGCCCTGGAGATGACGTACCGGACGATCAAGGTGCGCAAGGACCCGAACTGCGCGCTGTGCGGCGAGAACCCGACCATCACCGGTCTGATCGACTACGACGACTTCTGCGGCACGGTCTCCGACGAGTCGGCCGCCGCGACCCTGGGCTCGACGATCACCGCGTCCGAGTTGAAGGAATTGATCGACGCCGGTAAGTCGATCGAACTGGTCGACGTGCGGGAACCGGCCGAGTACGAGATCGTCTCGATCCCGGGTTCCCGGCTGGTACCCAAGGGCGAGATCCTGTCCGGTGCCGCGCTCTCCGGCCTGCCTCAGGACCGGCAGATCGTGCTGTACTGCAAGTCCGGTGTCCGGTCGGCCGAGGCGCTCGCCGCGGTGAAGGCGGCCGGGTTCCGGGACGCCGTGCACGTCCAGGGAGGAGTCGTCTCCTGGGTACGCCAGGTCGACCCATCGCTCCCCATCTACTAACCCTTCCGGTAGACCGTGACCTGGCCAACTGGCCAGGTCGCGGTGCTGGTCGGGGCCGGTAGCCTACGTCCATGGTGGACATCGAACGCGCGGTCGGATACGTGGTTTCCCACGGTGATCCGGTCGATCGGGCGCGCCTGTCCTGGCTACGCGGCGGGGTCGCCCCGCAACCCGACGTCCTGGAGCGGGCCGAGGCGGGCCAGACGCCGGACGGTGGCTGGCCGGCTGCCCGGGGCGCCGAGGTGGCGTCGATCGACGCCACCTGCTTCCGCCTGGCCGAGCTGGACGATCTTGGCGCGCTCGACCGCCCGCCGGCCCGGCGCGCGCTGGCCTGGCTCGCGAACCGGCAGCGGCCGGACGGCACCTGGGAAGAGGACGCGGCGCTGGCAGACTCGGCGCCGCCCTGGGCGCGGCCGGGCGATCCCGAGGCCCGGCTCTACCTGACCGTGAACGCCGGCTTCTGGCTGGCCGTCGGCGGGTCGGCCGACGCGGCGGCCCAGCCGGGGACCGGATCGGCCGGGGCCGTCGCGGCCGCCGGGTCGCCGCCGGGTGGCTGGTCACTGGACGTGCCGGGCGGCGGTGGGCCGTCCGTGGCGGTCGAATCCACCGGGTACGCCGAGGTGGTGGCCCGCGCGACCCAGGCGTTCCGCGCCACCATCCGCGAGGACGGCAGTTGGCCGTCCTTCCTGGTCACCGGCTGGCTCGGCGGCGCCCTGCTGTTCCGGGCCGGCTGGTTCTACGAGTCGGCGCGGATCCAGGTGCTGCTGGCCGGGCGGGTACCGGAGATGTCGCCGGCCGACGTCGCGTGGCTGTCCGCGGCGTTCCGGAGGGTCGGCATGTCGCTGGAGGACTGGCTGATGGTCGCCGCCCACAAGCGGCTGACCGAGACCCAGTCGGGCGACGGCGGCTGGCCCAGCGACGACGGGCCGGCGTTCGACGTGCACACCACGCTCGCCGTGATCCGCGCGCTGCGCTGAGCGGCCGCTGCTGCGGGGCCTGTGCTTGCGGGGGCTACAGCAGCACCATGTCGTCACGGTGGACGACCTCCTTGCCGTACCCGGGCCCCAACTCCATCGTGCTGCGGCCGAGCAGGGTGGGCAGTTCCGTGGCGTGGTAGTTCACCAGCCCCCGGGCCACCGGGTGGCCCTCGACGTCGACCAGGTCCACCGGGTCACCGGCCGTGAAGTTGCCGTCCACGGCCGTGATGCCCGCCGCGAGCAGGGAGGCACGCCGGCCGACGACCGCCCGTACCGCCCCCGGGTCCAGGTGCAGCCGCCCTCGTGGGGAGGTCGCGTGGGCCAGCCAGAACAGCCGTGCGGCGGGACGTTCCCGTACCCGGTGGAACAGCGTGCCCACCGGCTCGCCGGACAGCGCCGCGGCCGCCAGCGGCGCGGAGGTCAGCACGACCGGGATGCCCGCACCGGTCGCGATCCGGGCCGCCTCCACCTTGGTCACCATGCCGCCGGTGCCCACGCCGGCCCGGCCGGCCCGGCCGATGGACACCCCGTCGAGGTCGGAGTCGGAGTGGATCTCGTCGATACGCTGTGAGCCCGGACGGGACGGGTCGCCGGTGTAGAGAGCGTCCACGTCGGACAGCAGCACCAGCAGGTCGGCGTGCACCAGCGAGGCGACCAGCGAGGCCAGCCGGTCGTTGTCACCGAACCGGATCTCCTCGGTGGCCACCGTGTCGTTCTCGTTGACGATCGGCACCGTGCCCAGGTCCAGGAGCCGGTGCAGCGTCCGGTACGCGTTGCGGTAGTGCGTGCGCCGGGTCACATCGTCGACGGTGAGCAGCACCTGGCCGACGATCCGGTCGCGTCGCGCGAACGCCTCCGTGTACGCCTGCATCAGCAGGCCCTGGCCGACGCTAGCCGCCGCCTGCTGGTTAGCCAGGTCGCGCGGCCGGCGGGTCATGCCCAGCGGCGCCAGTCCGGCGGCGATGGCACCCGAGGAGACCAGCACGACCTGGGCGCCGACCGAGGCGAGCGCGTCCACCAGGCCCTCCACCCGGGCGCGGTCGAGGCCGCCCTCCGCCGTGGTCAGCGACGACGAGCCGACCTTGACCACGATCCGCCGGGCGGCTCGTACTGCGTCTCGCACCTGCCCATTCTGCTTCGCCGGACTCGTCGAGCCCGTTCGAGATCCCATACTGTGGCGCACATGACCGCAGCGAAGCGGCCGCCTGATCGCGGCACCCCGTCCCTCGGCGCCGCCAGTGGCCCCGAGGCCGGTGACTTCGTCGAGGACGTACTCTCCCTGGTCGAGCGCATCCCGCCCGGCCGGGTGATGTCGTACGGGGCGATCGCCGACTACGTCGGCAGAGGAGGTCCGCGCCAGGTCGGTGCGGTGATGTCCCATTACGGCGCCTCCGTGCCCTGGTACCGGGTGGTGACCGCGGCCGGCCGGACCCCGCCGGGCCACGAGGAGACCGCTCTGCGCCGGTTGCGGGCCGACGGCACGGCGCTGCGCGGCGAGCGGGTCGACATGAGGACCGCCGCCTGGTACCCGGACGACGAGCCGCCGCCGGATTCAGACCAGCCGGGTTCAGACCGGCCGGGCTCAGACGAGTAGGCCGACGCCCCCACGGCGGGGATCGCCCGCCGCCCCCGCCCGCCCCACCGCGCTGACCGCGCCGAAGAAGTGGTTCAACTCGTCGAACTTGTTGATCTTGTACCCGGCCCCGGCCAGCGCATCGACCTCTGCCACCGGGTACCCGGCCTCCACGTGCGCCACGTCGTCGATCACGTGGAACCGCGGCCGGGCGATGGCCTCACACATCGGTAGCCCGTCCGCCAGCACATTGATCAGCGTGTGCGTCAGCGCGGTCCGGATCCGCGACGCACCGGCCGAGCCGGCCGCCAGCGCGAGCCCGCCGTCGCCGTCGAGTACCACCAGCGGGCACATCATCGAGGACATCCGCTGTCCGGGTACCAGCGGGCCGGTGAACAGCTCACCCTCGCCGAGCATCGAGTTGAGGTGCAGGCCGAGTCCGGGCAGCCACACCCCGGAGCCGATACCGAGGGACAGGGTCACCACGCATGCGTTGCCGTCGGTGTCCACCACCGAGATGTTCGTGGTGTCGCCGATCTTCTGGCGACCGTGTTCGCGCAGCACCCCGGCCACCTCGCGGGCCCGTTCGGCGCGGGGGAGCGCGGCGAACCCGGTGGGCAGCGCGGCGACGGTCGCGATCAGGTCGTTGAGGTCGCGCCGCCCGAAGACGTGGTACCCGCACAGAGCCGCCCGGCAGGACTCGACGTCGAGCACCCGGTACGCGGCGAGATCGGCCGGCCCGAGGGCGCCGCCGGCCGCCCGTACCGCGTCGACGGTCGCCTCGGCGATCCGGCCGGTGTAGAACGGGTCCGGCCCCTGTTCGGCGAGGATCGCCAGGGTCCGGTCCAGTCCCGGGTGGTAGAGCAGGTCGCCGCCGGCCAGCAGCCGGCCGCCCGGCCGGTAGATCTCCGCGCCGGCGCCCGGCACCAGCGCCGGGAACACCGACATCAGGGTCAGTGCCTGGGCGGCCGGCAGCACGACCCCGCACCGGGCCAGGTTCACGGCCGGCTCCACCACCCTGTCCCAGGGCAGCCGGCCCCACCGGCTGTGTACGGCGGCGGTACCGGCCGGCACCCCGGGTACGGCGACGCTCGCCCCGCCGATGGAGTAGCTCATCGGTACCCCGCCGAGGTCGACCTCGATCGGGCACATCGGGCCGGCGACCCGGTCGCCGTCCAGCCCGGGTGCCGAGCAGAAGAAGTCCAGGCAGTGCACGCTGCGCGCGGTCGCGTCGTAGTAGGTGGCGAAGCCGCCGCCGCCCAGCCCGGTCAGCACGCTCTCGGTCACGCAGCAGGTCAGTGTCGCGGCGACGGCGGCGTCCGCGGCCGAGCCACCGGCGGCCAGGATGCGCAGGCCCACCTCGGCGGTGGCCGGATGACCGGCGGCGACTCCGGCGGGCACGGATGCCTCCTGCGGTTGTGGGCTCTCCCGTTGAGGTCGGGCGCGACCACGTCGACGTGACGCTGCGCTGTCGAGCGGCACCGTTCCGTCGGGTGTGTACCTGCCTGCCTGGCCGGTCAGCACACGGTTGGTCACGCAGCGCAGCGTAGAGGCATCGCCCGAGAGGTGGGGGCCGAATCGGCCGAACGTTGTGCCGACGTTGATGATCGGCGCCGACCTGGGGATCGGGCTGCGGTCCTGCCGGCATCGCGCCCTCTTCTGCGGGCCGGGCCGGTCGGTACGCTGGCATCATGGCGGAACGGCCGAGCATCCTGGGAGAGCCGATCCGGTTCGTGCTGAACTGGGGCCGGCGCTATTCACTGTGGGTCTTCAACTTCGGGCTCGCATGCTGCGCCATCGAGTTCATCGCGACCTCGATGGGCCGGCACGACTTCATCCGGCTCGGCGTGATCCCGTTCGCGCACGGGCCGCGCCAGGCCGACCTGATGGTGGTCTCCGGCACGGTCACCGACAAGATGGCCCCGGCCATCAAGCGCCTCTACGACCAGATGCCCGAGCCCAAGTATGTGATCTCGTTCGGCGCCTGCTCGAACTGCGGCGGCCCGTACTGGGACTCGTACTCGGTCACCAAGGGCGTCGACCAGTTGATCCCGGTCGACGTCTACGTGCCCGGTTGCCCGCCCCGCCCGGAGGCTCTGCTGCACGGGATCCTGCGGCTCCAGGAACGCATCGCGGCCGAGGAATCCGGGCCGGGCGGGGTGTCCCGGCCGGATCCGCTGATGGCCGGGCGCCGGGCCGAACTCGCCGCACTCACCGCCCCGCCGGTCCGGCCGCCGTTCCAGGCCGAGCCGGTGTTGCCCGAGGGCGTGGTGTGGCATCGCGAGCGGCCGTCCCAGGCGCCGTCAGTGGGCCCCGGCGGTCGGCTGCCGGTCAATGAGTTGTCCGCCGATCGGGCCGGAGCCGGTTCCCCGTTCGGCGACGACGAGACGTTTCCGCTGCCGCCCGATCGGATCGCCTACCAGCCCCCGTCCACCGCAGCGGAATGAGCCCGCCGCGGCGGGGACGGGCCGGTAGGCCGGCGACCAGGGCCAGCGACTCGGAGAGGGCGGGGATCTCCCGGCCGACCCAGTCGTCGTCGGCGTCGAAGCGCAGATGCCAGGCCAGGTCCTCGGCGACCAGCCGGACCGGGGTCATGCCGACCGCCGCGGCGCCCGACAGTTCCCTGCTGCCGCCGTCGCCGACGTACAGGCACTGCTGCGGCCGGACGCTCAGCCGCTCGCAGGCCACCAGGTACATCCGGGGGTCGGGCTTGCACGTCGCCAGGTCGATCGAGTAGACGCAGGTCGAGAGCAGCGGGGCGATCGGCATGGCGGGCAGGAACAGCGGTAGCTCGTGGCAGCAGTCGCTGACCACGCCCGTCAGCAGGCCGCGCCGGCGCAGGGCGGCGAGCACCGGTACCGTCTCCGGGCGCAGCAGGGTGTCCGCCCGTACCGCGGCGACCCGGGCGGCCAGGGCCGCCGCCAGTTGGTCCTCGCTCGGCGTACCGCCGGCGTCCCGGGCCACCCTGCGCAGCGCCTCGATCGGTGAGCCGTACCCGCCCCGGGCACGGGTCGCGAACGAGCGGTCGAGCTCGGCGTTGAACGCGGCGGGGGAGCAGCCGAGTTGCCGAGCGATGTTCGCGTGAGCCGTGCCACGTTCGACGGCCGTGGTGAGGGTGCCAAAGAAGTCGAACAAAACGGCGCGAAGACCCGACATGGCGGTAAAGCCCTCCGAGGGGTTTAGAGAGGGACATCAGTCGGGAACTGTCCGAGACTATCCGAACTGCCGCCGGTCGCGCATCGTCGGTTCTGCCTATCCCGCCTGGATACCAACGGCCCTGGCCTGGATACCAACGGCCCCGTGCCCGGATACCAACGGCCCTCGTGCGGGTACCAATGGCCGCCGCCCGGATACCAACGGCCCTTGCCGGGATACCAACGGGTGGCGGCGCGGACTGCGTGCGAGGATCGGAAGCCGTGCCGCCCCGCTCATCCGCCATGCTGCCCACGATCGTCGCGCTCACCGTGGCGGTACTCGCCGTCTCGTCGTCGGCGCCACTGATCGCGTACGCGGCCGCGCCGGCCCTGGCGATCGCCTTCTGGCGCAACGCCGCCGCCACGGTGCTCCTGGCGCCACTGGTCGGGACCACCCGCCGGCGGGAGGTGGCGAAGCTGGGCTGGCGGGGTGCGGGAGCCTGCGCCCTGGCCGGAGTGGCGCTCGCCGGGCACTTCGGCACCTGGGTACCCAGCGCCAAGTTGACCACCATCGCGGCCGCCACGGCACTGGTCGCCACGCAACCGGTGTGGCAGGGGTTGATCGCGCTGACCCAGGGGCGCCGGCTGCCCCGGGTGGTGTGGGTGGGCATCGCCGTCGCGGTCGCCGGCGCCGTGGTCGCGACCGGATCCGACTTCACCACCTCCGGCCGGGCCTTCGCCGGGGATCTCCTGGCGCTGGCCGGCGGCCTGATGGCTGCGGTGTACACCGCGTTCGGCGAGCGGGCCAGGGCCACCACGAGCACGACGACGTACACCGCGATCTGCTATGGCGCCTGCTCGCTGGTGTTGCTGGTCGTGTGCCTCGCCGGCGGCGTGCGCCTGCACGCGTACCCGGCGGCGACCTGGCTGGCGATCCTCGCGATGACCGCGGGGCCTCAACTGCTCGGGCATTCGATGTTCAACTACGCGCTGCACCGGGTGGCGGCGACGACCGTCTCCGTCCTGCTCCTGCTGGAGGTGCCGGGCGCCGCGCTGCTGGGCTGGCTGTGGCTGGGACAGGCGCCGCGCGCCGATGAGCTGCCCGGGCTGGGCCTGCTGGTCGTCGGGGTGGCGATCGTCGTACTGGGCGCCCGGAGCCTGGTACGGCTGCCGCCGAACCCGCCGGACGGCGCGTGACCGGCACCGCCATGCCGCGTCGCCCCGACCGCGCGCCAATGGCGGCGAATCCGGTACCGGACCCGCTCAGGCGGCCGATTCCTCCTCGGCGTCCAGCCCGACGATCTGCTCGCTGAACCGCCACAGCCGCGCCGCCAGGGCCGGGTCCGCCGCCTGTGGAGTCGTGCGCCGCGGTTTCCGGCTCGCGTAGTAGCGCCCATTCTCCAGTGTGGACGCCGGTGCGCCGGCCAGCCAGACCATGGTGTCCGCGCCCTGCGTCGGGGTACGCAGGAAGAACGCTATCCGGTAGCCGTTCTCGATCAGCCAGCTGTCCCGGCCGAACCGCGAGCGCACGGCGCCCGGATGGTAGGCGAACGACAGGATCTCCGGCCAGCGCCGGGCAGCCTCGGCGGTGAACAGGATGTTGGCCTGCTTGCTCGCCCCGTACACAGCCATCCCCCGGTACGGCCCGGAGCCGTCCAGGTTGCCGGGGTCCAGCCTGCCCAGGCGGTGTGCCGCGGAGGACGTGTTGATCACGCGGCCGCCGCGCAGCCGGTCCCGTAGCAGGTTGGTGAGAAGGAACGGTGCCAGGTGGTTGGCCTGGATGGTCGCCTCATGACCGTCCACCGTGGACTGTCTACTGAGGAGCATGCCGCCGGCGTTGTTGCAGAGCACGTCGATGGACGGGTACTCCGCGGCGAGCGCCCCGGCCAGTTGGCGGACGTCGTCGAGTACGCAGAAATCCGCGCGGAACGCCTCGGGTGGCGCGTCCGGCCGGGCCACCGCTCGGACCGCCTCCAGGGCCGAATCCAGGCGACCGGGATCCCGCCCGACCAGGCCGACCCGGGCGCCACGCCGGGCGAACTCCTCCGCCGCGGCCAAGCCGATTCCGGAATTCGCGCCGGTCACCACGATCACCCGGCCGGTGAAATCTCCCACAGATTCATTCTCGTCGGCCATCCGGCGAGGCTACCGTACTCGGGAGTAACCAAACAGACCCAGCAAGGAGTTCTTCGATGGGTACTGCCGGCCACGCCCGGCGGTCGTGTCTGGCCGTACCGGGTTCCAACCCCAAGATGCTGGGCAAGGCTCAGGGCCTGCCCGCCGATCAGGTCTTTCTCGATCTGGAGGACGCGGTCGCCCCGCTGGCCAAACCGGGCGCTCGCAAGAACATCGTGGCCGCGCTCCGCGAGGGCGACTGGGCCGGCAAGGCACGGGTGGTGCGCGTCAACGACCTCACTACACAGTGGACATACCAGGACGTGGTCGAGGTCGTCGAGGGCGCCGGCGGTTGCCTGGACGCCATCATGCTGCCCAAGGTTCAGGAGGCCGCACACGTCCAGTGGCTGGATCTGACGCTGACCCAGTTGGAGAAGGCGCTCGGCCTGCCGGTCGGCGGGATCGGCATCGAGGCGCAGATCGAAAACGCTAAGGGACTGGTGAACGTCGACGCGATCGCGGCGGCGTCGCCGCGCGTGGAGACCATCATCTTCGGTCCGGCCGACTTCATGGCGAGCATCAACATGCGCTCGCTCACGGTCGGGGCGCTGCACCCGGACTACCCCGGTGACCCGTACCACTACATCCTCATGCGCATCCTGATGGCGGCACGCACGTACGACCTGCAGGCGATCGACGGCCCGTACCTGCAGATCCGGGACCTCGACGGGTTCCGGGAGGTGGCCCGGCGATCCGCCGCGCTGGGCTTCGACGGCAAGTGGGTGCTGCACCCCGACCAGATCGAGGCGGCGAACCAGATCTACTCGCCCGACCAGGCGGACTACGACCGCGCCGAGTTGATCCTCGACGCCTACGAGTACTCGACCTCGGAGGCCGGCGGCGCCCGGGGCGCGGTCATGCTCGGCGACGAGATGATCGATGAGGCGTCCCGCAAGATGGCGCTGGTGATCGCGGCCAAGGGCCGGGCCGCCGGCCTGACCCGCACCACGACGTTCAGCGCACCCGAGGGCTGAACCCCGCGGGAGCCCCGTGCCGGCCGTGCGGACGTGGACCGTGCGGACGTGGAACGGCGGGCGGGAATCGCCGCTTTCGCGGTCGGTTCCTGCCCGCCGTCCTCTTCCGTACGGTGGTCAGTTGCTGGTGTAGGTCGGCTGGTGGGATGCCCAGACGATGAAAATGATGAAGCCGACGAGTACGACGATGCCGAGCACCAGCGTGATCCAGCCGATGATGATGCCGGCCGTCGCCATCCCGCCGCCGCCCTCGTTGCGTTCCCTGATCTGGCGCTTGGCGACGTGACCGAGGATGGCGCCGACGAGGCCGACCAGGCCGCCTCCGCCGTAGCAGGCGAGGAACAGGACGCCGGCCAGCGACACCACCAGCGAGGCGATGGCGAGCCCGTTGTTCTTCGGGCCGACCGGCATGCCCGGCGTCGTGTAGCCGGTGTAGCCGGTGTAGTTCGCATAGCCCGGGTACGCCGGCTGTCCCGGTTGCGCGTACTGCTGCGCGGGGTCGGTCGGGTAGCCGGGCTGCGCGTACTGCTGCTGTGCGGGATCGGTCGGGTAGCCGGGCTGGCCGGGCTGCGCGTACTGCTGCTGTGCCGGGTCGATCGGGTACGCCGGCTGTCCCGGCTGCGCGTACTGCTGCGCGGGGTCGGTCGGGTAGCCGGGCTGGCCGGGCTGCGGATACTGCTGTTGGTCCTGCGGGTATCCCGGGTACGCCGGCTGCTGCGTGGCAGGGGGATATGGCTGGGTCGGGGCAGGCGACACCGCGGCGGGCTGCCCGCTGACCGGATCGATGTAGGTGGGCTGCCCGCCCGCCGGGTCCTGCCAGCCTCCGGGCGGCGGTGGATAGGTCATCGAGGTTCTCCATAATCTGAGAGAGGTGTGATCAGGGTACCGGTCAATACCACACGCGGCGCCCCGGCGCTGGTCGTTGCCCGGGTTGCGCCGACCGGGCAGGATCTGCGTAGTGGACGAGCGGAGCGAGGTGGGCATGGGTCCGGTCAACGGCGTGAGCCTTTCGACAGAGATTGATCCGGATCAGCTCTACGATCGGCTGGACGGCCGGGTCGCGCTGATCACCGGAGCGGGCAGCCCGGACGGCATCGGGTACGCGACGGCGCGGCGGCTGACCGCGCTCGGCGCCGATGTGGCGATCGTCTCCACCACGCGGCGCATCCACGAGCGCGCGGGGGAGTTGAAGGTCACCGGCTTCGTCGCGGACCTGACAGTGGAGGCGGAGGTCGGAGCGCTGGCCGATGCGATCGCCGAGCAGCTTGGGCCCGTGGACGTGCTGGTCAACAACGCGGGGCTGGCGAGCAAGGCCAGCCCGGAGGTGCTGCGGCCGGTGGCTCAGCTGTCCCTGGACGAATGGCGGGCGGAGATCGACCGGAACCTCACGACCGCGTTCCTGGTCAGCCGCGCGTTCGTCACCGGCATGGCGGAGCGCGGCTGGGGCCGTGTGGTCAACCTGGCCGCCACCGCCGGACCGGTCAACGCGCTGCCGACCGAGGGTGCGTACGCCGCGGCCAAGGCCGGCGTGGTCGGCCTGACCAGAGCGCTGGCGATGGAACTGGTCGCCGACGGAGTCACCGTCAACGCGGTGGCGCCGGGCATCATCCACACGGCGGCGTCGACGTTCGTCGAACTGAAGCAGGGTCTGGGCAGCCCGGCCGGCCGGCCCGGTACGCCCGACGAGGTGGCCGCGACGATCGCCTTCCTGTGTACCCCCGGCGCGTCGTACATCACCGGTCAGATGCTGGTCGTGGACGGCGGCAACAGCGTGCGCGAGGCGGCCTTCCGGTAGCGCCGGCGGGGGTCAGCGGGTGTTCCCGCCACGGCTGGCGGAGATCAGCACGGCGATCAGGCCGCAGCAGGCGAGTAACCCGATGGCGGTGAAGATGTAGCCGAGGACGAGGCCGGCCGTGGCCAGGCGGGCACCGCCCTCGCCGGTCAGCCTGATCTGGCGCCTGGCGAGGTGGCCCAGCACGATCCCGGCCGGTGGGAACGCGAACGCGAAGACCAGTGCGAGGATCGCCATGATGTTCGTGGTGCCCGGCGCTGCCTGCTGGTACGGCTGGTGGTAGCCGCCCTGCCCGTACGGCTGCCCGTAGGACGGTTGGCCGGGGTTCTGGTCGCCCTCCCGTGGTGGCCAGGTCATCGGCTCCTCCTCATCCTTGATCGAGCCTAACCGGCAGCGGTGAGGGTTTTCACAGGCTTCGAATGATGCCGACCGCTTGGATCGGGTGGCCGGCCGAGCCCATACTGCAACCCAGGCGATAACTACTGGCCAGTAACGTGTGGAGGCCCCATGACCCGCCTCGCCCAGACACCCGGCCTGACCGATGTTCAGCAGGCGATCCTGTCGACCGTGAGAACCTTCGTCACGAAGGAGATCATCCCGAACGCCCGTCGCCTCGAGCACGACGACGAGTACCCCGCCGACATCGTGGACGGGATGCGGGAACTGGGCCTGTTCGGCCTGACCATCGACGAGGAGTACGGCGGACTCGGCGAATCCCTGCTGACCTACGCGCTGGTCGTCGAGGAGTTGTCGCGGGGCTGGATGTCCATCTCAGGGATCGTGAACACCCACTTCATCGTCGCGTACCTGGTGTCCCGCCACGGCACCCCGGAACAGAAGCAGCGGCTGTTGCCGAAGCTGGCCAGCGGAGAGATGCGGGGAGCCTTCTCGATGTCCGAGCCGGGCTGCGGCTCCGACGTGGCGGCGATCCGGTCGAAGGCGGTACCGGCCGGGGACGGGTACGCCCTCAACGGGCAGAAGATGTGGCTCACCAACGGCGCGTACTCCTCAGTGGTCGCCACCCTCGTCAAGACCGACCAGGGCGCCGAGAGCGTGTACGGCAACATGACCACGTTCCTGCTGGAGAAGGAGCCCGGCTTCGGCGAGACCGCGCCCGGGCTGACCATTCCCGGCAAGATCGAGAAAATGGGCTACAAGGGTGTCGAGACGACCGAGATGATCCTCGACAACCACACGGTCGGCGCCGGCGCGATCCTCGGCGGTGAGCCGGGCCGGGGCTTCTACCAGATGATGGACGGCATCGAGGTGGGCCGGGTCAACGTGGCGGCCCGCGCGTGCGGCATCTCGATCCGCGCGTTCGAGCTGGCCATCGCGTATGCCCAGCAGCGCCAGACGTTCGGCCAGCCGCTGCACAAGCACCAGGCGATCGCGTTCAAGCTGGCCGAGATGGGCACGAAGATCGAGGCCGGTCACGCGCTGATGGTCAACGCCGCCCGGCTCAAGGACGCCGGCCAGCGCAACGATGTCGAGGCCGGGATGGCCAAGCTGCTCGCCTCGGAGTACTGCGTCGAGGTGGTCCAGGAGGCGTTCCGCATCCACGGCGGGTACGGGTACTCCAAGGAGTACGAGATCGAACGGCTCATGCGCGAAGCGCCGTTCCTGCTGATCGGCGAGGGGACCAGCGAGATCCAGAAGACGATCATCTCGCGCGGGCTGCTCAAGGAGTACCGGCAGTAGCCGGCGCGTCCCGGCGCCGCTATGGGTCTCCGCGCCGCTCTGAGTCCGGTTGCCGCCGGGAGTCCCGCGCCGCTGGGGAGTCTCCGCTACCAGCCGGGATCAGCCGGTCAGCTTGGACAGCGCCCGGACCGCTCGCTCGACCGCGATGCAGTGATCCTCGACGTAGTCCAGTTCGGCCGCCTCGGCGATCGTGCGGGCCTCCTCGGAGACGATGCCCTGCTGGAGCCACAGCGCCGTGGCGCCGATCGCCACCGCCTCCCGGGCGACCGGCGGGGTGTCGGCGGACGGCCGGAACACGTTGACCAGGTCGACCCGCTCCGGGATGGCCGCCAGGGTCGGGTAGCACTTCTGGTCCCAGATCTTCTCCGCGTACGGGTTGACCGGGATCACCCGCCAGCCGTGCCGCAGGATCTGCAGAGGTACGGCGTGGGCCGTCTTGCTGGGATGCCGGGACGCGCCGACCACCGCGATGGTGGTGGAGTCCCGCAGGATCTGCTCCGGAGTCCTCACCCTCGAAGCCTACGTCTGCTCGGGGCACCGTCAGCCCCGACCGGGACGGGTTCAGAGCGGGGATCGGTTCAGAGCAGGGTCAGCTGTGTCGGCGGCTCGGGCGGCGCCGGTGGCGGTGCGACCTGCCGCACGGCCGCGGATCCCCGCAGCCCGATGCCGTACCCCTCGGCCGTCGCGCGGACCCGGGCGGTGACGTCCTGCTGGTAGGCCGCCGGCGAGTACGCGCCGGTCCGGAACAGTTCCCGGTAGCGGGGGACCAGCGCCGGCCGGGTGCGCCGCAGCCAGTCCAGATACCACTCCCGGGCACCGCGGCGCAGGTGCAGCGGCAACGGTGTCGCGCTGACCGCGCCGGAATCCGCGATCGCCGCCACCGTCGCCTCGATCGAGGCGTCGTCATCGGTGATCCCCGGAAGTATCGGTGCCATCAGGACCCCGACCGCGAACCCCGCGTCGGTCAGCGTCCTGACCGCGTCCAGGCGGCGGCGCGGGGACGGGGTGCCGGGCTCCACCGAGCGCCACAGCGCCTCGTCGACGAAGCCGATCGACATGCTCAGGCCGACCTGGGTGACCGACGCCGCCTCGCGGAGCAGGTCGAGATCCCGGAGGATCAGCGTGCCCTTGGTGAGGATGGAGAACGGGTTGGCGAAGTCGCGCAGCGCGCCGAGGATGTCCCGCATGAGCCGGTAGCGGCCCTCGGCCCTTTGGTAACAGTCGACATTGGTGCCCATGGCAATCATGTCGCCTTGCCAGCGCCGCGCGGCCAGTTCCCGCCGCAGCACCTGACCGGCGTTGACCTTGACGATCACCTTGCTGTCGAAGTCGTGCCCCGCGTCGAGGTCGAGGTAGGTGTGCGTATTGCGGGCGAAGCAGTTGTGACTGATCACGCCGGCGGCGACGAAGTCGCCGGTACCGGTGGTGATGTCGAACAGCGGCAGCCGGAGCCCCAGCGGCTCGATCGAGGTGACCGTCAGCGAGTCCGGTGCCTCGACCGGTTGGCCGAGGATGCCCCGCCGCGCCCGGCACGCCGGGTCGACCAGGTGGCCGAAGCGCACCGAGGCGGGCAGCCCTCCGCGCAGCCGCACGGTGCCGTCCGGTTCGGTGTCGAACTCGAAGCCTAGGTGCTTGAGCGCCAGTTGGATGGCGTCGGTGTCGCGCCTCCCGACCCGGGTGCCCCGCTCGTCGAGCCCACCCTCGCTGTCGAACACGCCGGCCAGGAATCCCCGGCGCCACTCGTCGCTCGGAGCGTCGGGCCACCCGGTCAACTCCTCGATGGGGGTCGAGGTGCGCAGCGTCATGGTCGCCGTGCCGCCATGGCCCCCACGCTCGTACCGGAAGCCGGTGGTGCCCGCGCCGAACGTGCCGAGGTAGCGCCGGATCCGGGTGAGCGACTCACC
>DASXOA010000292.1:0-1622 GCA_036494675.1 Rugosimonospora sp.
TCCTTGTCGATGCCGATCGGGGTGTTGATCTGGGTGCCGCCGGCCGAGGCGATCAGGTCGCCGGAGTAGAGGCCGTCGGGGCTGGTGATCCGGGTGTCCGCGGTCAGGGTCACCTGTGCCTGCCCGCCGGCCGGTACGGTCAGTTGGCTGGCGCTGAGGGTGTACATGCCGGCCGGTGCGGCGGTGGCGTCCGGGGCGGTGACGTTCGTGGACAGGGTGAGCGTCACGTCGGTGGTGGCGGCGTTGTGGTAGGTGACGGTCTTCGTCACCGGCTGGTCGTCGGTGTGTGGCCACTGCTGCAGGCCCATCGATACGCTGGCCGGCTGGGTGGTCAGGGTCTGGGTGATCGCGTGGCCCACGTCGACGCGCCCGGCGCCCTGCTGGTACACGCTCAGGTCGGGGTTGGGGTGGGCCGAGGCCATCAGCGTGGATTTGAACTGCTGCGCGGTCCAGTCCGGGTGTTGCTGGGCGAGCAGCGCGACCGACCCGGTCACGTGCGGGGTCGCCATCGAGGTGCCGGACAGTTTCACGTAGGAGTCGCCGACCGGCTCACCAAGTTCGGTGCCGGCCGCCCGCGCGGCGATGATGTCGACGCCGGGGGCGGTGATGTCGGGCTTGATGGCTCCGTCGCCGGTGCGGGGTCCGCGGCTGGAGAAGTCCGCGAGCCGATCGGAGGAGTCGACGGCGCCGACGGTGAGCGCGGCGTCGGCGCTGCCCGGTGACTCGATCGTGGTGTCGCCGGGCCCGTCGTTGCCGGCGGCGAGGACGAACAGTGTGCCGTACCGGGCGGTGAGGTCGTTGACGGCGGCTTCCAGCGGGTCGATGTCCGGGGTGTCACCGCCGCCGATGCTGATGTTGACCACCCGGGCGTGCTCGTCGGCCGCGGCCCATTGCATGCCGGCGAGGATCGCGGAGTCGTCGCAGAAGTTCGACTCGCAGACCTTCCCGTCGAGCAGTTTCGCGTCCGGGGCCACCCCCTTGTACCGGCCGCCCGAGGCGGCGCCGGTACCGGCGATGATCGAAGCGACGTGGGTGCCGTGGCCGACGGTGTCGGCCGGGTTCGGATCGGCGGAGAAGTCCTGCTCCGCGACGACCTTACCGGCCAGGTCCGGGTGGGTCACGTCGATGCCGGTGTCCAGCACCGCGACCGTGACACCCCGACCGGTGTCACCGGCCTGCCACGCGACCGGTGCGCCGATCTGCTGATCACTCTGATCATCGGCGATCCGGCGTTGACCGTCGAGCCAGATGTGGTCGATACCGGCCGCGGTGTCCGCCCGGCTGGTGCCCGCCGCGCTGGTCAACGCCGGCCACAACACACCGGCGGTGGCCTTCGGCGCCAACACCGCGGCACCATCGATCGCGGGCAGGCTACGGGTGACCCGGGCACCGCGCGCACCCAGGACCGAAGGACGGGCGGTACCGGCCCGATACCCGACGATCAACGGCAGCGTAGCCCGGCTGGCATCGTCATAGCCGCCACGCACCAGCCCCGTGACGTCGAACAACCGCCGATCCACCTTGCCCGACTCCACCAGCCGCACCGCGTCCTGCGGGACCACATACAGGTCGCCACCGGCGTGGAAGGTGGAGAACCGCATACCCTCGCGACCCTTGGCCGG
>DASXOA010000293.1:0-8806 GCA_036494675.1 Rugosimonospora sp.
ACCCCGCCGGGGGCCGACTCATCGGGGCTCGCCGCGACGGCCGGCGCCGGGCCTTCCTCGTCCCCCTCGGTGTCCCCGAGCCCATCCCCGAGCCCGTCCGCGAACGGCGATGAGGCGGGCGACGCGACCAACGACGCGACCGGCAACGACGCGACCGGCACCGGGGCCAGCGACGGGGCCAGCGACAACCCGGCCGACAACCCGGCCGGCACCGCGAACAACGACGGAGCCGGCGCCGCCAACGGCTGGGCCGGCACCGCGAACGACGGGGCCGGCGCCGCCAACGACGAGGGGGCGGGCGCCGGGGCCGGGGAGACCAACTGAGAGCGATCCCCGGCGGGCCCCTCACGAGTGCCGCCCGGGGCCCCAACGGGAAAGGCCCGGTCCGAAGACCGGGCCTGACCTGCGTTCAGGTAGATCAAACAGTGGGGTGACTGATGGGACTTGAACCCACGACACCCGGGACCACAACCCGGTGCTCTACCAGCTGAGCTACAGCCACCATGCGCCGACCTCGCCAGGACGCGGCGAGCGACGAGGCAATGATAGCCACAATCGGGTGGGCCGCGTCGACGGGGTTCCGCTCCGGCGGGTCAGACGATCGGACGATCGGCCGTCACCTGGGCGGCGACCGACTTGGCGGTATCCACGTCCAGCCCGGGACCGGGCACGAAGACCGTACGGCGGTAGTACTCCAGTTCCCGGATGCTCTCCTGGATATCGGCCAGGGCCCGGTGCGCCAGCCCCTTGGCCGGCTGCCCGTAGTAGGTGCGCGGGAACCAGCGCCGGCACAGTTCCTTGATCGACGACACGTCGATCATGCGGTAGTGCAGGTGGGCATCGAGCCGGGGCATGTCGCGTGCGAGGAAGCCGCGGTCCGTGGCGATGGAATTCCCGCACAGCGGGGCGGTCCTCGGCTCCGGTACGTGTCGGGCAATGTACGACAGGATCTGGTCCTCGGCCTCCTCCACGCTCACGGTCGAGGCCCGTACCTGTTCGGTCAGCCCGGACCGGTCGTGCATCTCCCGGACCACCTCGACCATCGACGACAGCAGAGAGTCGTCGGCGTGTACCACTACGTCGACACCGTCACCGAGTACGTTGAGGTCCGGATCCGTGACCAGCGCCGCCACCTCGATCAGCGCGTCGCGCCCGAGGTCCAGCCCGGTCATTTCACAATCGATCCAAACGAGGAGATCGCCCACGAGCCACAGCTTAAGACCCTCCCCCAGGGCGTCGGTCACCGCCGATAGGCTGACTGCTCGAAAGTCGCGCCACAACCTGGGGAGAGCCAGCATGAGCAACCCGACCGGCACGCTCCGGTCAGGGTCGTCGCTGACCCGTACGCGGGTTCTGGTGGCGATCGCGGTCATACTCGCCGTCACCGCCGCTCAGTACCTGTACGGCAACCGGCACGACTTCTTCGATCTGAAGATCTACTACCACGCCATCCGCTGGTGGGCGCACGGCCACTCGCTCTACGCGTACGCCCAGCCCGACCGGGTGCAGGCGTCGCTCGGCTTCACGTACCCGCCGTTCGCGGCCGTGCTGATGTACCCGATGGCCTGGCTCCCGCTCAAGCTGGTGATCGTGATCACCTGGATCGCCTCGGGCATCTGCGTCGTGGTGACCAGCGCCTGGCTGCTCGGGCCGGTCGCCGCCCGGCACGGCTGGCCCGGGTGGTACCTGATGTGCATCGCGGTGCCGCTGATCACCACGCTGGAGCCGATCCGGGAGAACACCACGTTCGGCCAGATCAACATGTACCTGGCCATCCTGGTCCTGTGGGATCTGCTGTTCGCGCTGCCGCGCGGGTCACGCTGGTCCGGCGTCGGCGTCGGGCTGGCCACCGCGATCAAGCTCACGCCCGGGATCTTCATCCTGTACCTGCTGGTCACCCGCCGATTCCGGGCGGCCGGCGTGGCCGCCGCGACGGCGGTGTGCGCCACCCTGCTCGCGGCGGTCATCTCGCCCGGAGAATCGTGGCGGTACTGGGACCAGACGCTGTGGAAAACCGATCGAATCGGGCATCTCTATCTGAACCAGAATCAGTCGGTCATGGGCATGCTGTCGCGCATCGCCCGGCCGGACCAGGCCAGTACGGCACTCTGGCTGCTGCTGGCGGCGATCGTCGCGGGGTACGGGCTGTGGCGCGCGGGACGGGCCGCCGCGGCCGGTGACCAGCTGACCGCGGTCACGCTCACCGGCCTGGCCGGCTCGCTCATCAGCCCGGTCTCCTGGCAGCACCACCTGTACTGGTTCGTGCCCGCCCTGATCATCCTGGTCGACGTCGCGACCGCGCCGGGCGTTCCCCGCAGACGCTGGTACGGATGGGCCGCCGGGCTGATCTGGTTCACGGTGACCTTCAGCCTGATCGAACTCTTCGACTGGCACCTGATCCCGCTGCACTACCTGGACAGCCCGGAGGGCGAGCTGCTCAGCAACTGGTACGTACTGTTGATGCTCGGGCTGCTCGTGGCGCTGCCGGTCCGCGTACTGCCGGCCGGCGAGCCCCCGGCGACCCGGCTGGCCACCACCCTGCGTACGAACTACTAGCCAACGAAAGACCGGGGCAAGCCGGTCGGATCAGGTCACCTTCACCGTCGTCGTCACCGTGGCCTCGTCGATGTCGGTGGTGCGCAGCGTGAAGCTGAAGGTCCACTGCCCGGCGACCGGCAGGGTGATCTGGCCGATCTCGTGGAAGTCGGTGATCGGGGTCAGCACCGCGGCGATCGGCTCGATGCTCTGGGCGGGCAGGCCGGCGCTCACCTTCCACTCCACCACCTTCAGCGGGGCGCCCTGCGGCGTGTAGGCGTACAGGTGGATGTCGTTCGGGCCGGTCTGCGCGGGTTCCATGTCGAACTGGAGCTGGTACAGGTAGGAGCTCATGGTGGCCGAGACGACGCCGTTCTGGCCGGTGCCGCCGTCGACCGCTGCCTGGGTACGGGCCGGCGTCGTCTGCACCAGTACGGCCGCGACGCCGATGATCACGACTGCGCCGGCGACCTCGGCGAGCACCGTACGGCGCAGCCGCCGGCCCACCTCCCGATCCGGTGCCTCGTCGACGCCCGCCCCGTCGCCGTCCATCCCGTCCACACCTGCCCCGTAGGCGTCTACTTCTACGGCTTCTACTTCATCGCCGCCTACTTCGCCGGCATCAAGCAGAGTGGCATCAAGCCCGCCGGCATCCCGGACTCCGCGGCGCACCAGCCGGCGGGAGAACGCGGCCACCACCAGGACGATCACCAGCAACCCGACCTTGAGCAGGACCAGCTTGCCGTACGTGGTGTGCAGCAGCGCGCCGACCGATCCGATCTGTACCAGCGCCTGCGCCGTACCCGCGAGGACCAGCGCGGCCACCGACGCCGCCGCCCAGTCCGACCACACCGGCAGGATCGCGCTCAGCTCGTCGGTGTCGGCCTGCCGCAGCAGGAACGCGGCCAGCACGATCAGGCCGCCGACCCAGATGGCCACGCCGCCCAGGTGGACGGCGTCGGCGACGACGGTCAGCGTCGGCGCCACCGACGTACCCGGGTGACCGGCGACCCCGAACGTCGCGGCCGCCGCCACGCCGAGCACGGCCAGCGTCCACCGCTGCCACCTGGCGCCGAGGCCGGCCAGCGCCGGCCGCAGCAGCACCGCGGCGACCGCGATCACCCCGAGCCGGACCAGGTGAGCCACGCCGTACCGGTCGACCAGTTCGGTGCCGAGGTCGCTGCCGGAGATGCCGAAGATGCCGCTGCCGACGGAGTACGGCACCTCCAGGTACAGCTGCAGGACGGTGGCCAGGGCGAGAAGTCCGAGGCCGCCGTACGCGAGGCGGGTCGGGCCGCGGCGTTCCAGCCGGCGGGGCCACAGCAGCATCAGGACGAGGGCCGGCCCGACGACCAGGATCAGCCCGGCGTACCCGAGGAAGTTCGACACCGAGACGCCGGTGGCGACCACGCTGTCGGTGTGGCCGCCGCTGGTCGCGTCGGCGGTCGCGTTGTTCTGTGACGGGGCGCCGAGCGAGTAGGTGAACGCGGCACCGACCGGGTGCCCGTCGGCGGAGATCACCCGGTACCCGACCACGTACGTGCCCCGTTGCGTGTCGGTACGCAGCGGGATGCGCATGTCGTCCCCGCTGATCGTGGGGCTGCCGCGGTCGACCCGCGTGCCGTCCGGCCCGATCACCTTGATCTTTTCGCGGACCGGCGTGACCACCTCGGAGAAGGTGATCACGATGTCGCGCGGCGCCTGCTGGACCACCGAGCCCTGGGTCGGCGAGGTGCGGATCAGTGCGGCGTGCGCGCTGGCCGGGCCGGCCGGCAGCGCGAACACGCCGGACACGCCCAGCAGTACTCCGGCGAGGGCGACGAGAAGACGGCGGGGGGTCATGCCGGATATGGTGCCGGTTCGATCACGCAACCGGTAGGGCCGCCGCCACCGCCGATCGAGTCGCCGATCAAGTCGCTGATCGAGGTGCCGATCGAGGTGCCCGTCGAACATCTCACTGACGGGTAGTCGTTCGCGGTGGTCGGGAAGTTCCCGCCAATTTCCCAGTACTCTGAGTTACCGAGATCACCGCTCAGCGTGGTGAATCGCCTCCTCCACCCCGCGTTGGACGTTCATCGAAGCCTGCCCGGCGAAAGCGGAGGAACCAGAGTTGAGCTTCCAGATAAACGGCAGTTCTGGCTTCGGCGACGCCCCGGGCGACCTGGTGACCGAGGAGGAGCAGCCCGGCCAGCGGGAACGGGAGCGCCGGCGGGCGCGCCGGTCGGTGGCGATCCTCGCGGTCATCGCGCTGCTGCTCGCGGGGGTGGCCGGTTGGCACGCGTACGAGCAGCAAAGGCCGGAGGGCTTTCCCGTTCCCGTACACGCGACCTCGGACGGGAACGGCATCGTGATCTCTTCCGGGAAGATCCGGGTGGACGTGTACGTCGACTTCAACTGCCAGCGCTGCAAGGACTTCGAGTCCACTGCCGGCAACGCGATCGATCAACTGCTCGCGGCCAGGACGGTTGCCCTGACGTACCACCCGATCGCCATCCTCGACCAGTCCTCGAATCCGCCCGGGTACTCGACCCAGGCCGCGGCGGCCTCGGCCTGCGCTGCCGACGGCGGCAAGTTCCTCGACTACGTCAAGGCGCTGTTCGCGCTCCAGCCGGCCGAGAACGGGCCGGGCCTGTCGGACGATCAACTGGTCCAGATCGGCGCCTGGGTCGGGCTGATCAACCCGGAGTTCGCCCACTGCGTGCGGCACGGCGAGTACCGGAAATGGGTCACGCACAGCACGGACGTGGCCACGGCCAAGGGGGTGAGTGGCACGCCGACGGTCCTGGTGGCGAGCCGGACGCTGCCCGCGCCGGCCGCCGACACGCTGCTGGAGGCGGTCGACGCGGCGAAGAGGTGACCAACCCGGCCCGCCATCGCACCATGGCCGGCGCGGCGGCCTGACGACGCGGCAAAACGGCGAAACGGCGACGCGGCGAAACGGCGACGACCAAACGGCGCGCCGCGACGAACAGCGCGGCTCGCCGCGACGACACTGCGGCTCGCCGCCGGCCGCGGGCCGGAACCGCGGGCTACGCTGGACGTCATGACCGAGCCTGTACGACTCCAGCCCGGCGACGCCGCCCCGGACTTCACCCTGTTGACCGATTCCGGCGAGAAGTTCGCGCTCTCCGCGTTGCGGGGCCGCAAGGTCGTGCTCTACGCCTACCCTGCCGCGATGACCCCGGGCTGCACCAAGCAGGCGTGCGACTTCCGGGACAACATCGCCTCGCTGCGGGGCGCCGGCTACGAGGTCGTCGGCATCTCGCCGGACTCGCCGGCCAAGCTCGCCAAGTTCCGCGAGCGCGACCAGTTGACGTTCCCGCTCGTCGCCGACGAGGACCGTAGCGTGCTGACCGCCTACGGCGCGTACGGCGAGAAGCAGCTGTACGGCAAGACGGTCACCGGCGTGATCCGGTCCACCTTCGTGATCGACGAGAAGGGTCGCATCGAGCGGGCCATGTACAACGTCAAGGCCACCGGACACGTCGCCAAGCTGCGCCGCGAGCTGGGCCTCGACTGAGGTCCACCCGGCCCGCCGGGGAAAGCGCGACTTAATGTGGCGGTAACGGCGCCGGAGTAGCGTCCGCTCATGGCGGACATCTTCGACTCGTACCAACTGGCCGCCGCATGGGACGAGATGTTCGAGCGGCCGGGTGTGCCCCGCCCCGCGTACCAGTCTCTGTTCGCCACGCTCCAACCACTGTCCGGCGCCGACCTCCGGTTCCGCGCGGACCAGCTGGCCCGGATGTTCCGTCCTACGTGGACAGTCCATGCTGGACACGCACACCGAGTTGCTGGCGCACACGCCCAGTACCCACATGAACGACGGCCTGCCGGCCCGCGCGGCACAGGTCGCCGGCGACGCGCCACCACGCGCGGCGGCCCGCGCGGTCGCCGATTGGTCCGGGACAACGTCATGGTGGTGCGGAGACTGGGAGGGGTACGACCCGACGAACGGGGTGCCGACCGGCCCTCGGCACGTGGTGGTGGCCCGCGGCCGGGACTATTCGGACGTACCGCCGCTCAGGGGCGTGTACCACGGCGCGCCGAGTTCCCATCTCGGGGTCACCGTGGAGGTGACCAGACTGGGCTAACGGGTACTATCCGGGGGTTCGGGGCCGTAGCCCAATGGCAGAGGCACGCGGTTTAGGTCCGCGCCAGTGTGAGTTCGACTCTCACCGGCCCCACCGTCGATCCGGCATCACGCCGGGTGCCGACACGCACACCGCCCGGAGCCTCACGGGGAGGCGCCGGGCGGCGTTTGGTGCGGCGATCTCGTCAGCTCGGGTTACCGGCCCGGGTCACCGACTTTCGCGTTACAGGCTCAGGTCCATCCAGCCGGACCAGCCGCCGGCGTAGAACCTGTACGCCAGGTGGTTGGTCGTGGTGTGGGTGTAGACCTCGGTGTCGCCGAAGCGCGGGTTGAAGAGCACCCCGGGGGAATCCGCGGTGTCGCCCTGGAGGGGGTTCCAACCGGACCAGCCGTTGGCGTAGTAGCGGTAGCTGACCTGGTTGCTCGACGTGCGGGTGTAGACCTCGGTGTCGCCGACGTTCGGGTTGTACAGCGTGACCGGGTCGCTGGCGACGTCACCCTGAAGATCGTTCCAACCCGACCAGCCGTTCGCGTAGTAGACGTAGGACAGCGTGTTGCCGGTCGTGCGGGTGTAGACCTCGGTGTCCCCGAAGTGCGGGTTGTAGAGCACCGCGGGATCGCCGGCCAGGCTACCGCCGAGGTTGTTCCAGCCGGACCAGCCGTTGGCGTAGTAGACGTAGGACAGCTGGTTGGCGCTGGTACGCACGTACGCCTCGGTGTCGCCGTAGTGCGGGTTGTACAGCACGGACGGGTCGCTGGCGACGTCGCCATGCAGATCGGCCCAGCCCGACCAGCCGTTGGTGTAGTACACGTAGGCGAGGTGGTTGTCGGCGGTACGGACGTAGACCTCGGTGTCCTGGAAGTGCGGGTTGTAGATGACCCCCGGGTTGCCGGCGAGGTTGCCGCCGAGGTCGGTCCACGACGACCAGCCGCTGGAGTAGTAGATGTACGCGAGATGGTTGGTGCTGGTACGCGCGTACACCTCAGTGGTCTGGAAGCGCGGGCTGTACAGGACGGTCGGGTCGCCGACCACGTCGCCACCCAGGTCCATCCACGACGACCAGCCGTTGTTCCACACGGCGTAGACGAGGTGGTTGTCGGTCGAGCGCGCGTAGGCCTCGGTCGTCTGGAAACGCGGGTTGTACAGCACCGTGGGCTTCGACGCGATCTGCGGCGGTTCCGCGTTGCGCACGTAGACCAGGGCGTTGGGCGAGCCCGATCCCGGGTTGCCGACCACGTTCGTCGAGGCGCTCTGCCCGAGGACCGTACGTACCTGCGCCGGGGTGTAGGTCGGGTGTGCCGCGAGGATCAGCGCGGCCGCACCGGTAACGTGCGGCGCGGCCATCGAGGTACCGTCCGCTGTGGCGTAGGAGCTGTCGCTCAAGTTGTACGAGGAATAGACGTCGACGCCGGGTGCGAACAGGTCGACGCAGCTGCCGTAGTTGGAGAACGACGCACGCCGGTCGTTTTCGTCGGTGGCGCCGACGGTGATCGCGTCCGGTACCGAGGCCGGCGAAGTAGTGCACGCGCTCACCGGGACGCCATCGTTGTTGGTGCCGTTGCCAGCGGCCACGCTGAACGTGATGCCCTGTGCGATGGCCCCCTGTACCGCGGCGTTGACCGTCGGGTCGACGCCGTCGCTGGCGAGGCTCATGTTGGCCACCGCCGGCTTGACCGCGTGGGAGGCCACCCAGTCGACGCCGGCTGTGACGGTGTCGGTGTCGCCGCTGCCGTCGCAGTCCAGCACCTTGACCGCCACCAGCGCGACGCCCTTCGCGACGCCGACGTTGCTGCCGCCGATGGTGCCCGCCACGTGGGTGCCGTGCCCCTCGCAGTCGTCGGCGTTGGTGGTGCCGTCGAGGGAGTTGTAGCCGTAGCTGGCACGCCCACCGAACTCCGTGTGCGTGATACGGATGCCCGTGTCGATGACATAGGCGTGCACGTTGGACGCGGTCGACGGGTAGGTGTAGGCGTGGTTGAGCGGCAACGAGTGCTGGTCGATCCGGTCAAGGTTCCAGATCGGGGACTGCTGAGTGCCCGTCGCCTTGTAGATCGCGTCGCGCTGGACGTACGCGACGGCCGGGTCCGCGGCGAGCTTCTTGGCCTGCCCCTCGGTCATGTCCTTCACCGAGAAGCCGCGCAGCGCGCTGTGGTACTCGTGGCTGACCTTCCCGCCGA
>DASXOA010000294.1:0-1682 GCA_036494675.1 Rugosimonospora sp.
CGGCCTTCTCGGGCACGCACTGGTTCAGGCACTCACCCAGGCCCTCGATCCAGGTGCGCAGCAGGTTGCCCGGCTGCAGGTACACCGGCGGCTTGCGGGCGTCGCCCACCCCGCCGCAGGTGCCGGTGGCGATCAGGTCGCCGGGCCGCAAGGTGATCGCCTGGCTGGCGTAAGAGACGATCTGGGCGGGCGAGAACAGCAGGTCCGAGGTCCGCGACTGCTGCATCACGGCGCCGTCGACCTCGCACCGTACCTCCAGGTCGGCCGCGTCCCCGACTTCGTCCGGCGTGACCAGATAGGGGCCGGCCGGGGTGGAGTGCTGGAACATCTTGCCGGCCAGCCACTGCAGTGTGCGCCGCTGCCAGTCCCGCATCGACACGTCGTTGATCACCGTGTACCCCGCGATGGCCGCCGAAGCCTCCTCCGGCGTGGCCCGGTACACCGGGCGGCCGATGACGACGCCGAGCTCAACCTCCCAGTCGACCCGATCGCTCACCGACGGCAGGACCAGGTCGTCGCGCGGGCCCATCAGCGTCTCGGCGAACTTGGCGAACAGGGTCGGGTACTCGGGCAGCTCCCGCCCGGTCTCCAGGATGTGCGAGCGATAGTTCAGCCCGACGCAGATCACCTTGCCCGGCTGCGTCACGACCGGCGCGAAGTCCGCCTGCGCGGTCGGCACCGGCGGGGCGCCGTCCCGCTCGCTCGGGGCGCCGCCGGCGGCCAGCATCGCCCCGACATCGTCGGCCTGCAGCGGCGTCAGCACGTCCCCGTCCAGCCGCGCCGCGGTCGTTCCCTGATCAGTCCGGATGGTGGCGAATCGCATAGCGCAGACTCTAGCGCTCCGCTTCCCAGCGCTCGATCGCTAGCTCGCCCGCGGCGTCCTGGGCGCGGAGCACCTTCTTGTCGAACTTGCCCACGGCGGTCTTCGGGATCTCCGGCACGAACGCCCAGTTCTCCGGCACCTGCCAGCGCGCCACCTTCTCGCCCAGGAACGTCGCCAGTTCGGCGGCGTCGGCCTTGGCCCCGGGGCGCAGCACCACGCAGGCCAGCGGCCGCTCGCCCCAGCGTTTGTCCGGGACGCCGATCACCGCGGCCTCCTGCACGGCGGGATGTGCCATCAGCTCGTTCTCCAGGTCCACCGAGGAGATCCACTCACCGCCGGACTTGATCACGTCCTTGATCCGGTCGGTGATGGTGAAGAAACCCCGCTCGTCAAGCGTGCCGACGTCGCCGGTGCGCAGCCAGCCGTCGCGGAACTTCTCCGGCGCGGGATCGTTGTGGTACGAGCCGGTGACCCATGGCCCGCGGACCTCGATCTCGCCCTCGCTCACGCCGTCCCTCGGCAGTTCCTCGCCTTCCTTGCCGACGATCCGCATCTCGACCCCGTGGATGACCCGGCCGGCCCGCATCCGCCAGTCCAGGTCCTCGGCCGTGCCCTCGGCCACCCCGGCGGGCGGCACCGCCAGACCGCCGACCGGGCTCATCTCGGTCATGCCCCAGCCCTGGATGATCCGCAGCCCGTATCGCTCACCGAACCGCTCGAGCAGGATCCGGGGCGCGGCCGAGCCGCCCGACGTGCCCATCCGCAGCGAGGACAGGTCGATCTCGTGGTCCTCGCCGTAGTTCAGGATGGCGCTCCAGATCGTCGGCACCCCGGAGGTGACCGTGGTCCGCTCGGTGGC
>DASXOA010000295.1:0-3496 GCA_036494675.1 Rugosimonospora sp.
CGGCTCCCGGGAAGGCCGGCGTAGGTCACGTTCGACGCCAGCTCATGCGCCTCGAGGAACTCGGCCACCGCCAGCGCGTTGGTGAAGTGCCGCTCCATCCGCAGCGACAGCGTCTCGAGACCCTGCAGGAACAGGAACGAATTGAACGGCGACAGCGCCGCCCCCAGGTCGCGCAGCGATTCGGCCCGCAGCTTCATCAAGTAGCCGTAGGTACCGAACGTCTCGTGGAACTGCAGCCCGTGGTAGGCCGGCGAGGGGTCCGCGACCACCGGGAACCGCCCGTTGGACCAGTTGAACAGGCCCGACTCGACCACGACGCCGCCGATCGAGGTGCCGTGGCCGCCGATGAACTTGGTCGCCGAGTGGATCACGATGTCGGCGCCCCACTCGATCGGGCGGCACAGGTACGGCGAGGCGAACGTGTTGTCCACGATCAGCGGCAGCCCGTGGGAGTGCGCGATGCCCGCCACCGCCTCGATGTCCAGCACGTTCCCGCCCGGGTTGCCGATGGTCTCGCCGAAGAACGCCTTGGTCTCCGGCCGGACCGCCTGATCCCAGGCCGTCACATCAGCGGGGTCGACCCAGGTCAGCGCCACGTTCATCTTGCGCAGCACGTGCTTGAACTGGTTCACGGTGCCGCCGTACAGCGCCGAGGACGAGACGATGTGATCGCCCGGCTCCAGCAGCGTGAACAGCGCGGCGTTCTGCGCGGCCAGGCCGCTGGCGAAGGCCACCGCGCCGGCCCCGCCCTCGAGGTTCGCCACCCGCTCCTCGAACACGGCCGTGGTCGGGTTCATGATGCGCGAGTAGGTGTTGCCGTACTCCTGCAGGTTGAAGTACGCCGCCGCCGACTCCGGGTCCTCGAATACGTAGCTCGACGTCTGGAAGATCGGTACCGCCCGCGCGCCCGTGTTCGGGTCGGGCCGCTGGCCGGCGTGCAGCTGCCGGGTCTCGAACCCGAACGCATGGTCTTGTTCAGGTGGCCTGGTCACGAAGGTTCCTCCAGGAACTTACGGATAATGGGCGTCTGCCGCGCTTCCTCGAGCAGGAAGCAGTCGTGGCCGTAGGGCGCCTCGATCACCTGGAACTCGGCCGGCTTGCCGAGGCCGCGCAGCGCGTCGGCGATCTCGGCCGACGAGGACGGCGGGTACAGCCAGTCGGAGCTGAACGCGATCAGCAGCGTCCGCGCGGCCACGCCCTCCAGCGCCCGCGCCAGGGATCCGCCGCCGTACTGGCGGGCAAGATCGAAGTACGTCAGTGCCCGCGACATGTACAGGTAGGTGTTCGCGTCAAACCTCTTGACGAACGAGTCGGCTTGATGCCGCAGGTAACTCTCCACCTCGAACTCGGGCTCGGTGATCGTGTAGCGCACGTCGTCGGCGAACTGGAGCCGCCGGCCGAACTTTTCGTCCAGCGCCTGGGCGGACAGGTACGTGATGTGGCCGACCATCCGCGCCACCCCCATGCCCGCCTCGGGGGCCCGGCCGGTGCCGTAGTAGCGGCCGCCCTGCCAGGCCGGGTCGCGCATGATCGACTCGCGCGCGATCGCGTTCCACGCCACCCCCTGCGGCTGGAGGGCGGGCGTGCTGGCGATCGAGACCACCGCGTCGACCTGGTCCGGGAACTGGATGGCCCATTCGAAGGCCTGCATCCCGCCCAGGGAGCCGCCGGCCACCGCCGCGAGCCGGTCGATACCGAGGGCGCGGAGAAAGATCCGTTCGGTCCGGACCATGTCGGCCACCGTGATCACGGGGAAGTCCGGTCCGTACGGCCGGCCCGTCGCCGGGTCGGCGGAGGACGGTCCGGTCGTGCCCCGGCAGCCGCCGAGCAGGTTAGTGGAGACGACGAAGAAGCGGTCGGTGTCGAACGCCTTGCCCGGCCCGATCATCCCGTCCCACCAGCCGAGTCCCTTGCCCGCGGTGCCGTCGCGGTCGGTGGCGCCGAACCCGTCGCGGGTGCTCTCCGGCGGCGGCGTCTTCGCGAAGCCCGCCGCGTGGGCGTCGCCGCTCAGCGCGTGGCACACCAGGAGGACGTTGTCGCGCCGGGGGGAGAGGGTGCCGTAGGTCTCGTACGCCACCCGGACTCCGGACAGCTCCCGTCCGCAGTCGAGCCGCACCGGCTCCGGCAGGTCGAGGTACTGGGTCTCGACCGTGCCGACTGAGCCGGCCAGGCCGGCCGGACCTGACGCGGACGTCGGGGCAGGGGCGGCCATGGCGCTATCTTAGCTGGTCCGGGCGGGTATATTGTCAATCGTCTCACTCGGGAATATGGGCAGGGGAAATAGGTTATGACCACGGTTACCAACGGCGTTAACGTCCAGGCGCTGCTCGACGCGCGCGAAGTACTCAAGGGCGCGCCTGAGGCCGCTCAGTTCACCTGGCGCGCCGCCGCCACGTGGCAGAACGGCGTGCACAGCCAGATCAAGGTGGACAGCTTCTTCGGCCTCGGCGAGGAGAAGGCCCACAAGCAGGAGTCGGTCTTCGAGGCCGACCACCCCGAGGTCTTCGCGGCCACCGACAAGGGCATCACGCCGATCGAGTACCTCATCGTCGGCCTGGCCAGCTGCCTGACCGCGGGTGTGGCCTCGGTCGCCGAGAACCGCGGCATCCAGCTGCGCTCGGTCACCTCGACGGTCGAGGGCAACCACGACATCCGCGGCATCCTCGGCGCCGACAGCGACGTCCGCAACGGCTTCAACGACATCAAGGTGACCTTCAACATCGACGCGGACGCGTCCCAGGAGGACATCGAGGCGCTGGTGGCCCAGTCGCAGAAGCGCTCCGCCGTGTACGACGCGCTGACCAACCCGACGAACGTCACCGTCGAAGTCGCCCCCAAGTAAGCAGGATTCATCATCGAACGCACCACCGCGGTCGTCATCGGCGCGGGGCACGCGGGCCTGGCCGCGAGCCACTTCCTGACCGGCCGCTCGGTCGACCATGTCGTGCTCGAACGCGGCGAGGTGGCCAATTCCTGGCGGCGTGAGCGCTGGGATTCGCTGCGGCTGCTCACGCCGAACTGGCAGAGCCGCCTGCCGGGCCTGAGCTACGACGGCCCGGACCCGGACGGGTACATGACCGCCGGCGAGGTGTCCGATCTCATCGAGCGCTTCGCCGTGCTCTCCCGGGCGCCCGTCCGGACCGGCGCCGCCGTCACGTCGGTGCGGCCGTCCGGGGATGGTTACCTGGTCACGACGGGCAGCGGCGAGATCGCGGCCCGGGCCGTGGTCATCGCCAGCGGCGCCTGCAACCGGCCGGCCGTCCCCGCTTTCGCGGGCGAGGTGCCGGCGTCGGTCGAGCAGCTCACCCCGTTCGACTACCGCGACCCGGGCAAGCTGCCCGACGGCGGCGTGCTCGTGGTCGGGGCGTCGGCGACCGGCGTGCAGCTGGCCGCCGAGCTGCAGCGGTCCGGCCGGCCGGTGACCCTGTCGGTGGGGGAGCACGTGCGGATGCCGCGGCTGTACCGCGGGCGCGACGTGCTGTGGTGGATGGAGACG
>DASXOA010000296.1:0-7434 GCA_036494675.1 Rugosimonospora sp.
GTCCAGCGCCATGTCCAGGGCGACGGCCATCGGTGCGGCGTCCCGCGCGGTCTGGGCGAGCAGGTAGCCGCCCTGCAACGCGGCCATGAGCCCGGTGGCCAGCTTCGCCGGGTCCGCCTCCGGTCGCAGCGTGCCGTTCTGGCGCATGCGTTCCAGCCCAGCGGAGAGCAGGCCCTCCCACGTCCGGAAGTGACCCGCCAGGGCGAGACGTGCGTCTTCATCCTGGTCGGCCAGCTCGTTAGCCAGCGAACCCAGCTCGCAGCCGTAGGCGCCGTTGCGCAACTCGTTGCGGCGCAGGATGGCGTCCCGCCACCGTTGCAGCCCCCGGAACGAGTTCAGCCGCTGCAGCTGCTGTTGCTGGCGCTCCAGCAACAGCCTCGCCTGCATCGCGATCACCTCGCGCACCAGAGCTTCCTTGTCGGGGAAGTGGTGGTAGAGCTGGGACTTGCTGGTCCCGCTCGCCGACCTGACCTCGTCGAGGGTGGTGACGCCCACACCCTTGAAATACATCAGGTCGGCGGCTGCCTGCAGGATCCGGGCCCGGGTGGCGGCACCGCGCGCGGTCAACCGGGAGCCGTGGGCGCTGCTCTCCGGGTCCGTCACAGCGGACATGCTACCGCTACGGTACCGTAGCAGGCTCATACTGGACTCGGCAGTCCCTTTTAGGAACGCCGCTGAGGTGTCGGTCACGGCGCCGGCGGGCGCCGCTGGCGGTTCATCGTTGTCACACCGGCGCGCTACGGTCGGTTCCGCGTTCACCAGACCGGCCGTCCGAAGGGAGCACCGTGAGCCCCGACCCGGTGAGTCTTGGCCCGGCGAGCCCCGACCCGACCGGTCCCAGGCGCAACCGGGTCACCCCGATGGGTGACCTCGTGGCGATCCCCCTGCGCGGCGCCTGGACGGGCAACCGCGGCGTCATCCACTCCGGCACGCAGATCGTCCGCTTCCACGCCAGCGACCTGTGGATCACGTGCGTCCTGGAGTTCCGTGGCCGCTGGCGGGAGCAGTGGCTGCCCAACCGCTACACCCACCTGTACTTCCACGACGAGGCCGTGTCGTTCGCGGCAGGACACCGGCCGTGTGCCGAGTGCCGGCGGGACGGCTACAACAGGTTCCGGGCCGCATGGGCCGAGGGTCTCGGCGTCGAACCGCCTTCGGCCACGCTGATGAACCGGCGGCTGCACGGCGAGCGGATCGTGCGCGGAACCCACCGGCGGCGCCTCCACACCCAGCCGTGGGCCGACCTGCCGGACGGCGCTTTCGTCGTACTCGACGGCGACGTTCCGGCCGTGGTCGCCGGCGGCCATCTCGCCGAGTGGACCCGTGAGGGCTACGGAACCCGTCACCCCCGGCCCGGGCTCGGTGACGCGCGCGTCATCACGCCGCCGTCCATCCTCGCCGTGCTGCGTGCCGGGTACCCGGTCCAGCTTGACGAGTCGGCCCGGTAGCGGCCGAGCGCGTCCAACCGGCGGGCGGCATCGCCGTCGCGGGGGCCGGACCGACCTCGCCGGCATCGCAGTTGCCATGCCTGAACGCCGGTACCCATCGCAGGCGCGGCATGATTGCGCACACCTGCCCAGCAGTTGCATCCTTATGACGTGGCCGTACCAGCGGAAACCCCGCGTACCGGCGTCAGCCCCGACGAGGGCCAACGGCGCCACCGCCAGGCGGTGGTGATCGGCACTCTGGCCGACATCGTCTGCGGGTCCGGCGGGAACCCGGCGCTGGTGGTCATCCACGACGCGTCACGGTCCGGTGGTGTCCTCGCCGACGAACTCGCCGAGGCCATCCACGCGCACGGGCGGCCGTGCGCCCGCCTGCCCGCCCCCGCGCCGCTGGTCGACCGGGACGCCTGGGGCGGGGACCGGGCCACGATGACCGTGGTCATCGCCGACGGACCGGACTGGACCACCCCGCCGCCCACCGGGCGCTGTGACCTGTTCATCTACCTGCGCACCCCGCCGCCCTGGCCCGGTGCCCACGGGCACGGCGACGCGGACCACGCGGCCGACATCGTCATCGACTACCACGACCCGACGTGGCCGGTCATCCGGCGCGTGGCCGCCCACCTTGAGCACGCCACCGATCAGGTCTACCTGACCGAGACCCGGGCCTTCTTCGCGGCCCGCGCCGCGACCTGGGACCGCAAGTTCGGTCAGGATCTGCCGTCCTACGCCGCCGCCATCGACCAGGCCGCCATCCCCGAGGGGGCCACCGTGGTCGACGTCGGCTGCGGCACCGGGCGGGCCATCGGAGCGCTGCGTACCGCGGTCGGACCACACGGCGCCGTCATCGGCATCGACCTGACCCCGCACATGCTCACCGTCGCCTGCGACAGCACGGGGCCGGCGGCGCGGCTGCTGCTCGCCGACGCGCGCCACCTGCCGCTCGCCGACGCCTGCGCCGACGCGATATTCGCCGCCGGACTCATCCAGCACCTGCCCGACCCCGCGGCCGGCCTCGCCGAGTTGGCCCGCGTGACCCGGTCCGACGGCCGGTTGATCGTCTTCCATCCGTCCGGCCGGGCCGCTCTCGCCGCGCGCCACGGTCGCACCCTGCGCGAGGACGAAGCCCTCAACCGGCCGCAGCTGAGCCGCCTGCTCACCGCCAGCGGATGGACGCTGACCGACTACGACGATCCACCCGACCGCTTCTTCGCTCTTGCCACGCGCCGCGAGTCGGGATAACAACAACAGACCATCCGAAGAGGGGCGCGACCAGCCCATGGAGGCGGCGACCGATGAGGGCAATGCCCTGGAACCGGGCCCGGATGCTGGCGAACGAGCTGGCCACGCCGCCACCACCGGAGGAGGTGCCGATCGCTGACGCCGCCGGCCGGGTTCTGGCGGCACCGCTGTGCGCGCTCGCCGCGGTACCCGGGTTCGACAGCGCCGCGATGGACGGCTACGCCGTACGCGGCACCGGACCGTGGCGCCTGACCGGCCGGGTACTCGCCGGCTGCCCCGACCCCGGAGCCCTGGTCGACCACACCGCCGTCGAGATCGCCACCGGCGCACCCGTTCCCGCGGGAGCCGACCGGGTCCTCCCGTACGAGGAGGCCAGCCGTGGTGGCGAACTCGTGACGACTCTGGTGCCCGACTCCGGTGCGTCCGATTCTCGTGGGCCCGACCCTCGCGTGCTCGGCTCCCGTGCCCACGACTCTCGTGCCCACGACCCTCATGCCCACGACCCTCATGCGCACGGCCCGGGGCGCGTCCGGGAGCACATCCGGCGCAGCGGAGAGGACGCCGTGGTCGGCGAGGTGCTCCTGCCCGCCGGATGCCTCGTCACGGCGGTGGTGCTGGGGATGGCGGCCAGCGTCGGGGCCGACACGCTGTGGGTGGTACGGCGACCCCGGGTGCGGGTCCTGCTCACCGGGGACGAGATCGTGCGCGCCGGGCTGCCCGGTCCGGGTCAGGTACGCGACGCACTCGGCCCGCTGCTGCCGCCGCTGTTGGCCGGCTTCGGCGCCGACGTCACCGCGGTGAGCTCGGTCGGTGACCGCTCGGCCGGAGCACTGACCGCCGCGCTTGCCGCGACGGCGGAGGATATCGCGGTCGTCTGCGGCGCGTCCTCGGTCGGGCCGGTCGACCACCTGCACACCGCCCTGGCCGACCTTGACGCGACCGTTCACGTCGACGGGGTGGCCTGCCGACCCGGGCGGCCACAGATCCTCGCTCGCAGGCCGGCCCGCGGCACCGGTACCGGCTGGATCGTCGGCCTACCCGGCAACCCGTACGCGGCGCTGGTGGCCGCGTACACGCTGGTGCAGCCGCTCATCGCCGGACTGACCGGCCGCCGCCTACCCACCCTGCCGACCGCGACGGTGTCCGGGCCGGTCCGGCCCGTCCCCGGACAGACCCGACTCGTCCCGGTCCGCTGGGACGGCGACGGCGCCGTGGCGATCCCTCGCGACCGGCCGGGCTACCTCGGCGCGGCCGCGATGGCGGACGCGCTGGCGGTCATCGAACCCGACTGGACGCCGGCCACCCCGACCGGCCTGATCCGGCAGTACTGACCCGGCGGTGCTGATCCGACCGGCCTGATCCGGCGGTGCCGATCCGGCAGGGTCAGGCGCCGAGCAGTTTCCGGACGCGGTCGGCGCCGACCGCCAGCAGCAGGGTGGGCAGGCGTGGACCGGTGTCCCGGCCGACCAGCAGCCGGTAGAGCAGCGCGAAGAACGCCCGCTGCGCGGCCCGGAGCTCCGGGGTCGGCTTCACGTCCAGCGGGAGCCCGAGCTGCCGTTTCGGCACGCCGTACACGAGCGCGGTCAGGCCCTGCAACGACCAGTCCTCGCCCAGCCCGGCGGAGAGCATGCGCAGCGAATCCCGCTCCCTCTCACCGAGCGACGCGAGCAGCGCCGCGTCCGGCTCGTCGCGAACCCGGGTGCGTTGCTCGGCCGGTACCTGCGTGAGAACCCAGGTGTGCGCGCGGTCGAGCCGTGGCCGGGTCTCGTCCAGCGACACGACCGGGTGCGACGGGTCGAGGTCGCGCACGATGCGCAGGGCCTGCCGCTCGTCGCCGGTCGTGACGTCCACAATGGACGCGAGCGTGCGGTACGGCACCGGGCGCGGTGTGGTGGGCAGCGTGCCCCGAGCGGTTCCCGCCGCCCGGCGGTGCGCCGACGCCTCCGCCGGAGTCGCCGTTCCCGCCGCCACCTTCGCCGCGAGCCCGTCCCACTCGTCGTACAGGCGCTGGATCTCCTGGTCGAACGCGATCGTGAACGACTGGTTCGGCCGGCGCCGCGCGTACAGCCAGCGCAGCACGGGAGCCTCCATGATGGACAGTGCGTCGGCCGGCGTCGGTACGCCTCCCCTGGAGCTGCTCATCTTCGCCATGCCGTCGATGCCGACGAACGCGTACATGGGGCCGATCGGGGGTTCGCCGCCGAACACCGGACCGACGATCTGACCACCGACCACAAAGGACGATCCGGGGGAGTTGTGGTCGACGCCGGACGGTTCGAAGACCACGCCCTCGTACGCCCAGCGCATCGGCCAGTCGACCTTCCAGACCAGCTTGCCGTACCGGTACTCGGACAGCAGTACCGTCTCCGAGTGGCCGCACCCGCAGTCATAGGACAGCGCGGTGGTCTCGTCGTCGTAGGCGGTCACCGTGGTCAGGTCGCGTTGGCAGGAGGAGCAGTACGGCCGGTACGGGTAGTACCCCGCGACTCCGCGCCCATCGTCGTCGGCGTCCTTCGTCTGGTACCGGCGGAGGATCGCGCCGATGCGTTCGCGCTCACGCATCGCCAGCAGGATCTGTTCGGTGTACGCGCCGGACGTGTACATCCGCGTCTGGCTCACCGGCCGGTACTCGACACCCAACTCGGCCAGCGCGACGACCATCGGGGCGATGAAGTGCTCGGCCCAGTTCGCATGCTCGCTCCCCGGCGGCGCCGGGACGCTCGTGAGCGGCTTGCCGATGTGCCGCGACCAGGACGGGTCGAAGCCGGAGGGTACCTTCCGGAACCGGTCGCGTCGTCCCAGGAAAGAAGATGTACGCACTCGTGCCCGCGCCGGCGGATCTCGTCGGCGACAAGGTGCGGGGTCATGACCTCGCGCAGGTTGCCGAGGTGGATCGGGCCGGACGGGCTGAGACCGGACGCGCAGACGATCGGCGCCTGCGGACGGCGGCGTCGCGCCTCGGCGATCACTTCGTCCGCGAAGCGGGAGACCCAGTCGGACTCGGCCACCTCGACCACGTTCGTACCCGCCCCTTCCGGCTCCGCGCCGCTCCCGCCGATCCCGTGCCACGCCGCCGCCGCGGCGTCGTTCCCGGCGCGACGGAGATCCTTCCATTGTGGCGGACTGCGGGCACCGGATTTTGGCTCTCCCGGCGTGAATGTGGGTGCTGGGCGTCGATGAAGGGCTGAGATCCGGGTCTGGGGCAGGAGATCCGCGACACGCCGGTCCGGGAAGGGCTGGTTACAGGTTGCGCACGGTGTGTTGCCGTAGCTTCAGGGTTGCTTGAGACCGAAGTAGCTACAGGGAAGTCCACATCACCGTGCGCGCTACTACTCTACTTAACGGGCTGCTGGATCTGCCTGGCATCACTGCGCGGGGCGTGTCGTTGCCGCAGCCGGGCCAGCTGGTCGTTGAGGTGGCGCTGCGCCGGCAGCGGCTGCTATGCCCGGAGTGCGGTTGGAGTACCCGGGCTCGTTACGACCGCCGGAGTGTGGCCTCGCGGTGGCGGCACCTGGACTTCGGCCGTCGGCAGGTGCAGATCCGCGCGCAGCTGCGCCGGCTGTGCTGCCCGGTGCACGGGGTACGTACCGAGGCGGTGCCGTTCGCCCGCCCTGGTGCGGGGTTCACCCGCGACTTCGAGGACCTGGTCGCCTGGCTGGCCACGAAGATGGACAAGACCGCGATCGTCCGGTACGCCCGCATCGACTGGGACACCGTCGGGCGCATCTGTGAACGGGTGGTCGCCGACGGCCTCGACGAGAGCAGGTTCGACGGGCTGGTCAGCATCGGCGTGGACGAGGTGTCGTGGAAGCGCAATCACCACTACCTGACCCTGGTCTGCGACCACGCGGCGAGGAAGGTCATCTGGGGTGCCCCGGGTAAGGACGCCGACACCCTCGACGCGTTCTTCGCCGAACTTGGCGAGGACCGCAGCGCCGCGTTGGAGGCGGTCAGCTCCGACATGGGGGCGGCGTTCCTGAAGAGCATCAAGACCAACGCGCCGCGGGCCACCCGGTGTATCGACCCGTTCCACGCGGTCAAGGCGGTCACCGACGCCCTGGACACCGTGCGCCGCACGGCCTGGCAGCAGATGCGCACCACCGACCCCGCCGCGGCCAAGAAGTTCAAAGGTGCCCGCTGGGCGCTGCTCAAACGCCCCGACCACCTCACCGAGGAGCAGGCCACCACGCTACGCAAGCTGCGCCGCCGCGGCGGCGAGGTCTGGCGAGCCTACGGCCTGCGGGAAGCGTTCCGGGCCATCTTCGCCGGCGACCTGAACCCCGACGACGTCGCCGAACTCATCGACCGGTGGATCAGCAAGGCCTCCCGCTCCCGCCTGGCCCCGTTCGTCAAGGCCGCCAAGACGATCCGCAAGCACCGCGACGGGATCCTCGCCGCGATCCGACTGAAGATCAACAACGGTCGGGCTGAGGCGCTCAACAACGTCGTCCGCCTGATCATTCGACGCGCCTTCGGGTTCCACAGCGCCCAGGCCGCCCTCGCCCTGGTCATGCTCACCTGCGGACCGATCACCCTCCAGCTACCCCACGAGCACGCACCCTAGACCCAACATATCGATCGAACCAACCCACATTCATGCCGGGAGACCCAGAAGTGGGGCCTCACCGCCGCGCAGATCAACCAGCTGGAGCAGGAGAACCTGAAATGAGCGTCGCCGTCGAAACGGATGCTTCGACTCCCCACCTCGCCGACCCGGTCGTGACCATCGAGGACTTCAGCGTCGACT
>DASXOA010000297.1:0-5555 GCA_036494675.1 Rugosimonospora sp.
TGGTTGTCGAGCTCATGCCCGAAGTGCCGCAGGAAGGTCCTGTCGTTCGACAGGTACGGCAGCACCCGCTTCACGGCCGTGTACCCGTCCGGCGCCACGCCGAGATAGACCCGCCCCATGCCTCCGGATCCCAGCACGGCCCTGATCGGAAAGGCCCCGATCTGCCTCGGGTCCTTGGCCTCCAGCGGCTCCGCCCCGATACTCGACAGGTCCAAATGGAATGTCCGGCCACGAATCACGCTGAGCAGGCTAGCATGTCGACACCGGTCGAAACTGGCCCCGACTCTCACCTTCAGTTCGGGCGGGTGTTGGCGGAACAGATCGGCGGTGGCGAGTACGCCCATGGCCGGCACGCCTCCTGCGCCATAACAGGTGCGCCCCGGTAGCGGCGGCTTGTTGCCATAATCGGTAGGACGGGAAGTTCGGGTCGCCCAGCAACAGCATTCCCTCGCCAGCGAGCCGAGTACCCGACGGGCCAGGGCCTGTTCCGAGACGGCGCCGAACGCCGCGTCGATGACCGCGTGGGTGCCGCACTCGATCAGGGTGAGCAGCCGCACCTTCGGGAACGCGCCGCGTCCGCGTTTGTTGTGTGAGGCCATGAACGCCGGGGTGTTGGCCGGACTGTCGGGCACGTCCAGGGTGGTGGCATCCCAGGACACCGGCCGCAGCCCGGCCATGAACGCCCCTGAGGCGCCCGGCCGGGCCTGCGGGCCGCGCAGTCGGGTACACAACTCGTCGATCACTACAACGCCGGGCGCAGCCACCAAGGCCAAGGCGTAGGGCTACGCCCCCCGATGACAACCCGAACGTGGTCGCGTTGGCCGGATCCGACGCCGACACGTCCTTGGTGGACTGATCAACGAATACCGGACCGCAGCGTAAAAGTCCTGATCAAAGCCACGAACCTAGTTATGAACCAGGACAGGCAGGGTTTCGTACCGTGTCCCGACTCGCCATCCGATACTGCAACAGCCCGGCCAGTAGCGAAGGTCACCCCACGCCCCGCCGCGGCCCCGCGTAGGCGACCTGCTACCCAAGTCGCCAGTCATCCACAATGGACAACTAAGCACCCTGCACGCCGCGCTCGCAATTCGAGGCGTTCAAGTCCACCGAGGTCCGGCGACTCTGACGTAGGTCTCGTCGCAGAACCACCTGTCGCCCGGCCGACCCGCGCTCCGTCCCCTGTGGGCGGAGTCCGAGGCGCCGGGCATTCCGGCACGCCGCTGCGGCGTCCGGTTCTTGTGGTGATAGTGAACTCGTATCCTCTAGATATTTCGATACATGGTTAGAATCTTGCGAGATCATATCCATCAAGTTACCGTTCTGTGCAACCTGGCCCGGGTGGTGATCACGCTCCCGGATCCGCCGGCCGCCGTCCCACCCCCAGGAGCAGGCCATGCGATGCAGAGGCTGCGCACGTTCGCTGATCACCGGAGTTCTCGCGGGGCTGTTGCTCGCGACCGCGGCTCTGGCCGCACCCACCCTCGCCGCCGCCGACGAGACCACGGTCTCGGTCGACACCCTGCGGACCGGCTGGGACCAGAACGAGCCGGGTCTGGGACCGTCCGCGGTCTCGGCCCCGGACTTCGGCCAACTGTTCTCGACGACCGTCAACGGACAGGTCTACGCCCAGCCGATCGTCGTGGGCGGCACCGTCATCGCGGTGACCGAGAACAACTGGATCTACGGGATGAACTCCGCCACCGGCGCCGTCACCTGGTCCCGCAGCGTGGGCCCCGCCTGGCCGGCTTCGACGCTCGGCTGCGGCGACCTCGTGCCCAACATCGGCATCACCAGCACGCCGGTGTACGACCCGGCGACCAACGCGGTCTTCTTCATGGCGAAAGTCAACGACGGGACGGACGCCCAGCACCCGCATTTCTGGATGCACTCGATCAACCCTGCCACCGGCGCGGAGCGCGCTGGCTGGCCGGTCAGCATCCAGGGCACGCCGAGCAACGACCCGGGTGACCCGTTCAATCCGGAGACCGCCGCGCAGCGCCCGGGCCTGCTGCTGCTCGACGGCGTGGTCTACGCCGGTTTCGCCAGCCACTGCGACTACGGCGCGTACGTCGGCTACATCGCCGGCGTGAAGACGACCACCCCTGCCATGTCGACGCTGTGGTCCACCGAGGCGGGCCGGTCCAACGCCGAGGCCGGCATCTGGCAGTCGGGCGGCGGCCTGGTCTCCGACGGTCCCGGACGCATCATCGTCGCCACCGGCAACGGCGTCTCGCCCGCTCCGGGCCCCGGTACCAGCCCGCCGGGCACGCTGGCCGAGTCGGTCATCCGGCTGCAGGTCAACGCCGACGGCTCGCTGACCGCCAAGGACTTCTTCAGCCCCACCAACAACAGCAAGCTGGATCAGGACGACACCGACTTCGGCTCCGGCGGCCCGCTGGCACTGCCGGCCGGCTTCGGCACCTCCGCCCACCCGCACCTGCTCGTGCAGGTCGGCAAGGACGGTCGCGTCTACCTGCTCGACCGCGACAACCTGGGCGGCACGGCGCAGGGGCCCGGCGGTACGGACGCCTCGGTGGGGCCGCCGCTCGGCCCGTACAACGGGATGTGGGGACACCCCGCGTTCTGGGGCGGGGACGGCGGCTACGTGTACGACGTCGAGAACTCCGGCTACCTGCGGGCGCTGAAGTACGGGGTCAACGGCGCCGGCCTGCCCGTACTCAGCTCGGCCGCGACCAGTTCGTCGACGTTCGGCTACACCTCCGGCTCGCCGGTCGTCACCTCGACCGGTACGACCTCGGGCTCGGCGATCGTCTGGGTGGTCTACAGCGACGGGTCGACCGGGGCGAACGGCCAGCTCCGCGCGTACGACGCCCTGCCCGTGGGCGGTCAGCTGCACCTGCGCTATTCGGCGCCGATCGGGACCGCCTCGAAGTTCGCCGTCCCGGCCACCGACGGCAACCGGGTCTTCGTCGGTACCCGCGACGGCAAGGTGTTCGGCTTCGGGCGCCCGACCACGGCCGCCCTGACCAGCGCACCGACCGACTTCGGCGCGGTGGCGCTCGGCGCGACCGGCACCGCCACGGTCACGGTGACCGCCGCCCGGCCGGTCACCATCTCGGCGATCTCGACCGCGTCCCCGTTCGGGGCCACCCCACCGGTGCTCCCGGTGAGCCTGACCACCGGGCAGACGCTGTCGGTGCCGGTGCGGTTCACGCCGACCACGGCGGGCGGCGCGACGGGTAGCCTGTCGTTCACCACCGACAGCGGCGTCGTGGCGCTTGACCTGCACGGCACGGGGACCCGGCCGGGGCTGGGCGCCACGCCCGCGACACTGGCGTTCGGCACGGTACCGACCGGGGCCCACAAGACCATCAGCGTGAGCATCGTCAACACCGGTACCTCGGCGGTCACCATCACCGGCTCCACCGCGCCGACGGCCCCCTTCAGCGCCACCGGCTTCCCGGCCACCGGCTCGACGATCGCGGCCGGCGCATCGGTCGCGGTCTCGGTGACCTACACGCCGACGGCCGCCGGTGACCAGAGCGGTGCGCTCTCGGTGACCAGCAACGCCGGTTCGGTGACCGTCCCGATCACCGGCACGGCGGTGACCGGCGCCTCCCATCTGACCATCACCCCCAACCCGGTCGACTTCGGATCGGTGGCGGTCGGCCAGACCGCGACCCGCACCTTCGACATCGTCAACACCGGCAACATCACCCTGACGCTGACCAAGGCCGCACCGCCGGTGGGCGCCTTCAACACCACCACGCCGGTATCCGAGGGCCAGCAGCTCTCACCCGGCGACGTCATCCACCAGACGGTCACCTTCACCCCGACCACCACCGGCGCCCAGTCGGCGGTCTACTCGATCACCGGGGACGACGGCCAGGGCGCCGTCCCCGTCGCGCTGACCGGAACCGGCGTGACCGGGACCGGCACGACCAACATCGCGGCGGGCAGGCCGACCTCGGCGTCCTCGACGCAGGCCGGCTACCCGCCGGCCAACGCGACGGATCCGGACGCCAACTCGTACTGGGAGAGCGCCGGCAACGCGTTCCCGCAGTGGCTCCAGGTCGACCTGGGAGCCGCGACGAGCGTCGGCAAGGTGACGCTGAGGTTGCCGCCGGCGACCGCGTGGGCCACGCGTACCCAGACGCTGTCGGTACAGGGCAGCCTCGACGGCGTGAACTTCTCGACAGTCGCGGCCCAGGCCGGGTACACGTTCGACCCCGCGACCGGGAACACGGTGAGCATCACCTTCCCCGCCACCACCGCCCGGTACCTGCGGCTGAACATCACGGCGAACACCGGCTGGCCCGCCGCGCAGCTCTCGGACTTCGCGGTGTTCGCGACCTCCGGCGGCACCGGGCCCGTCGCCACCAACCTCGCGGCCGGCCGCCCGACGGGCGAGTCCAGCCACACCGACGTGTACCCGTCGTCCAACGTCACCGACGGCAGCCAGGACACCTACTGGGAGAGCGCCGACAACGCGTTCCCGCAGTGGGTGCAGGTCGATCTGGGCTCGGCGCAGAGCGCGAGCCGGGTCGTCCTGCAACTGCCCGCCTCGTGGGGTGCCCGCAACGAGACGCTGTCGCTGCTGGGCAGCACGGACGGCAGCACCTGGACCACGGTGAAGGCGTCGGCGAGCTACGCGTTCGCTCCGGCCAGCAACAACACCGTGACGATCACGTTCACCGCGACGACCCAGCGGTACTTCCAGCTCACCATCACGGCGAACACCGGCTGGCCCGCCGGTCAGATCTCCAGCTTCCAGGTCTGGAGCAGCTGACCGGCGACGAGGGCGGCCCGGCGGTCGCTTGTCGCGGTTGGCGCCAGAGTCTACGGGCGCCGTAGACGCCGTAGTTGCCGGCGTGGACCCGGCGGATCTGCACCAGCAACTGTTCGTCGCGCACCTGCCTGGCCGAGGCCAGTCGGCCCTTGGCCGCCCAGTACGTGCTCGGGGCGATCTGGCAGCCGTGCTCGCGTAGCACGCGGCAGATCGGCCACAACTCGGGCCAGGGTGGGCGGCGCGGGTGGTAGAAATCGTCTCCGGGGGTGCGGATGACAGCGGACCAGGGGTCGGGCGGTGGATCCGCGCCGTCCGCGGGTCGGAGCGTGCGCGTGGCGCTGCTGGTGGCCGGCGGCGTGGCGCTCGTCGTGCTGGCGCTGTGCGTCGCCGGAGGGCTCTACGTCATCGGAGGGTCGCCCCCGATCCGGACCGATGCGGCCGGCCGGGTGGAGCCCACCGATCGGTTCGCGCCGGCCGCGCTGCCCTCGGCGGCGATCCCCGGAGTGAGTTTCCGGCGGCTGGTGACCAGCCTGCACGACATCACCGGCGTGCACACGACGTACAGCGTCATGCTGCGCGACAAGGGCGGCTTCGACGAGGGGGTGACCGATCCGGGCGCCGGCATCGTCCTGCTGGTATCGGCGCGTGCCGCTGACCCGTCCGACGGCGTGAACAGCGCCTCGTGTCAGTACACCGATCACGACTCGGGACTCACCGTCGACGCCGCCATGACCGATGTCGTACGGAGGTGTGCGCTCGCCGCACTGCCCCCGGCGCAGGACGCGTCCGCGGTCGCCTGGCT
>DASXOA010000298.1:0-6539 GCA_036494675.1 Rugosimonospora sp.
ATGCTCGCCTGGCTGAGCAGCGGCCTGCTGTCCATCTGGCAGGCGTTCTACCTCACGGTGCTGGACACGGTCGGCGGGGTGAACCCGGAGCCGAACGGCCGGGTGACCGTACAGGTGCTCCAGGTCGTGGTCATGCTCGCCGGGCTCGCGATGATCCCGGTGATCACCGCCGCGGTGGTCGAGGCGGTGGTCAACGCGCGGCTGGCGCTGGCGCTGGGCCGGCCCCGAGGGCCGTTCGCCGACCACGTCGTGGTGGTGGGCCTGGGCAACGTGGGTACCCGGGTCATGCAGCAACTGCACGACCTGGGGATATCGGTGGTCGCGATCGACCGCACAGATCAGGCCAGGGGTGTCCAGCTGGCCCGTGACCTGGGCATTCCGCTGATCATCGGGGACGCGAGCCGGGCCGAGACCCTGGTCGAGGCGTCGGCGGGTGCGGCCCGGTCGCTGGTCGTGCTGTCCACGGACGACGTGACCAACCTGGAGGCGGCGCTGCACGCCCGGACCCTGAAGAAGGATCTGCGGGTGGTACTGCGGCTGTTCGACGGGGACTTCGCCGACCGGATCCAGCGCGCGTTCGGCGTGACCAGCTCGAAGAGCGTGTCGTACCTGGCCGCCCCCGCATTCGCCGCGGCGGTGCTGGAGCGCGAGGTGATCGGTACGATCCCGGTCAAGCGCCGGGTGCTCCTGATGGCCGAGGTGCCGGTGGAGCCGGATACGGCGTTGTGCGGCCGTACCGTCGCGGCGGCTCAGGAAAACGCCGAGGTGCGGATCATCGCGGTGACCCTCGGCGAGTTCCGGGACGCGGAATGGCGGCCGCCGCCCGATCGCGTGCTGGCGCCGGGGGAGCGGCTGATCGTGGTTGCCACCCGGTCTGGCCTGGGTCGCCTGGTCGCGCAGTCCACCCCGGCTCCGCCTCCGCAGTCCACCCCGGCTCCGCAGCCCAGTCCGACTCCGCCGGCCCCCGGCCGTCCGCGGCGAGGAGCGCCGCCGCGATGAGCGCGGGTCAGATGAACGCCGAGTCCTCCCGGATCACCGGGATGTCCTCGGTCGGCGGCCCGACCGCGTAGCCCAGCACGGCCTGCTCGTCCGGCCGGTACGCGAGGATGTCGGCCAGGTACGACTGGACGGCCGGGGCCAGCCCGACGTCCCGCCCGGACCGTTCGGACTGCAGCCACCGGTGCTCGATCACCTGGACGAACAGCTCAGCGGGCTCCAGCTTGCCCCGCAGGTGCGCCGGCACCGCCCGGACCACCGGTTCGAACACTTCCGTCAGCCACCGGTGTGCCGCCTGCTGCTCGTCGTCGAGGTCCGATTCCGCCCGGTACGTGTCCAGGTCGTTGAGCAGCTTGCGGGCCTGGTTCTCTTCGGCGTCCAGGCCGGTCAGGCGCAGCAGCCGGCGGGTGTGGTGGCCGGCGTCCACGACCTTCGGCCGGACCAGGTAGCGCTGCCCGTCGTCCTGTACCGACAGCTGTAGTTCCCCGACGTCGAAGCCCAGCTCGTTCAGCCGCCGGATCCGCTTCTCCACGTGGTGGCGCACTTCCCGGCTCCCGGCGACCTCCTGCTCATAGGTGACCTCGTGCCACAGCGACTCGTACCGCCGTACCACGTCGTCGGCCACCACCTCCGGGTCGATCGTCTCGTGCAGCAGTTCGGCGGCCTGAAGGTCGAGCATCTCGCCGAAGATGTTCACCCGGGCCAACTCCACGTCCTCGCCGCGCTGCCCGGTGGACAACCTCTCATGCAGCGCACCGGTCTCGGCGTCGACCAGATAGGCCGCGAAGGCCCCCGCGTCGCGCCGGAACAGCGTGTTCGACAGTGACACGTCGCCCCAGAAGAAGCCGGTCAGGTGCAGCCGCACCAGCAGGGCGGCCAGGGCGTCGAGCAGCCGGGTCATGGTGTCCGGGCGCAGCGTGTGGGAGAACAGCGCCCGGTACGGCAGCGAGAACTGCAGGTGCCTGGTGACGAGTACCGGCTCCAGCGGCGAACCCGTGGGGTCGAGACGGTCCGCCACGATCGCGACCGCCTCCACGCTCGGCGCGCCGATCCGCTCCAGCGCCCGCAGCAGGTCGTACTCCTTCTGCGCCACCCGCTCGGCGGTCTCCTTCACCGCGTAGACCGTGGAGTTCAGCCGCACGAAGCGCACCACGTGCCGCGAGATGCCCCGAGGCAGCATGACGAGCCGGTCCTCGGGCCACTCCTCCAGCGGAACGGTCCACGGCAGATCCAGCAACGCCGGGTCGAACAGAGCCGAGGTGATGCGCATGGATACCAGGATCGCAAAGTCTGCCCACGCATCGCGCCCGGCTGTGGTTCGTTACACATTCCGGAAGATAAGCGGATCTGAGGGGAAAGGGCGATGCGTACCGGTTTGCTTGTTGTCGGGGTCGTCGTGCTGCTGGGGCTGGGCGGCCTGGCATCGGGGCCGCACGGCGCCGGGTCGGACGAAGCGCCGACGGGGGCGTCGAAGACCACCGCGCTGCGGGCGGAAGCCGGCGGGATGGCGACGGTGGGCGTATCCGTGAGCATGGAACGCGAGGTCACCGAGGGCCACCCGGTCACCCTGTCCTACACCGGCGCCTCGTACGTGAAGCCGTACGTCAAGATCCTCATGCTGCCCGGCGAGTACCTGACCGTCACCGACCGGTACGGCAAGCAGTCGACCACGTACGGCGCCGCCGTCGGCGACCGCTGGCTCACCTCGGTCGACGGCGACACCGCGGTGCTGACCGTGCACGGGAAGCTGACCCGCGTGGTGGTGAACAAGGTGGCCCGTGGCTTCACGCCCGACGAGAGGTCGGCGCAGCACGCGGTCGAGCAGTCCAGGCGGGACGCGGCGATCACCGCGATGCGGCAGGGCGGCGGCAGGACCACCTGCGGCACCGGCGCCTCCGCCGACGCGGCGTGCTTCAAGTCCGCGCATCCGGTGGCGTACCAGAACTCCCGGGCGGTGGCCCTGCTGCTCATCGACGGCATGCAGTTGTGTACGGCCTTCCGGGTGGGTCCGGGCAACCGGATGCTGACCGACCACCACTGTCTCTCCAGCACCGCGACCGTGCGCGACACCGAGGTGTGGTTCAACGACGAGTGCACGATCTGCGGCGGGGACACCACCACGCGGCCGGTCAAGGTGACCGGCGACCGGGTGCTGGCCACCGACGCGACCCTGGACTACACCCTGTTCAGCGTGCGGAACTTCGCGTCCGTGCAGCCGTTCGGGTACCTGTCGCTGGACGTGCGCGATCCGAAGGCGGGGGAGCAGCTTTACGTCCCGCAGCACGCGGGCGGCGATCCGACCGTGATCGCCACCGGCTCCGGGCGGGCGCAGGGCGGCTCCTGCGAGATCGCCGCGCCGGTGGCCAACGGGTACGGCAAGGGCACCGACGTCTCGTACTACTGCGACACCTCGGGCGGATCGTCCGGCTCGCCGGTGATCTCCTGGAATAGCGACAAGGTTGTCGCACTGCACCATTTCGGGGGCTGTCCGGACTCCGGGGTCAGGATCGACCTCATCTACCCGAAGATCCGTTCTCTGCTGTAGACCCGCTCGACCCCCGCTCCCGGCGCTGCTCCCGGCCCTGCTCCCGGCCGGGTGCGGGGTCGGTACCCTGGTCGGGTGGTGGCGCTCAAGCGGGTCAGGCCGGCAGGCTGGTGGTTCGACGGGCTGCTCCTGGCGGCCTTCGTGGCGATCACCGTCGGGGTCGCCGACCGCGCCCTGATCGGGATGGACGTGTGGCTGCGCGACTGGTGCGACGCCCACCGCCCCGGCGTCCTGTACTGGCCGGCCTGGGTCGGCAACCACCTCGGCCAGGGCGGCTGGTTGACCAGTATCTGCGGGATCCTGGCGCTGCTGCTGGCCTGGCGCCGGCACTCCGTACGTCCCGTGCTGGTGGTCATCGTGGCGTTCGCGCTGACGTTCTGCACGCTGACCCCGATGAAGGACATCACCAACCGGCCGGCGGCGGACGCCAACGTGGAGCACGCCGGCAGGGCGTGGGCCCGCGGGTACTTCGGTGTCGGCGGCGCCTCGTACCCGTCCGGCCACCTGGTCAACTCGATCGTCTGGTACGGGGTCCTGGCGCTGCTGCTCAGCGCGTGGCTGCCGGTGGTCTGGCGGCGGGTGATCAGGGTCGTCCCGCCGGCCGTCCTCGGTGTCACCACGGTCTACCTCAGCTTCCACTGGCTGACGGACACCGTGGCGGGGCTGCTGTTCGGACTCTTCCTGGACCGGATCATGCGCCGGATCCCGTGGGACGAGTTGCCGCTGGGGCGGTGGCTGGCATCGTCCGGCTGGGACGCGCCGGGCCTGGGTGTCGGGCCGGCGCAGCCGCGCGGCGACCGGAGCCGGGAGCCGGCGGCCGCGGCTGACTCCGGTCGCCGGGGCCGCGTCCCGGCCGGTCCGCCGCCCGGCGGTTCTGCCGCCTAGGACACCGGGGGCATCACATCTCCTGGACGTCGGCGCCGCGGCGCAGCTTCTGGTAGTCGCTCAGGGACATGGCGCCGGCCACCGGGGCGAGGACGGCGGCACCGGACAGGCCGATCGCGTCGGCCAGCCGCTGGGGCCACGGAAGCCGGTAGGCCAGGCCCCGGACGAGCGCGGCGACCGCGGCGTCACCGGCGCCTGTCGGGTTGCCGTCCAACGCGGAGGCCGGCCGGGCGTGCCACCGTCCGGCGGGCGTGGACGCCACCATCCCGTACCGGCCGAGCGAGGCGACCACGGCGGTGCGGGAGGCGCCCCGTACCGCGTCGGCGGCGGCCAGCGCCTCCGCCTCGGCCAGGTCGACGGCGCCCGGTTCGAAGACGCCGACCGCCATGCCGGACATGGTGGCCAGCTCGTGCGCGTTCGGCTTGACGATGTCGGGTCCGGCCGCGATGCCCGCCGCCAGTGGCTCGCCGGACGTGTCGAGGACGACCGGTACCTCCGCCGCGCGGGCCACCTCGATGAGCCTGGCGTACGCGTCGGCGGGCAGGCCCGGCGGGAGGCTGCCGGACAGTACCGCGACCCGGGCGACCTTCAGCAGCGCGCCGAAGTGAACGACGAACCGTTCCCATTCCTCCGTACTTACCTCCGGGCCGGGTTCCCAGAACCCGGTCGCCGATGAGCCGTCCACGACGGTGGTGGTGCGACGCGACGGTCCGGCGATGTCCACAAAGGAGTGCCGGAGGTTGCCGAGCAGGGTACGGATCGATTCCCCGGTACCGCCGCCGAGCAGTCCGGTCGCGATCACCGGCTCGCGGAGTTCGTGGAGCACCCGGGCCACGTTGATGCCCTTGCCGCCCGGCCGCTCGTGCATGCCGGCGACCCGGTGCACGCCGCCGGGCCGCAGCGCGGGTACCTCGTAGGTGACGTCCAGGGCGGTGTTGAGCGTGACGGTCAGGATCACAGCCACGCACCCCCGCGCATCACCCGTACCACCCGGAGGTCTTCGGACAGCTCGACCAGGTCGGCCCGCAGCCCCGCGCGCAGCGCGCCGACCGTGGCGTCCAGACCGATCGCGGCGGCCGGCGTGGTGGACGCCATCCGGCAGGCGTCCACGATGGACACTCCGGCGCCGATCGCCCGGCGCAGCGCGGCATCCATGGTCAGCGTGCTGCCGGCGATGGAGTCCTTCCCGACCAGCCGGGCCACCCCGTCGGCGACCGTGACCGCGAGGCCACCGAGTTCGTAGGTGCCGTCGCTCATCCCGGCCGCGGACATCGCGTCGGTGATGAGAGCGGCCCGCCGTGGCCCGGTCACCCCGGTGGCGAAGGCCAGCGTGCCGTCGTGCAGGTGGGTCCCGTCGGCGATGAACTCGCAGACGATGCTGGGCGCGCCGAGCAGCGCGAAGACCGGGCCGGGTGCCCGGTGGTGCGGTGGTCGCATGCCGTTGAAGACGTGGGTACCGACGGTGGCGCCGGCCGCGACGCCGGCGAGGGTCTGCTCGTACGTCGCGTCGGTGTGCCCGAGCGCGGCCACCACGCCGAGCCGGACGAGCAGCTTGATCGCCTCGATCGCGCCGGGGCGCTCGGGGGCGACGGTCACCATCCGCACCGCCCTGCCGCCGGCCCGGATCAGTTCGGTCAGCTCCTCGGTCGAGGGATCGCGGAGGAACGACGGATTCTGCGCACCGCACCGCAGCTCCGACAGGTACGGGCCCTCGAAGTGGATGCCGGCCAGGATGCCCTCGTCGACCAGCGGCGCGAACTCCTTGGTGGCGGAGAGCATCAGCTCGTACGGGGAGCTGACGAGGCTGGCCAGCATCGTGGTCGTACCGTGCCCGAGGTGGAACGCCGCCGCCCGCCTGGCTTCCCCGGCATCGCCGGTGGTGAACGTATACCCCCCGCCGCCGTGCACGTGGATGTCGACGAACCCGGGGACGATCCAGTGTCCATTATGGACAGCCGCGGTGGGCTCGACTCCGCCGATCAGACCGCCGTCGATCGAGATCTCGCCGTTCTCGATCACGCCCTCCGGTGTGACCACGCGGCCCGCTACTTTCACGTTTGATCCTCCAGTGCAGACAGTGCGAGGAGCCCGGCGCCAAGGGAGCCGGCCTCAT
>DASXOA010000299.1:0-27069 GCA_036494675.1 Rugosimonospora sp.
CCCGCGCTGTGCCGGCGGATGGGCCAGGCCGGCCGGGCCTGGGTCGACGCGCAGTGGCGCTGGGACCTCCTGGCCGACCGGATGAACCACCTGCTGCACCCGGTGGGATAGCGCGGAGACCCGGCGCGATAGCGCACGCTCGCTGGGATAACGCCGAAACCCGGCGGGATAGCGCCGAAACCCGATGGGATAGCTCGGGAGTTCGGCGTGACGGCACGCAGGCCCCTGACCCGGGCAAAGCCCCGCCTAACGGGGTAGGAGTCCCGCGAACTGGCCAGTCGAAGCTGCGCTCATTCCGAGGAGCGGGATGGCGTTGGCCGTCCGGCGTGGCGCCGTGCCACTGTGGGCGGGTGGGATCCTCTGCGGCGACCGGACTGGCTGTGGCGGCCGGCGTGCTGGTCGTGGCCACCGTGATCGGCCTGTGGTGGCGGCGGTGGGACGGCCGGGTCCGGGTGATCGGGCCGGACACCGGCGGCGGGGAGGCCCAACGCGATCTGATCGCCCGTCCGGAGTTGATCGCGCTGGGCGTGGACCCCGACGTGTCCGCCACCCTGCTGCAGTTCTCGTCGACGTCCTGCGCGCCGTGCCGGGTCGCCCGGCGGGTCTGTGCCGCCCTCGCCGCGACCCGCGACGGCGTGGCGCATGTCGAGCTTGACGCGGAGAGCCACCTGGAGTCGGTGCGGTCGCTGGGTGTCTGGCGTACGCCGACCGTGCTGGTGCTCGATTCGGGCAGTCGGATCAGGTACAGGGTGACCGGGGCTCCGGGCAGCGTCGCGCTCGCCGAGGCCGTCGACGCGCTGCTGCCCGCCGATGCCGCGGCGGCACGATGAGCGCGCGGCGGCACGATGAACGCGACGGCACGATGAGCGCATCGACACGGCTGACCCGGCGGCGCGTCATCGACCTGTGCCGGGTCGCTACCTCCCTCTGTCGCCGCTGACGATTCCGGTCCTGCCACCCGCCGGATCGCGCCGTCTGTCGCCGTACTCCCTGGAGGTTGGAGAATGCTGCTCGATCCCCGCGGCCCGCGCTTCGCGGCGGCCGTGACCGCCGTCGTGCTGGTGCTCATCCTGGTCTTCGCATCGGGCTGGCTGGCCTTGGCACAGGCGGCCGTCTTCGCGGTGTCCGCGCTGGCTCCGCGGTATTCGCCGTACGGGCTGGTCTACCGTGCGGTGCTCGCACCGCGGTTGGGCCGGCCGGCGGAGCTGGAGCCCGCTCAGCCGGTGCGATTCGCGCAACTGGTCGGCCTGGTCTTCACGCTGGTCGCGGCGGTGGGGTTCCTCGCCGGGGTGGACGTGCTCGGCCTCGTGTTCGCCGGGTTGGCACTGGTGGCGGCGTTCCTGAACGCGGTCTTCGGGCTGTGCCTGGGATGCGAGGCGTACCTGGCCTTCCGGCGGCTGGCTCACCGTCCGATGGCCGCCCGGGTTCCGGCGCCGTAGCGGGTCGGGGAGAAACGAGGCGGCGGGAAGATGGTGGTCCGCCTCGATTCTCCGCGTCGCCGCTCAGAACTTGGGTGCGTCGGGCGCTTCCAGCAGGCCGAGTCGCAGCGCGGTCATCAGCGCCTGCGCGCGGTTGGCCGCGCCCAGCTTCTCGTACAGCTTCGAGATGTGGGTCTTGGCCGTCGACTCGCTGACGAACAGCTGCTTGGCGATGCCGGCCACGCTCATCCCGTCGGCGAGCAGGCGCAGCACCTGACCCTCGCGCGGGGAGAGCTGCGGTCCGGTCGGCGCGAGCCGGCGCTTCATCGCCTCGGCCAGGTCGGCCGCGGTGAAGGCACTCGGTGCGCTCGCCGCGTGCCGGGCGGCGGCCACGACCTCGTCGGCCGGCGCGGTCTTCGGGACGAAGGCGCTGGCGCCGGCCTCGAGCGCGCCGAACAGCTGGTCGTCGCCGGCGTACATGGTCAACACGACGATGCCCATCGTGTTGCTCGACTTGCGCAGCGCGCGCGTGGCCTCCAGCCCACTGCCGTCGGGCAGGCGGAGGTCCATGATCACGACGTCGGGCTGCAACGCACCGGCCTGGCGGACCGCCTCGGCGGCGGTCGCGGCCTCGCCGACGACTTCGAACTGGCGGTCCCGTTCGAAGGCGTGCCGCAGACCCTTACGGATGAGGTCATGGTCATCGACGAGGAGAACCTTGGTGCGGGCCGCTGGCGTCGCGTTGGTGGACATTCCGGATTATCTTCCCTTCTAGACCATGACGACCGCCGCTTGTTACGCGACGGTCATGTCACAACTGCGCACTGTATCGACAGGTTCAATCGTTGACCAGGCGTCGGTTGCAACAGGACACCTAGCCGGACGAGGTTCCGCGCCTCAGCGGGGTACCCAGCACCACTGCCACCGTCGTGCCGTTCGGTGAGCGTGGACTGATCTCCAGTCGGCCTCGGATACGTTCCGCTCTTTCCGCCATGATTGCAAGGCCGTACCGACCCTCCGGGCGCTGGTCAGCGATGCCGTGACCGTCATCCGACACTTCGATTTGCGCAAATGGCGGGTCTACCACGCAGGTGACCCACAGATTGCTCGCCCCGGCGTGCTTGCGGGCATTCGTGATGGCCTCCTGTGCGATCCGCAGCAACTCCGCTTCCACGGCGGCGGGGAGCCGGGCGGTGGACTCGTCCAGCGACAGGTTCACCCGCAATCCGGCCGACGCGCCGACGGCCCGCGCGTACTCGGCGATGGCGGCGGCGAGCCCACCGTGCCGGTCGACCTCGGTGCGCAGCTCGAACAGGGACAGCCGCAGCTCGGTGATCACCCGGGTCACCTCGCCGCGCAGGGTACGCAGCTCGTCCAGGGCGTCCTTGGCGTCCTCGGGGAGTACGGCGAGCGCGTTGTCGATGCCGTACCCGACCATGACTAGCTCCTGCGCCACCCCGTCGTGGATCTCCCGAGCCAGCCGCTGCCGCTCCTCGTTGGTGGCCAGCGAGCGGACCTCGTCGAACAGCAGCGCCGCCTCCAGTCGCAGTGCGGCCGGAGCGGCCAGCCTGGCCACCCGCTCGCTCACCTGCACCGGGTAGGCGCCCGCGCTGTCCGCCTCGATGACCAGCAGGCCGACCGTGCGGACCCCGGCGACCAGCGGCACGACCAGGGCGGACACGTCACCGCCGGAGCGCGAGCGGGACTGCGAGCGGTTGGCGACCTGGGTCTGCTGGGTGGCCCAGGCGTCGCCGATCGCCGAGTCGGAGTCCAGATTGGTCTCCCAGTCGATGCGGTCGAGCCCCGACTGGGCGAGAACCACCAGCCGGGAGCCCCCGCTCGCGGACAGCACGGCGGCCCGGTCCGCCGGTGCGGCGGCGCGAACGTCGTCGAGCAGATGTTCGGCGAGCCCACCGGGGTCCAGGGTCGCGCCGGGCAGTTGGCGGGCGACGCTGCGGAGCTGGGTCAGCAGCCGGGTCGCCTCGGCGTACGGCTGAGGTAGCTCCCTGCGGTCCAGCAGGGTCCGCTGGAGGGTCGCGGTCACCGCGGCGGCCAGGCCGGCCAGCAGCAGCCACAACAGGGTGACCAGCAGGTAGTCGTAGTGGGACAGGCGGTGGTCTGCGGCGCCGAGGCCGGCCAGCACGGCAGCGGCCACCACGAACAGCAGCGCGGACTCGAGGTGGCGGCGGTACAGGGCGGCCGCGACGAGCGGTACCAGCAGGTACGGCAGCGTCGCCTGGGCGGCCGCGTTACCGGTCAGCGGCGGCGTGCCGTGCGCCGCGTGCGCCACGATCACGTCGGTGGCCAGGCAGGTGATCAGTACCTCGGCCAGCCGGCTGAGCGGCCCGACCACCCGGTGCTGGGGCACGACCAGCGCCGGTACGGCGGCGATGCCCAGCAGCACCGCCCAGATGACGCACGGCGCGTCATGGGTGGCGGCCACGCACTGGGCGCCGACCAGGACCAGCAGCGCTGTCCGGGCGATCATGGTGATCGGGTGGGGGCGCCGCCAGAAGCGCAGCGTCGCGCCCGGCTGCGCGTCGATGTCGACCATGACCGGCACCTGTGCGCGCCAGCGCCTGACCAGCTCAGCTGCCATAGATGGCGGCGATTTCACTGGCACACTCGTTGAGCACCACGTTGCGCTTCACCTTCAACGTCGGCGTGATCTCGCCGGTCTCCTCGGTCCAGTCGCGGGGCAGGATGCGGAACGCCCTGATCCCCTCGGCCCGGGACACCGCCTCGTTGGCGCTGTCCACGGCCTGCTGGATTTCCGCCCGCAGCGCTTCATCCTCGCGCAGGTCGGCAACTGGCGTACCGGCCGGCCGGCCGTTGCTTTCCAGCCACTTCGGCCATGCCTCCTCGTCGATGGTGACGAGGACGGCGATGAACGGACGGCGGTCGCCGACGACCATGCTCTGGCTGATCAACGGGTGGGCTCGCAGCCGGTCCTCAAGTACGGCCGGGGCGACGTTCTTCCCGCCCGCGGTCACGATGATCTCCTTCTTCCGTCCAGTGATCTTCAAGAAGCCGTCCGGGTCGAGTTCGCCCAGGTCGCCGGAGTGGAAGAAGCCATCCTGGTTCCGGACCTCGGCCGTCGCCTCCGGGTTGTGCCAGTACCCGCGGAAGACCAGATCACCCTTTATCAGGATCTCGCCGTCGTCGGCGATGCGCACCGTGACGCCGGGCAGCGGCCGGCCCACGGTACCGATCCGGATGGCGTTCTGCAGGTTGACCGCGACGGCCGGGGAGGTCTCGGTCAGCCCGTACCCCTCGTAGACGGTCACCCCGACGCCGCGGAAGAAGTGGGCGAGCCGGGCGCCCAGCGGAGCCCCACCGGAGATCGCGGAGTGGCAGGAGCCGCCCATCGCGGCGCGCAGCTTCGAGTAGACCAGCTTGTCGAACAGCCGGTGCTGGAGGCGCAGCGCCAGGCCGGGGCCGCCCGGGGCGTCCAGCGCCTCGCTGTAGGCCACCGCGACCCGTTCGGACCGGTCGAAGATCGCGCCCTTGCCGTCGGCGTGAGCGCGCTGCTTGGCGGTGCTGTAGACCTTCTCGAAGACCCGGGGCACCGAGAGCACGAAGGTGGGCTTGAACTGGCCGAGGTCGGCGACCAGGTTCTTCACGTCGGAGCTGTGGCCCATCCGGCACCGGGCGTAGACCACGCCGATCTGGATCAGCCGGGCGAAGGAGTGTGCCAGCGGCAGGAACAGCAGCGTCGAGGCGCCCTCGTGGAACAGCGCGTCCAGGCCGGGGATCGCGTTGGCGATGTCCGAGTACAGGTTGCGGTGGGTCAGCTCGCAGCCCTTGGGGCGGCCGGTGGTGCCCGAGGTGTAGATGATCGTGGCCAGGTCGTCCGGTCCGGCCAGGCGTCGGCGCCGGTCCACCTCGGCGTCGTCCAGCGAGTCACCGCCGGCGACCAGCTTGTCGACCGCCCCGCCGTCGATGCGCCACAGGTGGCGCAGGCCGGGAACCCGGTCCCGGAACCCCGCGACGCAGGTCTCGTGCCCGTCGGTCTCCACGAACGCGGCCACCGCCTGCGAATCGGACAGGATCCATTCGACCTGCTCGGCGCTGGAGGTCTCGTAGATCGGCACGGTGACCGCGCCGGACGCCCAGATCGCGTAGTCGATGAGCGTCCACTCGTACCGGGTCTTGCTCATCAGCGCCACCCGGTCCCCGGGTTCGACGCCGGCCGCGATCAGGCCCTTGGCCAGGGCGACCACCTCGCGGTGGAACTGTGCGCAGGACACATCCCGCCAGCCGGACTCGGTACGCAAGCAGAACTGGGCGGCGTCGGGGGCCTGAACCGCGTTGTCCCATACCGGGTCGGTCAGGTTGACCGCCTCGCCGACCGTGGCAACCGGCGGTACGGTGAGCTCCTGCACTGCTGTCTCCTCTGACGGCGGGCCTGCCCGCGAACAGGTGATGTGGGCAACCGGGAACCTACCGGGCCTTTGTGCAAGCGTCGGTCACAGGCCCCGAGGTCGTCCAGTCCCGCCGGCCGGCGGGTCATCGGGCCGCCCCGGCAGCCGGAGCACGGGCGGCGGGGCTACCGGTGCGTAGTGAGCCGGCCGCGAATGTGTCCGGTGTCACCAGGTAACCTGCCCAGCATGGCGGACACCTCCACCCAGTCGATCCTGATCGCGGCACCAGGGTCCCGTGTGGCCGAGGTGATCTGCGACTTCGCGCGGTACCCGGAGTGGGTGTCCGCGGCGAAGACGGTCGAGGTCGTCGAGGAGTACGAGGACGGGTACGCGAGCCAGGTCAGGTTCGTCCTGGACGCCGGCATGATCCAGGACGAGTACCGGCTGGCCTACGAGTACGCGGAGGACATCTCCCGGATCGAGTGGCACCTGGTCGAGTCGTCCCGGATCCAGCAGGCCCAGACCGGCTCCTATGACATCGTTGATCACGGCGACGGCACCTCCACGGTCACGTACACGCTGGCGGTCGAGCTGTCGATCGGGATGCTGGGCATGTTCAAGCGCAAGGCGGAAAAGATGATCATGGATACCGCCCTGCGGGAGCTCAAACGCCGCGTCGAGTCGGTGGATACTTGAGCATGCCCGAGAACACGAATTCGACCGGATCACCCCGGGAAGAGGCGGAACGCCTGGTCGCCGCCGCGCTGGCGGCGGCGTCCGTCGCGGCCCGCGGCATCGTCCGCAACGCCTCGCCGCTGGCCGGTGTCGCCGCCACGGCCGAGCGGCTGCTCGCCGGCGGTACCGGAGGGCATGTCGCCACCGGTTCGCCGGAATGCTGCGTCTGCCCGGTGTGCCGGGCCATCGCGGCGGTCCGCGACCCGAGCCCGGAGCTTGCCCTGAAGCTGGCGGTCGGCGCCAGCGACCTGGCCTCCGGCCTGACCGGCGCGCTGCGCTCGGTCAGCGACCTGGTGTCCGGCGCGCCGGCCGCGCCGCGCGCCGGGCGTCCGGGCCCGAACGCCGGACCGCATGATCCCCGGCGGCGGACCACCCCCGATCCCGACTCGGTCTGGCGCACGGCGACCGCGCGCCAGCCGGGCCGCCCCGCCAGCCGGACTCCCGATGAGCACCCCGCGGAGCCCGACGACCCGCGGTACAACGACGACCCGCGGCACACCATGGTCCCCGACGACCCGTGGCACGCCGCGGTCTCGGACGACCCGTGGCACGCGGCGACGACCGCGCCGGTTCCCCCCGCCGGCCCGCCGGTAACGGAAGATGAGCCGGCGCCGCCGGATCGCGTCTGATACCGGCCAGCAACACGCGCTTGGCCCAGGCCAGCAACACGCGCCTGGCCCAGGCCAGCAACAGATGTCAGCGGCATGTGGAGGGAGAGCACGGCGGTGGGTCTGACCATGGGGTTGGACATCGGCGGCACGAAGGTGCTCGGCGGTGTGGTCGATCCGGGCGGTGACGTGCTGGCGCTAGCGCGCCGGGACACTCCAGCCGACGACGCGGCGAAGATGCTGAGCCAGATCTTGGATGTGGTCGGCGAACTCGCGGATGCGCAAGAGGTGGACGCGATCGGCATCGGCGCGGCCGGATGGATCGACGCCAAGCGTTCGACGGTGCTGTTTTCGCCGAACCTGGCCTGGCGCAACGAGCCGCTGCGCGAGGAAGTCCAGCGGTACGTGCAGGTGCCGGTCGTGGTGGAGAACGACGCCAACGTCGCGGCGTGGGCCGAGTTCCAGTTCGGTGCCGCGGCCGACGCGAACGATTCCATGATCATGATCACAATCGGTACCGGTGTCGGCGGCGCGATCGTGCTCGGCGGCGAACTGGTCCGCGGGGCGCACGGCATCGCCGGCGAACTGGGCCACATGCTCGCCGTTCCGGGCGGGCACCGGTGCGGGTGCGGGCGGGTGGGCTGCATCGAGCAGTACGCCAGCGGCACCGCCCTGGTCCGCCAGGCCCAGGAACTGGCGGAGCAGGACCCGTCGCGTGCCGCCGGGCTGCTGGAGCTGTCCGGTGGGGCAGCGGACGCGATCACCGGGCTGATGGTCACCCAGGCGGCGAAGGCCGGCGACCCGGTCGCCCGGGAGGCGTTCGCGAGCATCGGGTACTGGCTGGGCAACGGGCTCGCCGACCTGGTCCAGATCCTCGACCCGCAGGTGCTGGTCCTGGGCGGTGGCGTGATCGAGGCCGGGGACCTGCTGCTGCACCCGACCCAGGAGGCGTACGTCAGCGCGCTGGCGCAGCGTGGCCGGCTACCGACCGCGGAGATCCGCAGCGCACTGCTGGGCAACACCGCGGGCGTCGTGGGCGCCGCCGACCTGGCCCGCCGGCCGTAGGGGGTACCGATGCCGCACCTGCGGGTCGCGTCGTACAACGTCCACTCGCTGCGCGACGACCGCCGGGCTCTCGCCGCGGTGGTGCGCGCCATCGATCCGGACGTACTGGTGGTCCAGGAGGCGCCACGCGGGCTGCGCTGGCGTACCCGCTGTGCCCAGCTGGCGAGCGAATTCGGCCTGGTGTACGCGGCCGGGGGCCTGCCGTCGCTGGGCAACCTGATCCTCGTCAGCTACCGGATCCGGGTCTACGACACCTGGGCGCTGCGGTTCCCGTTGACCCCCGGCCGGCACATGCGCGGCGCGGCGTTCGCCCGCTGCGTGGCCGGCCGGACCCCGTTCGTGGCCGTCGGAACCCACCTGGCCACCGACTCCGCCGAGCGGCCGGGGCAGGCACGGGAACTCAAGAAGGCACTCGCCGACGTCGACGCGCCGGTGGTGCTCGGGGCCGACCTGAACGAGGAGCCGGACGGCCCGTCCCGTGGGCTGGTGGCCGAGGGTCTGGTGGACGTGGCCGGTGAGGACGCCACGCCGACGTACCCGGTGCACGCGCCCCGGCGTCGGATCGACGCGCTGCTGGTGACCCCGGAGGTCGAGGTCCACGGGTACCGGGTCGCGGACACTCCCGCCGCGCACCGGGCCAGTGATCATTTCCCGATCGTGGCGGAGCTCGACCTGCCGGACTGAGCGCGCCGACCGCACAATGACCGTGTCGGAGAGGGCCGCCGGAGCGTTCCGGCGGCCCCACGCTGTGCGATCACCGGCAGGGGTCCGTCCCACGGGCGGCGGCCGCACTGGACAAACCACCGTCCCAGCCCCGAAGATGGCGCAGCCGGACTGCCGACCCGACACGGCGCCGACGGTCCAGGTCCCGTGCACGCATAGCAACGTGGGGAGGGCCGGTGAGCATCGACTCGGCCGACTGGGAGAGCACCGGAGCCACGGCGACGATCTGGCGGGGTGACCGGCCGGTCTACGACCGTGGCGGGACCGTGTGTGTGATCGGCGCCGGGGCGAGCGGCCTGGTCGCGATCAAGAACCTGCGGGAGCACGGGTTCGCCGTCGACTGCTACGAGCGCGAGACCGGCGTCGGTGGCGCGTGGAACTGGCGGCACGACCGCAGCCCGGTCTACGCCAGTACCCATCTGGTCTCCTCGAAGCCGTTCACCCAGTTCCCCGACTTCCCGATGCCCGACGACTGGCCCGACTACCCGCACCACGCCCTGGTCCACGGCTACCTCGACCGGTACGCCGAGCACTTCGGGCTGCGCGAGCACATCTGGTTCGGCAGTGAGGTGGTCCGGGTCGAGCCGGCAGAGGGTGAGCACTGGGACGTGACCACCCGGGTCGGGCAGCGCGAGCGGACGTCGCGCTACGCCGCCGTGGTGGTCGCCAACGGGCACAACTGGTCGCCGAAGCTGCCCAGTTACGACGGGCTCTCCGAGTACCGCGGCGAGGTGATCCACGCCAGCGCGTACAAGGACGCGACCCAGTTGCGCGGGCGCAAGGTGCTCGTGATCGGCGCCGGCAACACCGGCTGTGACATCGCGGTCGAAGCCGCTACGCAGGCCGCCGACTGCTGGCACTCGACCCGCCGAGGGTACTGGTACGCGCCGAAGTTCGTCGGCGGTCGCCCGGCCGACCAGCTGGGCGACCGGATCCTGGCGCTGCGGCTGCCGCTGCGCCTGCGCCAGTGGCTGCTCCAGCGGATCCTGCGCCGGCAGGTCGGCGACCTGACCCGGTTCGGCCTGGCCGCGCCGGATCACAAGGTGTTCGAGACGCACCCGATCGTCAACAGCCAGCTGGTCTACTACGTCGGCCACGGCGCGATCCGGCCGGTACCGGACGTCGCCCGCTTCGAACGCAACGCCGTCGTGCTGACCAACGGGCAGACCATCGAGCCGGACCTGGTCGTGATGGCCACCGGGTACCTTCCCCGGTTCGAGTTCCTGGCGCCGGAGGTGCTCAACGTCGACTCGGAGGGCCGGCCGCGCCTGTACCTGCACGCCTTCGTGCGCCGGCACCCCACGCTGGCCGTCACCGGCCTGGTTCAACCCGACTCGGGCGTGTTCGCGATCGCGCACTGGCAGGCCGTGGCGATCGCCAGCTGGCTGCGGCTGCGCGAGTCCGACCCGACCCGGGCCATGGCCTTCTGGCGCCAGGCCTCCGTCGCGGCCGACCAGCAGTTCACCGGCGCGCGGCTCAAGGACTCCACCCGGCACTGGTTCGAGATCAATCACGTCGACTACCTGCGTGCCCTGCAGCACACCCTCGACCAGCTCGCCCCGGCCTGAGCGGGTCATCCGAGGCACGAGCCGGTCAGGCAAGGCACGAGCCGCGCCCGTCGCGGCCAGAGGAGGATGAGCCCCTGTGAGTTCCAAGATCATCCGGTCGGTCGAGTGGGCGTACCCGATCCGGCCGGTGTCCCGCGAGATCCGCGCGGCCACCCCCGGGATCGACGAGGGCAAGCCGCCGATCCTGTTCGTACCCGGCTTCGGGCACGGGGCCTGGGTGTTCGCGGAGAACTGGCTGGAGCACGCCGCCGCGCGCGGCTTCCCGGCCTACGCGCTGAGCCTGCGCGGCCACGGCACCAGCGGCAGCGCGCCGCGGACCACGCTGCGCGCGTACGTGCACGACGTGGTGCAGGTCGCGGCTTCGCTGCCCCGCCAGGCGGTGCTGGTCGGGCACGGTGCCGGTGCCCGCGTGGTCACCGACGCGCTGACCCGCTACCCGGCCCGGGCCGGAGTGCTGGTGGCCCCGGTGCTGGGCGGCTGGAAGATGGCGGCGGCGGTGGCCGCGCGCAACCCGGCCGCGACCGTACCGGCCCTGTTCGGCGGTCCGTTGCGCGCCGGCCGGGGCGCCCTGTTCGGTCGGGAGCTGCCGTCAGCGACCGCCCGCGGGTACGCCTCCCGGCTCGGTCGCGCGGCCACGCTGGCGCAGTGGCAACTGCTGTTCTCCGGTGCTCCCGACCCCGGTGTCGGCAAGCCGCCGGTACTCGTGCTGGGCAGCCCGGACGACCGGCTGGTACCGCGCTCGGCGCTGGCCCGTACGGCCCGCTGGTACGGGGGCGCCCCGCTGATGTTCCCCGGCATGGGCCACGACCTCATGCTCGACTCCAGGTGGGCCGAGCCGCTCGACGCGGTCCTCGACTGGTTGGAGAAGGGGGCGGTGCGGGAGTCCTAGAGCCCGCTGGCAGACCCGGCTGACCGGCTGCGCCGCAGGCTCTCAGACCACCGCGCCGTCGTCGGGGTCCCAGTCGTCATCGTCGTCGCCCGAACGCAGCCGCCAGATCAGCGTGATGAAGCCGGCGAGGATGCCGCAGAAGCCCAGCGTCATGGCGACGCTGTTGGCCGTCGGCAGGAGGCCGGGATCGAACAGCAGCACTACCCCGACGAGGATCGCGGCCACCGCGAGGATGGTGACCGGGGCGAACCTGGGCAGTGGCGGTGGCGGTGGCGGGGTGTAGCCCTCGTCGTCGTCCTCGGCCGGCAGGCTGTCCAGCGCGTCCAGGCCGTCGAGCAGCGACGGCTCGTCCTGACCGGTCGCGAGCGTGCTGTGCGACCACCGCTGGAGGGTCTGCGGGGCGGCGGTGGCCTGCGCCGCCGGGTCGCCGTCCTGGGCCTTTTCGCCGTCCGGACCCTTCTCGACGTCCTCCACCCGCTCGCTGGGCAGGTCCTCGACCGCTGGCCAGCTCGGCGACTCGTCCGGCAGGTCGAAGCCCGCGATGATCGCCGCGAAGGCCTCGTCGACCTCCTCGTCGCCGTGCTGTGCCGGCGGGGGAGCGTCGGGGCCCAGTTGGGCCAGGTATTCCCGGGCCGTCTCCAGATGGGCCCGGTCCACATACAGCCGGTCCGTCGGCCGCGAGGGCAGCGTCGTGGTCCGGGTCACCGGATGCAGATCGGACGCAGGTTGCAGGTAGGCCGCAATGCCGCGAAGACCCAGCACGTCAAGCAGGTGCTCGCCGACCCGGGGATCGACATCTCCGGCCGCCGCGTACGCCGCCGCGACCAGTCCATTGTCCCGCCGACCCCGGCGGGCACCACCCGATGTCACCCTGCCCACCTCCCTCAGGCAGCCGGGGGCAGCTGATCGCGGCCCAGGGTTGAATCGTGACACGGGAACGGCTACTTCGGGGAGTGCGTTGTGGTGTGCCGCGCAGTGTTCGTAGGCTCATGCCGACTCCCTGAGTCCGGGATGGAAACCAGGAAGGACAGACGTGCTCTACTGGCTGCTCAAGTACGTCATCCTCGGCCCCTGGCTGAGGCTGATATTCCGGCCGCACGTCGAGGGGCGCGACAACGTACCCGACGTGGGGGCCGCGATCATTGCGAGCAACCACCTTTCGTTCTCCGATTCGATCTTCATGCCGCTCATGGTCAAGCGAAAGGTGACCTTTGTGGCGAAGGCCGAATACTTCACCGGAAAGGGCATCAAGGGCTTCGTCACCAAGATGTTCTTCGTCGGTACCGGTACCATTCCCGTCGACCGGTCGGGTGGCCGTGCCGCCCAGGCCGCCATCGACACGGGGCTGCGCGTCCTCTCCGAGGGCAGACTGTTCGGCATCTACCCGGAGGGCACCCGGTCGCCGGACGGCCGGCTCTACCGGGGCAAGACGGGAGTGGCCCGCCTCGCACTCGACTCGGGGGCGCCGGTGATCCCGGTGGTCATGCTCAACTCCGACGAGATCCAGCCGCTGGGTCGGGCACTGCCCAAAATCAAACGGGTACGCATCCGGTTCGGTACGCCGATCGACTTCTCCCGGTACTCGGGGATGTCCGGCGACCGGTTCATCGAGCGCGCCGTGACGGACGAGATCATGTACGAGCTGATGGAGCTGTCCGGCCGGGAATACGTGGACGTCTACGCGCAGAAGGTGAAGACGCCGGAGGCGCCGGCGAGCAGCACCGCACTGGCGGCCTGAGATCCGGGGCCGGTCGAGTTACCCGATCATGTGGTCGGTCGCGACCGGCAGCCCGTCCAGCAGCCGTTGGGCCTGGTTGCTGCCGGCGAACTCGACGATCTCGGCGATGATCGGATCGGTGTTGCCGAGCGTGCCGGCCGCGCTCATCCCCCGGGCGGCGTGGACAAGCGCCAGTACCCGGTCGGTGGCGTCGCCGATGTGCGCGTACCGCTCGGCCGCCTTCAGGTACGCGCTCGGATCGCCGTCCAGGCAGGCGTCCAGCATGCTCAGTGCGGCCAGGACCCACGGCGTGTCCCTGGGCGAGCGCTTGAGCATCGCCCGTACCCGCAGGGCGCCCTCCCCGCCGAGCAGCACGCCGGCGTTGGCGATCGCGATCACCCACTCGGCGAACGGCAGCATGTCGGTTTCGGCCCACTCCTCCTCCAGGGCGCCGAGCAGCTCCCACGCCTGCTCGGTGCTGCCCTGCAGGACCCGGCAGAGGGTCGCGTGCGCGAGCGTGGCCAGCAGTACCCGGTGGAATCCGCCGCGCTGCGCGGTGGCCACCGCCCGGTCCACCGCCGCGTCGTCGACGTCCTCGCCGCGCAGCGCCCGCAGCCACATGCTCTGGACCACCACGTACAGGTCCCACTCGACCGTCGGGCGGCGCATCACGGCGACTGTCGCCTTGATCGAGGCAGCCCAGTTCCCGGCGTAGTAGGCCCGGCCGGCCTCTTCCGCGAAGCTGGCCGTCAACCCGTGGCCGCCGGCGACGTCGAGGCTGTTCTGCTCGTCGAGCAGCCGGTAGCAGGCGGCCAGGTCGCCCTCTTCCAGGTATGCCCAGGCCAGGTTGTTGATCGCGCGGCGGCGGCTCTCCAGCCGGTTGCGCCGGCAGTGCTCGGTGACCTCCAGGAGCAGGCCGAAGCCCTCCTGGTCGCCGGCCAGGTACCGGGCGGTGGCCAGGGTGATCATCGCGCTGGCGTGCACCTCGATCAGGCCGAGCCGGTCGGCGAGCTCGGCGGCCGCGTCGGCGGCGACGATGGCAGGCTCGATCTCGAAGTTGATCATTCGCGCCCGGGCCAGCTCCAGCAGCGCGGAGGCCTTGTCGGCCGAGTCCGGCAGCGAGGCGTAGAGATCGACGGCGCGGCCCAGGTAGGTCAGGGTGGCCGGCCGGTCGGCCCGGATCCAGGCGGCGGTGCCGAGCAGCGTCCAGGCGTGGGCCGCGCCGGCCCGGTCGCCCGCGTCGATCAGCCGGCCGGCGAGCTGTTCGAGCCGATCGATCCCGTCGTCGGCGAGGAACGCGTCGCCGTCGCGGTAGAAGGCCAGCTCGGCGGCGAACAGGTCGAGAGCCGGATCCTCGGGCAGGCTGAGCCCGCGGGCCCGGTGCACCCATTCCGCGGCGCTGTCGAGGGCGTGCAGCGCGTACGCGCGACCGGCCGCGCGGTGCATGGCGTCCCGGGCCGGCGCCGCGTACGGGGCGGTGTCCATGCCCAGCGTCCGGGTGATCTCGTGGGCCGCCCAGCGGTGATGGGCCAGCACCTCGGCGAGATCCGTCTGGCGCCCGTCGGAGACCGTCTCCAGCCAGTCCGCGGTGCGCTGGTGGCGGGCGACCCGCTCGCTGCGGGGCAGCCGCTGGTAGCACACGTCGCGGACCAGGATGTGCCGGAACCGGTACTCCAGCTGGCCGGCCATCGTCGAGGTGGGTACCTCCTGGATCAGGTCCCGCTGCTCCAGCCGGGACAGAGCCCGCTCGGCGGACTCGACCGGCCGGTTGGCCGCGTGCGCCACGGCGCCGGGCCAGAACTGCCGCCCGACCACCGCGGCGGCCTGAAGGATCATGCGGTCCCCGGGGTCGAGCAGGTCCAGCCGGTTGGCGATGACCGCCTGCACGTTGTCCGGCATCGGCGGCGCGGCGGCGAGGTCGACGGTCAACTGGGTACTGGCTGGCCGGCGCATGCCGCCCTCCAGCAGCATCCGCACGTACTCGTGGGCGTAGAGCGGGTTGCCGTCGGCCAGTTCGACCAGCGCGTCGGGGGTGACCGTGGCCGCGCCGAACATCAGCGAGTAGATCCTGCCGATGTCCGCGTCGGACATCGGCGGCAGCGAGACCGACACCGTACCGGTGATGGCGCTGGTCCAGCTCGGATGCCGTTCGCGCAGCTCCGGACGGGCGGTGCAGATCACCAGCAACGGCAGCCCGCGGGCCGAGGTGCCGAGCAGTTCGACGAAGCGCAGCATCGGCTCGTCCGCCCAGTGCATGTCCTCGAAGACCAGTACCGTCGGCTGCCGTGCCGCCATCGCCAGGATGAACCGCCGCCAGGACTGCTCGGTCTCGGCCGGCGACAGGCCGGCACCGGGCAGCCCGACCAGCGGCTCCAGCGCGCCGGCCAGCCGGTCCGCGTCATCGCCGACGGCCAGTTCGTCCAGCGTCGCGTGTAGCCGGCGCCGGGCGGTCTCCTCGTCGTCGGAGTCGAGGATGGCCGCCTCCGTCTTCACGATGTCGGCCAGCGCGGCGTAGGCGACGTTCTCGCCGAACGGCGGGCAGTGCCCGACCCGCCAGCAGATGGGCGGGTCGGTGATGGTGGCCGCGTGCCGGGCCAGCTCGCGCAGCAGCCTGCTCTTGCCGATGCCGGCCGCGCCGAAGATGGTCACCAGCTGCGGGGTCCGGTTGCGCACGGTGCGGTGCAGCGCGTTGATGAGCAGGCCGCGTTCGTGCTCCCGGTCGACCATCGGGGTCGGTTCGGCGTCCAGCTGTCCGGTCCGGGAGCGGCGGGCGGCGATCGCCAGCCAGATCCGGCTCGACCGCGACCGGCCACGCAGCACCAGGGTCGGCTGCTCGACGTACTCGATGTCGGTGTGCGTGGCGCCGTGCGTGTTCTCACAGATGAGGATCCCGCCGCCCGGCGCGAGTTCCTGGAGCCGGGCCGCCGTGTTGACCACGTCGCCGGCCACGATCGCCTGGCCGCCGTCGCGGGCGGCCGACACGTCGACGAGTGCTTCGCCGGTGGCGATGCCGACCCGGAAGGCGAGGTCGGCGACCTTGATGCGGGCCTGCCGGGGAAGTACCCGCTGTAGTTCGAGGGCGGCACGCACGCAGCGCAGCGCATCGTTCTCGGTGGCCACCGGCGCGCCGAACAACGCCATCGCCGCGTCGCCGATGTACTTCTCGACCACCCCGCCGTACTGGCTGACCACCCGGCGTACCGCGGTGAAGTAGTCGCCCTGCATGGCCCGGACCTGTTCCGGGTCGGCGCCCTCGGTGTATGACGTGAAGCCGACAACGTCGATGAACAGGACGCTGACCCGGCGCCGGTCGGCCGCCGGCTCCTGCAGCGGCCGTCCGCAGTTCGTGCAGTATGACGCGCCCGCGTCGTTGGTGTGCCCGCAGTGCGGACAAGCCGGGCGCAGGCTCGCACCACAGCCACCGCAGAAGCGATCCTCGGCGTTGGTGATCCGATGGCAGCTCGGGCACGTAGGTTCGATGTCGTCCTCCGGACTTCCGGGACGTTCGGCAGACGCTCAGTATCGTGACACGGCGGCAGCGGTCCGACCAACGTGTCTGATAGGCGAACGCAGGACCCCCGGTCGGCGTGACTTTGGATAGAGTCGGCCATCGCTTGCGGCGATCGGCATTCGTTTGCGGGCGAACAGTTGAGGGCAGGTCAGTCAGTCAGGCGCGAGTGGAGGGACCCGAACGGTGTACGTGCGACTCGCGGCGGCCTGGGCCGACCCTTCGGGTGCGGTGCATCACGTCGGCGAGTTCGTCGATATCGACGTGGTCACGCTCGCCGAACTGGAGGAGCAGGGCGTGGTAGAGAACGCTGGCGAAGAAAACGAGGAACAGGGTTTCGTCGGCCCCAGCAAGGGCGAGGAGCAGGACCCCAATTTCGTCGGTCCCAGCTTCGTCGGTCCCAGCGACGAGGACGATGACGAGGGCGAGGACTCGGACGACGAGTAGTGAGCCACGCAGCGACGCGATCGTGACAGGGCCGGTTGATCCGGCCCTGTCACCGTCTCCGGCTCACCGCACCCTGCGGCTCGCCGCGCCTTCGCTCACGGCGCCTTCGTTCACTGCGCCCGCACCGGCCGGCCGCCGGCATGCACGGCACGCGACAGCGCCGGGTAGGCGAAGGCCAGCGTGCCCAGCACGCCGGTACCGGCGATCACGAGTACCCAGCGCGGTCCCATACCGGCGAGCAGCGGGCCACCGATCGCGTACGCGAGCACCTCGGCGGCGTACGGGAACGTGTAGACGGTGCCGAAGACCGTACCGAGCCGCTGCTGGGGGACGCGCTGCTGGATGAGCGTGTCATTGGCGACGTTCTGCCAGCCGTTGCCGGCACCGGCCAGCGCCTGACCGATCAGGGCCAGCCCGAGCGCCGGCATGACGGCGGTCAGCGCGGTACCCGCGCCGAACGACAGCAGCCCCGCCGCGAGTACCCGCTCGGCACGGAAGGACCCGCCGAGGGTGAGCAGCATCGGAGCCAGCGCCATCCCGACCCCGTACCCGGTGCCCAGCGCCCCGACCGCGGTGTCGTTGGCGTGCAGCACCCCGCGCCCGAACGGCACGACGGCCACGTTGTCCAGCGCCGCGAAGACCACGCCGACCAGCAGCGTCAGCGCGACCGCGCGGACCACCCGGTCCGCCCACGCGATGGCCAGCCCGGCCCGCAGGTCGGCCAGTACGGACTCGTGCGGCGTCGGTGTCGCGGCGGCGACTACGCCGGAGCCGGGCGGTACCGCGGCCGGCCCGACCCCGGACCCGGCCGGTACGCCGGGGGAGTCGGCCGGGTTCGGTCCGAGCTTGGCTCCGGACGCTGGCGAGTGTGGTCCGAGCTTGGCTCCGGACGCTGGCGCGGGCAACGGCCGCGGCAGCAGGGATGGCCGGCGGCCGAAGCCGGGGGCGGCCAGCAGCGCGGCGGAGAGCACGAACGTGGCGGCGTTCACCAGCAGGGTGGCCCGTAGCCCGGCGCCGGCCAGCAGCAGGCCGCCCAGCGCCGGCCCCGCCGCGATGCCGGTGTTGACCGCCGCGGCGAGTTGGGCGTTCGCGGCCGGCAGCCGGTCGGTGCCGACCAGCCGGGGTATCAGGCTGCGTCCGGCCGGCGTGAACAGCGTCGCGAAGCCGGTACCGAGCGCGGTGAGCCCGAGCAGGACCGGCAGCGACGGCATCGCCAGGGCGATGGCCAGGTAGATCACGGCCTGGGCGGTGTCGCAGCCGACCATCAGGCGGCGCTGGTCGAACCGGTCGGCGAGCGCGCCGAGCACCGGACCGAGCAGCCGGGGTGCGGTGCTGACCAGCAGCAGCCAGCCCACCGCGGCGCCGCCGTGACGGTCGAAGACCGCGATGAGCAGCGCGGTACGAGCGATCTGGTCCCCGGCGTAGGACGCGAGGCGCCCCGCCCAGTAGCGGCGGAATGCCGGACTCGTGGCGAGCGGCGAGCGGCCCACGGCCTCCCGCCCGCTACCGGTCGGTCATGCCGCCCCGGCGACGCAGCGCGGCCAGGTCGGTGACGACGATGCGCCGGCCTTCGGTGCGCAGCCAGCCGCGGTTGGCGAACGAACCGATCGCCTGGTTGACGCTCTGCCGGGAACCGCCGGCCATCTCCGCCAGTTGGCTCTGGTTCAGCTCGATGGTGACCATCGGGGCGTGGCTGTCGCCAGCGAGCCGGACCAGCGTCTTGGCCACCCTGCCGGGCAGGTCCAGGAACACGTGGTCGGCGTTCTGCTCGGTGAGCCGGCGGATCAGGGCGCCGAGGGAGCGCATGACCGCGTCGAGGATGTGCGAGTTGGCGTGCACGAGTTCGATGAACGCACCGCGGGACAGGGCGAGGGCGGAGCAGTCCTCGATGGCCTCGGCGGATGCCGAGCGGGCCGAACCGTCCAGAAGGGACACTTCGCCGAACACGTCGGGGGGACGGATCACGGTGAGGACCGCCCGCTCGCCGGTCGGCGAGGTGCGGAAGACCGCGATCGCGCCGCGCTTGAGGATGATCAGCGAGTCGCCGGGATCGTTCTCGACGAACAGCAGTTGTCCCTTGCGGTACGTGCGGGGGACCGCCGCGGCGATGACCCGCTGGCGCACCTCGGGTTCCAGGCCAGCGAACATCTCGACGCCGGTGAGGGCGTCGCCGGGATCCGGCAGCCGTACATCCACGGGCCAACCCCTCCCCGGTCGCCGTAACGACTAACTAGATCATGACGCTGTTGTCGCTCTGTGTACACCCCCGCTATGCGCGATGACCCCATACCGCAACGCAACGGGTACCGCGTGGCAGGCTAACCGGTTCCCGGGGGTCTGCGCCAGCCAGGCCCGCTGGTCACGGGCGGATAACGAGGAACGGAAGGGGCAGATCGGACATGCGGTCCGTCCCCGTCCGGGCCCGTCCGTACGATAACCGCCTTCGTGCTCCCGGACGAGCCGGTCCGGGGCGGGATCGCCGTTCCCCGAGCACCGGGCGTGATCGTCACCGGGTCCGGATCCGGGCCGGGCTCCCGGCGGCACGGCCCCCGATCGTGCGGTGAATGATGGACGGTGATGGTTTACCGCTACTTCTACGACTGCGAGTTCATCGAGGACGGGCGCACCGTCGACCTGGTCTCCATCGGCATGGTCGACGAGCACGGCCGCGAGTTCTACGCCGTCTCCACCGAGTTCGACGGCTCCCGAGCCGTGCCCTGGGTACGTCGCAACGTGCTCGACCGGCTGCCCTCGCCCGGCGATCCGGTCTGGCGCTCCCGCCGGAGCATCCGCGACGAGCTCTACGCGTTCCTCACCGAACCGGTGCGCGACGGGTCCGACGCGATCGAACTGTGGGCCTGGTACGCCGCCTACGACCACGTCGTCCTCGCGCAACTGTGGGGACCGATGCCCGCGTTGCCCCGGGAGATCCCGAGGTTCACCAAGGACCTGCGCCAGCTCTGGGACGACCGGGGCCGGCCGGAACTTCCCGACGCGACGGGCCGGCACCACGCTCTCGTGGATGCCCGGCACAACCTGGCCCGGTGGCGGGTGCTCAGCGAGGGCGCGACGACCAGTTCTGGCCCGGACGGCGGGTAGCCGGTCCGGCTCCGGGTGATCGTTCCGCGTCCGTCCGGCGCGGCGTGAACCGGCGGCCCCGGTCCACTTCGGCGCCGCTCGCGGCGGGTGTCTCTCGTTCATCCGGCGTTCTCCGGGGTGGCGCTGGCTGCCCCGGCAACCGGGTACTACAGTGCGCTCTTGAGCGCCAAGCTTGTCCGGTTACGAGCCGGGCGGCGACGCGATCCGCCCGGGGACCGGCAACGTTGCCGAGTGTGTGCTCCTGGGGCTTGTTGGGCAGCAATCCAACGACCTGTCGGCGATTGCCGGCGCCCCTGTGCGCCGGACGCCCAGCGTTCCAGACATGGAAGGACGAGCACGTTATGCGTATCGGTGTGCTGACCGGCGGCGGGGACTGCCCCGGGCTGAACGCGGTGATCCGCGCGGTGGTCCGCAAGGGTGTGGACACCTATGGCCACGAGTTCGTGGGCTTCCGGGACGGCTGGCGGGGGCCGCTGGAAGGCCTGACCCGGCCGCTCAACGTGGCCGAGGTGCGCGGCATCCTGCCCCGTGGCGGCACCATCCTGGGCTCGTCCCGGACCAACCCGTTCAAGATTGACGGCGGAGTCGAGCGGATCAAGTCCAACCTGGCCGAGCTGGGCATCGACGCGCTGGTCGCGATCGGTGGCGAGGACACCCTCGGGGTGGCCACCAAGCTGGACGAGTTGGGTGTGAACGTGGTCGGCGTGCCGAAGACCATCGACAACGACCTGGGCGCCACCGACTACACCTTCGGCTTCGACACCGCGGTCAACATCGCGATGGAGGCCATCGACCGGCTGCACACCACGGCGGAGAGCCACCACCGCACGCTGGTCGTGGAGGTCATGGGCCGGCACGCCGGCTGGATCGCGCTGCACGCCGGGCTGGCCGGTGGCGCCAACGTGATCCTGCTGCCCGAGCGCAACTTCGACGTCGACCAGGTCGCGACGTACGTCGAGAAGCGGTTCCAGCACCAGTACGCCCCGATCGTGGTCGTCGCCGAGGGCGCGCAGCCGCTGGAGGGCCAGATGGTCACGCAGAACCAGGAACTGGACGCCTTCGGGCACGTCCGGCTGGGCGGCATCGGCCAGTGGCTGGCCGAGTCGCTGGAGGCGAAGACCGGCAAGGAGGCCCGCACCGTGGTGCTCGGCCACATCCAGCGCGGCGGTACCCCGACCGCGTTCGACCGGGTACTGGCGACCCGGTTCGGGCTGCACGCCATCGACGCGATCCACGAGGGCGACTTCGGCAAGATGGTGGCGCTGCGCTCGACGGACATCGCGCGGGTACCGCTGGTCGAGGCGACCCGTGAGCTCAAGACGGTCCCGATCGAGCGGTACACCGAGGCCGAGGTCTTCTTCGGTTCGTGACACCCGTGCCGTCCCGGCCGACCGGTCTGGGTCGTCGCGCGGCACCATACGCGCCGAGCCAGACCGGTCGGAGTCCACTCCCGGGACGCTCGGAGAAGGAAGGGCACCCAGATGCACACCGTGGCGGTCATCGGCGCCGGCAAGATCGGCGAATTGCTGCTGTCCGGCCTGCTGCGCTCCGGCTGGCCGGCCGGCCGCCTGCTGGCCACCGCGCGCCGGGCGGAGCGGGCCGGGGAGCTGACCGCCCGGTACGGGGTCCGGGTGCTGGACAACGCGGCCGCGGTCGCCGAGGCCGACGTGCTCGCGATCGCGGTGAAGCCGCAGGACGCCGGGGCGCTGATGGCCGACCTCGGCCCGCGGGTACCGGCCGGCAAGCTCGTGATCTCGCTGTGCGCCGGCCTGCCCACGTCGTTCTTCGCCAAGTGGCTGCCCGAGGGCACCCCGGTGGTGCGCGTCATGACCAACACCCCGGCCCTGGTCGACCAGGCGATGACCGCGATCTCGGCCGGCCCGTTCGCCACGCCCACGCATCTTGAGCTGGCCGAGGAGATGTTCGCGCCGCTGGGCCGCACCGTGCGGGTACCGGAGTCGCAGCAGGACGCGGTGACCGCGCTGTCCGGCTCCGGGCCGGCGTACTTCTACTACCTGGTCGAGGCCATGACCGACGCGGGAATCCTGCTCGGCCTGCCCCGGCAGGTGGCGTACGACCTGATCGTGCAGACCGCGATCGGTTCAGCGATCATGCTGCGGGATTCCGGGGAGCACCCGGTGAAGCTGCGCGAGGCGGTCACGTCCCCGGCCGGTACCACGATCAGCGCGATCCGCGAGCTGGAGAACCACGGGGTACGGGCGGCCCTGCTCGCCGCCCTGGAGGCCGCCCGCGACCGGGCCCGGCAGATCGCCGAACAGCAGACCTGAGCACGGTCCGCCGGCGACCGGGCACCACCCGGGCACGGGATCGCGGCGAATGGGGCGATACTGAGCGTCGTGTACGGGCTGGACGATGCGCGGACGACTCTCTCGGCCCTGCGGCCGCGGCTGGATGATCTCATTGTGGTCCGGGCGGACCTGGCCGAGTTGCGGGCCGACCTGTCCCGCGGCGGCACGAGCCGGCGGGGCGGGCTGGCCGAGGTCAAGGGTCTGGAGGCCAGGCTGTACGCCGACCTGGAGCACCTCGCCGAGGAGGGTGCCCAGGTCAAGGGGTTCGCGCCGCTGCTGCTGGACTTCCCCGGCGAGATGGACGACGAGCCCGTGCTGTGGTGCTGGCTGGAGGGCGATCCGGAGATCACCTGGTACCACCGGCTCGACAGCGGGTTCGCCGGCCGCCGGCCGATACCCGGCTGACGTGCGCAGTCTCACCAACCGGAACCCCGACACTCCGTGACAGAGTGATCGGCGGGTCGCCGTACCCTTGAGGCCATGCGCCAGGAGTGGCATCGCTTCCGTAACCCGGGCCTGGAGATCGGGCGCCCGGCAACCACGCCCGAAGAGATCGAGTCTCTCGGGCTCGACCACTGGCGCACCCTGCCTCGCGACCAGATGCCGCCGTGGCCGGACATGGACAAGGTCGCCGAGGTCAGCCAGGTGCTCTCCACGGTGCCGACGATCGTCGCCCCGTACGAGGTGGACGAGCTGCGCGAGCGGCTGGCCCTGGTCTGCGAGGGCCAGGCGTTCCTGCTCCAGGGCGGCGACTGTGCCGAGACGTTCGCCGACAACACCGAGGCTCACCTGCTGGCCAACGCGCGCACTCTGCTCCAGATGGCGGTCGTGCTGACCTATGGCGCGAGCCTGCCGGTGATCAAGGTGGCCCGGGTCGCCGGTCAGTACACCAAGCCCCGCTCCGGAGAACTGGACGCCCTGGGGCTTCCCGCGTACCGCGGCGACATGATCAACTCGTTGGAGGCGACGCCGGAGGCGCGGGTCGCCGATCCGCAGCGGATGATCCGGGCCTACGCCAACGCGTCCAGCGCGATGAACATGCTCCGTGCGTACCTCGGTGGCGGCATGGCCGACCTGCACGCGGTGCACGACTGGAACAAGGGTTTCGTGCGGACCAGCGCGGCCGGGGAGCGGTACGACGCGATCGCCCGCGAGATCGACCGGGCCATCGCGTTCATCCGGGCCTGCGGCATGACCGACGACGAGGCGCTGCGCACCGTCACCCTGTACTGCTCGCACGAGGCCCTGGCGCTGGAGTACGACCGGGCCCTGACCCGGGTGGCCGGCGGCAGCGCGTACGGGCTGTCCGGGCACTTCCTGTGGGTCGGCGAGCGCACCCGGCGGCTGGACGGCGCGCACATCGACTACGCGTCCAGGATCGCCAACCCGATCGGGGTCAAGCTGAGCCCGTCGGCGACCCCGGACACCGCCCTGGAACTGTGCGAGAAGCTGAACCCGGAGAACATCCCCGGCCGGCTCACGCTGGTCAGCCGGATGGGCAACCAGCGGGTCAAGGACGCGTTGCCGCCGATCGTGGAGAAGGTCACCGCGGCCGGCCACAAGGTGGTCTGGCAGTGTGACCCGATGCACGGCAACACCCACGAGTCGTCCAACGGGTACAAGACCCGGCATTTCGACCGGATCGTCGACGAGGTGCTCGGCTACTTCGAGGTGCACCGCGAGCTCGGGACGCACCCGGGCGGCCTGCACGTCGAGCTGACCGGCGAGGACGTCACCGAGTGCCTGGGCGGCGCTCAGGCGCTGGTGGACGCGGACCTGCCGGGCCGGTACGAGACGGCCTGCGACCCCCGGCTCAACACCCAGCAGTCGCTGGAGTTGGCGTTCCTGGTCGCGGAGATGCTCCGCGGATAGGCGACGATCAAGGTCGGGAAGCCGTCGGCGGGGCGGCCCGGCGTTGCTCGTACTATTCCCTGGTGACCACCTCGATTGTTGATCTCCGTTCGGATACCGTGACCCGGCCGGTCGCCGCCATGCGTGAGGCGATGGCGTCGGCCGAGGTCGGCGACGACGTGTACGGCGAGGACCCGACCGTGAACGCGCTGGAGGCCCGGGTCGCCGCGCTGTTCGGCCACGAGGCCGCGATGTTCACGCCCACCGGTTCGATGGCCAACCAGACCTGCCTGCAGTTGCTGGTACCGCCCGGCGAGGAACTGCTCTGCGACGCCGACGCGCACGTCGTCACGTACGAGATCGGTGCCGCGGCCGCGCTGGGCGGGATCTCGTCCCGCACCTGGTCGGCGGCCGGGGCGGACATCGATCCCGAGGTGGTGGCCGGCATGATCCGGCCGGCCGGGTACAACGCCGTGACCACCCGGGCGATCGCCGTGGAACAGACCCACAACCGCGGCGGGGGAGGCATCATCCCGCTGTCCACGCTGGAGACGCTGCGCCGGATCGCGGACGACGCCGGCGTCCGGCTGCACTGCGACGGCGCCCGCATCTGGCACGCGCACGTGGCCGACGGCGTACCCCTGGCGACCTACGGCGCGCTGTTCGACACGATGTCGGTCTGCCTGTCCAAGGGGCTCGGCGCGCCGGTCGGCTCGGTGGTGGTGTCCAGCCGGGAGCGCATCGAGCGGGCTCGGGTCATCCGCAAGCGCCTGGGCGGCGGCATGCGGCAGGCGGGCATCCTCGCGGCGGCCGGCGACTACGCGCTGACCCACCACGTGCAACGGCTGGCCGACGACCATGCCCGGGCGGCTCGGCTGGCCGAGGCGCTGGCGCCGTACGGCATCGTGGACGCGGGCCGGGTGGTCACCAACATCGTTCCGCTGGATCTGGCGAAGGCGCCGATCGACGCGCCGTCGCTGGGTGCGGCGGCCCGGGAGCGTGGCGTGCTGGTGTCCGTACTGGGGCCCAGGTCGGGCCGGCTGGTGACCCACCTGGACGTGGACGACGCCGGGATCGACCGGGCGGCTGAGGTGCTCACCGGGATCCTGCGCGGGGCGTGACGGCCGGCGCTCCGCCGGCTCAGCGGTTCGGGCCGGCTCTGCGGTTCGGGGCGGCTCTGCGGTTCGGGCGGCTCAGCGGATCCGCCGGAGAGCGCGGTTCGGGCCGGCTCAGCCGTTCGGGCCGGCTCAACGGATCTGCACGCCGGAGAAGGCCGTTCCGGCCAGCTTGGCGGCGATGGCCACGATGACGATCAACCCGATCCCGCAGACGATGACCGCCGCGAGGCAGCCCCACGCCGGCCGGCGCGGGGCACCCCGGTCGGCGTCGCCGGCCTCCGGGTCAGCGGGCACGGCGGCCCGCCGGCTGCGGGGTCGCCGGTCGTGAGGCTGCCGGCTGTGAGGTTGTCGTCGGCTGTGAGGTTGTCGGTTGCGGTGCGGCCGGCGGCCGGGCCCTCCGCCGCGGTGCGGCCGGCTGCCTGGTCTCCGCCCGGGTGGCCGGCGGGCGGGCGCCGGCGTTCGGGATGAGGCCGCGGAGAATGGCGATGTCCCGGGTGTGGCCGGCGGAGCCGTCGCTCGGCGTCTCCACGATCACCGGTACCCCGGCCACCGCGGGATGCGCCAGCAGTTCGGCGAACGGCGCCGTCCCGACGCAACCGGCCCCGATGTTCTCGTGCCGGTCCCTGGTCGAGCCGAGCGGGTCCTTCGAGTCGTTCGCGTGCACCAGTTCCAGCCGGCCCGGGCCGCACGCGGCGACCAGCGCGTCCAGGGTCGCGGTCATGCCACCGGGGGCGGCCAGGTCGTGTCCGGCCGCCCAGGCGTGGCAGGTGTCGAAGCACACGCCCAGCCACGGGTGCCGCTCCACCGCGTCGAGGTAGCCGCCGAGGTGCTCCACTCGGGACGCCAGCGACCGGCCACCGCCGGCACTCGGCTCGACCAGCAGCTTCGGGCCGCCCGCCTTCGCGGCCTGGTCCAGCAGTGGCAGCAGGTGCTCGCGCAACTGCGTCATCGCCCGCTCCGCGTGCCCGGCGTCCACCGCGCTGCCGGCGTGGAAGACCACTCCCGCGGCTCCGATCGCCCGGCCGCGTTCCAGCGCGTGGGCCAGGGTGGCCACGGACGAGGCCACCGTCGCCGGGGTCGGCGAGCCGAGGTTGGTCAGTAGGGAGGCGTGCACGTACGCCCGGGCCTCCCGGCTGCCGATACCGTCCAGGAACGCCCTGTCCTGCTCCGGGTCGCCGGGGGAGTGGGCCCAGCCGCGTGGGTTCGACACGTACACCTGCACGGCCCGGGCGCCGGTGGCGTCCAGGTACGGCAGTGCGGCGCGGGCGAGCCCGCCGGAGACCGGAGCGTGCGCGCCCAGCACCCAGCCGGCGTCGGCTACGGGGTGATCCACAGCTGGACCTGCGTACCCGGCGCCACCGACGTTTGCGCGGGCGGGTTCTGCTGGCGCACCTGGCCACCGGGGATGGCCAGCACCTGCACCCCGACCAGCCCGGCCTGCTGCAGGATCTGGTTGGCCTGATCGAAGGTGTACCCCAGGTTGGACACGTTGGGTACGGCCACCATCGGCGGGCCGGTGCTGACGGTCAGGATGATCGTCGTGTTCTTCTCCACCCCGGCGTTGTCGGGGATGCTCTGGTTGATCACCTGGTTGGCCGGCTTGTCGCTCTGCTGCTGGGTGAAGGCGACCTGCAGGCCGAGCGCCTGAAG
>DASXOA010000300.1:0-7373 GCA_036494675.1 Rugosimonospora sp.
CGAAGCCCAACTCGTCGATGGCGGCGGTGACGCGGGCCCGGGTGTCGGGCGAGACGTAGCTCGGCCGGTTGATGACATTGGAGACCGTACCCACCGAAACACCGGCACGTCTCGCCACATCCTTGATGCTGACCATATCGCCCCGTCTCGTCTCACCCGGACCGGCAAGACCCCAGTCTTGACGCCCGCCAGCCAGGGGGCTTAGTATAACGATTCATGAAACGATTCACAAGCCCCCCGAGGTGACGCTCAGTCCACCCGGGCATCGTGAACCCCCATCTCGACGCGCGTAACGCCCCACCTCACTGACGCGACAGAGCAGGAGCAGCAGTCCATGACCGATACAACCGCCGTCAAGGCGGCGCTGAAGTCCCAGCGCATCGAGTTGCCGTCGTGGGCGTTCGGCAACTCAGGCACCCGGTTCAAGGTCTTCGCCCAGCCGGGGGTGCCGCGCGATCCGTTCGAGAAGATCGCGGATGCCGCGCAGGTGCACCGCTACACCGGCGTCGCGCCGACCGTGTCGCTGCACATCCCGTGGGATCTGGTGTCCGACTACACCAAGCTGGCCGCGCACGCCGAGAGCGTCGGGGTGGGTATCGGCGTCATCAACGCGAACACCTTCCAGGACAACGACTACAAGCTGGGCAGCGTGACGCACGCCGATCCCGCCGTGCGGGACAAGGCGGTCCGTCACCTCTTCGAGTGCGTCGACGTGATGGACGCGACCGGCTCGGCCGACCTGAAGCTCTGGTTCGCCGACGGCACCAACTACCCCGGCCAGGACGACTTCCGCAGCCGCCAGGACCGCCTCGCCGAATCGCTGTCGCGGGTGTACGAGCGGCTCGGCGACAACCAGCGGATGCTGCTGGAGTACAAGCTCTTTGAACCGGCCTTCTACCACACCGACGTGCCCGACTGGGGCACGTCCTTCGCGCACTGCGTGCAGTTGGGCGAGAAGGCGAAGGTCGTGGTCGACACCGGGCACCACGCGCCGGGCACGAACATCGAGTTCATCGTCGCCATGCTGCTGCGTGCGGGCAAGCTCGGCGCGTTCGACTTCAACTCCCGCTTCTACGCGGACGACGACCTGATGGTGGGCTCCGCCGATCCGTTCCAGCTGTTCCGCATCATGCACGAGGTGGTGCGCGGCGGCGGCCTGGACGCGGCCACCGGGGTGAACTTCATGCTCGACCAGTGCCACAACATCGAGCCGAAGATCCCGGCACAGATCCGTTCGGTCATGAACGTGCAGGAAGCCACCGCGAAGGCACTGCTGGTCGACTGGACGGCGCTGTCCGCCGCGCAACAGGCCGGCGACGTGCTGGGCGCCAACGCGGTGCTGATGGACGCCTTCAACACCGACGTGCGGCCGCTGCTCGCCGACCTGCGGGAGGAGCAGGGCCTGGACGCGGATCCGATGGCGGCCTATGCGCGCACCGATTACGCAACGAAGATTGTCAACGAGCGAGTGGGCGGCCAGCAGGCCGGCTGGGGAGCATAGGACCATGAACGAGAGCGGCAACGAGACGGTCGCGCAGCTGTTGGACCGATCCAACCGGCTGGGCGCCGACCCGCGCAACACCAACTACGCGGGCGGCAACACCTCGGCGAAGGGCACCGGCGTCGACCCGGTCACCGGTGGGCCCGTGGAGCTGTTGTGGGTCAAGGGTTCCGGCGGCGACCTGGGCACGCTGACCGAGGCCGGACTCGCGGCGCTGCGGCTGGACCGGCTGCGCTCGCTGGTATCGGTGTATCCCGGTGTGGACCGCGAGGACGAGATGGTCGCGGCGTTCGACTTCTGCCTGCACGGGCGGGGTGGCGCGGCACCGTCCATCGACACCGCGATGCACGGCCTGGTCGACGCGGCACACGTCGACCACCTGCACCCGGACTCTGGCATCGCGCTGGCCACCTCGGCCAACGGTGAGGCGCTGACCAAGGAGTGCTTCGGCGACCGGGTGGTGTGGGTACCGTGGCGGCGGCCCGGTTTCCAGCTCGGCCTGGACATCGCGGCCATCAGGGCGAGCCAGCCGCAGGCGATCGGCGCGATCCTCGGCGGGCACGGGGTGACCGCCTGGGGCGACACCTCGCAGGAGTGCGAGGCGAACTCGCTGGACATCATCCGCACCGCCGCGGCCTTCATCGAGGAGCACGGCAGGGCGGACCCGTTCGGCGCCGCGCTGCCCGACTTCGCCCCGCTGCCCGAGGCGCGGCGGCACGAGCGGGCCGCCGCGCTGTTCCCGCTCCTGCGCGGTCTGGCCTCGACCGACCGGGCACAGGTCGGTCACTACACCGACAACGATGTGGTGCTGGAGTTCCTGTCGCGGGCCGAGCACCCCCGGCTGGCGGCGCTGGGCACCTCCTGCCCGGACCACTTCCTGCGCACCAAGGTGCGCCCGCTCGTGCTGGACCTGCCGCCGACCGCCGCGCTGGAGGACGTCACCGCCCGGCTGCGGGAGCTGCACCGGGCCTACCGGGACGACTACGCGGCCTACTACAACCGCCACGCCACGGCCGGATCCCCGGCGATGCGCGGCGCCGACCCGGCCATCGTGCTGGTACCCGGCGTGGGCATGTTCTCCTTCGGCGCCAACAAGCAGACCGCCCGGGTGGCGGGCGAGTTCTACGTCAACGCCATCAACGTGATGCGCGGCGCCGAGGCGCTGTCGACGTACAGCCCGATCCCGGAGTCGGAGAAGTTCCGCATCGAGTACTGGGAGCTGGAAGAGGCCAAGCTGCGGCGGATGCCGAAGCCGAAGCCGCTGGCGACCCGGGTCGCGTTCGTCACCGGCGGCGGTTCCGGCATCGGCCGGGCCATCGCGATCCGGTTGGCGGCGGAGGGCGCCTGCGTCGTGGTCGCGGACCGGGACGCCGCCGCGGCCGATGCCGTCGCGAAGGGCATCGGCGGCACCGACGCGGCCGTCGCGGCCGGCGTCGACGTCACCGACGAGGCACAGATCGCGGCCGCTCTGAAGGCCGCGGTGCTCGCCTTCGGCGGCGTCGACCTGGTGGTCAACAACGCCGGGCTGTCCATCTCCAAGCCGCTGCTGGAAACCACCGCGCAGGACTGGGACGTGCAGCACGACGTGATGGCCCGGGGCTCGTTCCTGGTCGCCCGCGCCGCCGCCGGGGTGATGGCGGAGCAGGGCATGGGCGGCGACATCGTCTACATCGCCAGCAAGAACGGCGTCTTCGCCGGCCCGAACAACGTCGCGTACGGCGCGGCAAAGGCCGACCAGGCGCACCAGGTGCGGCTGCTCGCCGCCGAACTGGGCCAGTACGGCGTCCGGGTCAACGGGGTCAACCCCGACGGCGTGGTACGCGGCTCCGGCATCTTCGCCGGCGGCTGGGGTGCCCAGCGGGCCGCGGTGTACGGCGTCAAGGAGGAGGACCTCGGCGCCTTCTACGCGCAGCGCACCCTGTTGAAGCGGGAGGTGCTTCCGGAGCACGTGGCCGCGGCCGTGTTCACCCTTGTCGGCCCGGACCTGTCACACACCACCGGACTGCACATCCCGGTCGATGCCGGGGTCGCCGCCGCCTTCCTGCGATGAGCTTCCTGCGATGAGCCTTCCCACGATGAGCCGTCCTGAGAAGAGCCGGCGCTACGCCGCGGTCGACCTCGGCGCCGCCAGCGGTCGGGTGATGGTCGGGGTCCTCGGCGAGGGGCGGCTGGAACTGACCGAGGCGCACCGGTTCCCCAACGAACCGGTGCGCCTGCCCGACGGGCTGCACTGGGACATCGTCCGGCTCTACCGCGAACTGCTGGCCGGCCTGCACCGATGCGGTGACGGCCCGGTCTCCGTCGGCATCGACTCGTGGGCCGTCGACTATGGACTGCTCGACGGGCAGGGTGCCCTGCTCGGCCTGCCGTACCACTACCGGGACCCGCGTACCGAGACCGTTGCCGTACCCGACCCGCGGCGCTACGCCGTCACCGGTACCCAGCACCTGCCCATCAACACCATCTACCAGTTGCTCGCCGAGCCCGATGCGCGGATGGCGGCGGCGCGGCGCATGCTGCTGATCCCCGACCTGCTCGCCTACTGGCTGACGGGACAATCGGGAGCGGAGCGCACCAACGCGTCCACCACCGGGCTGTTCGACGCCCGCACCGGGGACTGGGCCGCCGACCTGATCGACCGGCTCGGGCTGCGCCCCGACCTGTTCGCCCCGCTGCGCGACCCCGGCTCGGCCATCGGAACCCTGCTGCCACACACCGGCCTGGGCCTCCCGCTGGTCGCGGTCGGCTCGCACGACACCGCCTCCGCCGTGGTCGCGGTGCCGGCGACGGTTCCGGACTTCGCCTACATCAGCACCGGCACCTGGTCTCTGGTCGGCGTCGAACTGCCCGCACCGGTGCTCACCGACGAGAGCCGGGTCGCGAACTTCACCAACGAACTCGGCGTCGACAACACGATCCGGTACCTGCGCAACGTCATGGGGTTGTGGCTGCTGCAGGAGTGCCAGCGCGGCTGGCGCGAGCCGGACACCGGCGCTCTGCTGGCCGCGGCCGGGTCGGTGGCGCCGTTCGGGTCGCTGGTCGACCCGGACGACGCGGGTTTCCTGGCACCGGGCGACATGCCGGCGCGCATCGACGCGTACTGTGCCCGCACGGATCAGCCGGCACCGGCCGGCCGGCCCGGGTACGTGCGCTGCATCATGGAGAGCCTGGCGCTCTCGCACCGCGCGGCGCTGCGGGCCGCCGCCCGGCTGTCCGGACGTAGGATCGAGGTCGTGCATCTCATCGGCGGCGGCGCCCGCAACGAACTGCTGTGCCAGTTGACCGCGGACGCGTGCGGCCTGCCCGTGGTCGCCGGGCCGGTGGAGGCGACGGCGCTGGGCAACGTGCTGGTACAGGCGCGGACCGACGGTGGGCCGGGCGACCTGCCGGCGATGCGGGAACTGGTCGCGGCGACCCAGCCCCTGCGGCGCTTCGAGCCGCGCGGCGATCCCGGCGCGTGGGACAGGGCCGCCGCCCGGATCGGACGGGAGTAGTCGATGCGTGTCGCGCTGTTCATTACGTGTTTCAATGACTCGTTGTTTCCCGAGGTGGGTAAGGCAACGGTCGCGGTGCTGGAACGGCTCGGGGTCCAGGTGGAGTTCCCGGCCGGGCAGACATGCTGCGGGCAGATGCATTTCAACTCCGGGTACCGGGCCGAGTGCGTACCACTGGTCCGCAACTTCGCCGAGGTCTTCGCCGGGTACGACGCGGTCGTCACCCCCTCCGCGTCGTGTGCCGCGATGGTGCGCCACTCCCACCAGGTCGTCGTCCCCGAGATCAGTCCGCCACCGGTCCATGAGCTCTCGGAGTTCCTGACCGATGTTCTCCAGGTTCAGGACGTCGGGGCCTACTTCCCGCACCGGGTCGCGTTCCACCCCACCTGCCACTCCCAACGGATGCTGCACATCGGGGACCGTCCACAGCGGCTGCTGTCCCGGGTCGACGGCCTGGAACTGGTCGAGTTGACCGACCCCGGGCAGTGTTGCGGGTTCGGCGGCACGTTCAGCGTCAAAAACCCGGACACCTCCATCGCGATGGGGAACGACAAAGTCGACGACGTCACCGCGACCGGCGCCTCCGTACTCGCCTCCGCGGACACCTCATGCCTGATGCACCTCGGCGGTATCCTGTCCCGGCGCGACACCCCGATCCGCACCATGCACCTGGCCCAGATCCTGGCGGCAACCCGATGACCGGCCCCGACCCGACCTTCCTGGGCATGCCACCATTCCCGCAGGCCGCCCGCACCGCCCTGGCCGACCCCCAACTCCGCGCCAACCTCGGCCGGGCGACCGCCACCATCCGCGCCAAACGCACCCGGGCGGTAGCCGAACTCCCCGACTGGGAAGACCTACGCGAAGCCGGCGCCGCGATCAAAGACGACACCCTGGCCCGGCTCCCCGAACTACTGCTGCAACTCGAAGAACGCGTCACCGCCGCCGGCGGTGTCGTGCACTGGGCCCGCGACGGCGCCGAAGCGAACACCATCATCACCACCCTCGCCCGCGACCGCGACACCCGTGAGATCGTCAAAATCAAATCGATGGCCACCCAGGAAATCGAACTCAACGCCGCCCTACACGAGGCCGGAATCGACGTCTGGGAAACCGACCTCGCCGAACTCATCGTCCAACTCGGCCACGACCTACCCAGCCACATCCTCGTCCCCGCCATCCACCGCAACCGCGGTGAGATCCGGGACATCTTCACCGAGGAGATGGGAAACGTCGGCCGGCCCGCCCCGGCCGGCCTGACCGACAACCCCGCCGACCTCGCCGAAGCCGCCCGCCTCCATTTGCGGGAGAAGTTCCTCCGCGCGAAGTTCGCGGTCTGCGGAGCGAACTTCGCCGTCGCCGACACCGGCACCATCGTCATCCTGGAATCCGAAGGCAACGGCCGGATGTGTCTGACCCTGCCCGACGTCCTCGTCGCCGTCGTCGGCATCGAGAAACTCGTACCCACCTGGACCGACCTCGACGTCTTCCTCCAACTCCTCCCCCGCTCCTCCACCGCGGAACGGATGAACCCCTACACCTCCACCTTCACCGGAATCACCCCCGGCGACGGACCGCAGGAATTCCACCTCATCCTGCTCGACAACGGCCGCACCGACACCCTCGCCGACCCCACCGGCCGCCAGGCACTGCGCTGCATCCGCTGCTCCGCCTGCCTCAACGTATGCCCCGTCTACGAACGCACCGGCGGGAAAGCCTACGGCTCGGCCTACCCCGGCCCCATCGGCGCGATCCTGACCCCGCAACTGCGTGGCATCAACCAGCACCCCGTGGACGAACAAACCTCGTCGCTGCCCTTCGCCTCCACCCTCTGCGGCGCCTGCTACGACGCCTGTCCCGTCCGCATCAACATCCCCGAGGTCCTCGTCCACCTGCGTACCAAAGCCATCCAACACCAACACGCAGGCCAGCTTGGGCACCTCGGGGAACGCGTCACCATGGCCGCCGCGAAAACCCTCTTCACCAACCCCCGCCGCCTGGGCGCCGCGCAACGCATCGGGGGCATCCTGCTCGGCCACACCAGCCGGCTCCGCGGCGGACCCGCCTGGCTACGCACCCGAACCCCCGGGTGGGCCCGAGCCTGGTTCACCCACCGCGACCTCACCCCACCCGCCCCCGAACCCTTCCGCACCTGGTGGAAGAAGACCCACCGTTGACATCCTCCACCGCCCTAAAAGGGCGGGGATTCCCTTGGTCGCCCTCGGGTTTTCCTGCTTCACCGACGACCGCCCCGTCCGGGAGGACTCCCGTTGAGGTCTTACACCGTCTCCACAGGCTGTCACCGCCAGCCCGGCGGCCAAAATGTTACGCGCGGCGTTGACGTCCCGGTCGTGAACGGCGCCACAGGGGCACGTCCA
>DASXOA010000301.1:0-9234 GCA_036494675.1 Rugosimonospora sp.
CCTCGTCGGTGAACACGGGCCCGAGCGCATCCCGGATCCGCACGGCCAGGGTGCCCTTCGGAAACGACGCCCGTACCATCCGCGCCGTCAACTCCGGCACCCCGTGATCATCCCGCGGTTCCAGCGACACACGACCCCCCCGTTACCCGACAGACCCGACAATCATGGCAGCCCGCCGATAGACGGCTATTGGGGATTCCCCAACGGAGTCCTTTAGGGCGGCGGAGGATGTCAAGCGATCTCCTTTTGCGGGAGGGCAGCCGCGGCCGGGCTGGTACCCGGGCTGCCACCCAGGCAGGCGTCCTCGACGCTTTCCCGTGCCGTGGACGCGTATTCGACGTCGCTTTCGGTCAGTGCCATGAACGCCTCCTCCAGCGAGGCGGTGACGGTGGTCAGCTCGTACAGGGGGATGCCCGCGCGTGCGGCGGCGTCGCCGATGCGGTTTGCGTCGAGGCCGTCGACGCGCAGCCCTTCGCCGCCGGTACTGGTGACGGTGACGCCGGGCCCGTACAGCAGCGTCGCGAGTTCGCCGGCACGGGTGCTGCGTACCACGACGTGCCCGGTCGCCGCGGTGGCCTCGGCGACGGTGGTCTGGGCGACCAGGCGACCCTGACCGATGACGATCAGTTCGTCGGCCGTCAGCGCCATCTCCGCCATGAGATGGGACGACACCAGCACGGTGCGGCCCTGCCCCCGGGCGAGGTCGCGGAACAGATCCCGGATCCAGCGGATGCCCTGCGGGTCGAGGCCGTTGACCGGCTCGTCGAAGATGAGCACGGGTGGGTCGCCGAGCAGGGCGGCGGCGATTCCGAGCCGCTGCTTCATGCCGAGGGAGAAGGTGCCGACCCGCTTGTGCGCCACGCCGGACAGGCCGACCTCGGCGAGGACTTCGCCGACCCGGCGCCGGCCGATCCCGTTGCTCGCGGCCAGCGCCGCGAGGTGGCCGCGGGCGCTGCGCCCTGCGGGTACGGCGGTGGCGTCCAGCAACGCACCGGCGTGGAACAGCGGCCGGCGCAGCGAGCGGTACGCGACCCCGGACACGGTGACCGTGCCGCGGCTGGGCCGGTCGAGGCCGAGGATCAGTCGCATCGTGGTGGACTTGCCGGCGCCGTTGGGTCCGAGGAACCCGGTGACCCGGCCCGGCCGTACGGTGAAGGACAGGTCGTCGACCGCGACCCGCTCGCCGTACCGCTTGGTGAGGTTGACTGCTTCGATCATGCCGCCACTCTCGCGGCCCGACCGGCCCGGTGTCGTCGCAGCGGGGCATGGTCTCCCGGATCAGACCCAGGTCTGACGCCGGTCGCCGCCGATCCTCTCTAAGATCAACCGATGGTGGGTGAACTGGCGCGCTGGGTGAACACGCGGCGCGGGCGCTCGGCGCTGTGGGCCGCGCTCGACGCGTGCGCCGCGGCGCTGCTGTGCCTGGCCATGGTGCACAGCGCCGAGACGGTCGCGCCGCGCGAAAGTGCGTCGCTCGCCGCCGGCACGGCGCTGGCGGTGGTCGGCTGCGCCGGCGTGGCGCTGCGGCGGCTGGCACCGGTGCCAGCGCTGCTGGTCGTCGCCGCGACGGTGTCGGCGATGACGTACGACGGCTTCGCCAAGGATCCGATGGTCGCTGTCGCGCTCACGCTCTACACCGTGGGCGTGAGCTGCACGTGGCCGATCAGCGCCGGTGCGCTCGCCACCGCGCTCGTGGGCGTCGGCGTGTCGGCGCGGGTGCCGATGGACCGGATGCTGTCCAGCAGCCGGGTGATCGCCACGGTCGTCGTTCTCGGTGCCGCCTGGGCGATCGGCGTCGCCATGCGCACCCAGCGCCGGTACGCGGCGGGGCTGATCCGCCAGGCCGAGGAGCAGGCCCAGGCCCAGGCCGACCGCACCGAGCGGGCGCTGGTCGAGCAGCGGCTGCGCATCGCCCGGGAGCTGCACGATGTCGTCGCGCACACGATCAGCGTGATCGCCGTGCAGGCCGGCGTCGGTGCGCACGTCGCCGCGTCGCGGCCGCAGGAGAGCCGCCGGGTGCTCGGCACGATCGAGGAGAGCAGCCGTACCGCGCTCGCCGAACTGCGGCACCTGCTCGGCGTACTGCGTGCCGGCGATACGGGCGGGGCGGCGCTGGCCCCGGCCCCGACACTGGACGCGCTGCCCGCCCTGCTCGACCAGACGCGGGCCACCGGTCTCGCGATCGACCTGTCCACCACGGGCGTGCCCCGGCCCCTGCCGGCCGGCATCGAGCTGGCCGCCTACCGGATCGTGCAGGAGGCCCTGACGAACGTGGTACGCCACGCCGGCGCCACCCGGGTACGGGTCGACCTGCGCTACCAACCCGAGCGGCTGGCGGTGACGGTCACCGACGACGGCCTCGCCGCCGAGCATGCCGCCGCTGAGCATGCCGCCGCCGAGCAGGTCGCGGCCGGGCACGGCATCGCGGGCATGCGCGAGCGCGCCACGCTCTACGGAGGCGCGTGCGTCGCCGGCCCGGTACCCGGCGGGTACCGGGTGTCCGCGACGCTGCCCGTCACCGGTTCCGGCGTGGCGGCGGCATGACGATCCGCGTCCTCGTCGCCGACGACCAGGATCTGGTGCGGGCCGGGTTCGTGCTGCTCGTCGACACCGAACCCGGCATGGCCGTGGTCGGTGAGGCCGCCGACGGCGTGGACGCCGCGCACCTGGCCCAGCGGCTGCGCCCGGACGTCGTACTGATGGACGTGCGGATGCCCGGCGGCGACGGCATCGCGGCCACCCGGCAGATCACCGGCGACCCGGCGTGCTCCGGAACCCGGGTGCTGATCCTGACCACGTTCGACCTCGACGAGTACGTGTTCGGTGCGGTGCGCGCGGGCGCGAGCGGGTTCCTGCTCAAGGACACCCGCCCGGTACACCTGCTCGCCGCGATCCGCACGGTCGCCGCCGGCGATGCCCTGCTGACGCCGAGCGCCACCCGGCGGCTGATCGCCGAGTACGCCTCGCAGCGGGCGCCGAACCGGGTCACCCGGGACCTGACCGCCCTGACCGAGCGCGAACGTGGCGTGCTGGAACTCGTCGGGCTCGGCCTGTCCAACGACGAGATCTGCGCCCGGCTGCACATCTCGATGCCGACCACGAAGACGCACATGAGCCGGCTGCTGGCCAAGCTGTCCGCGCGGGACCGGGCCCAGCTGGTGATCGCCGCCTACGAGAGCGGACTCGTCGGCTGACGTCCCGGATCGGCGCCGCCGACCGTAGGCCGTCCGGCGACGCCGACCGCTGAGTCGCTTCGGCGCCGCCGATCAGGCCGCTTCTGAGACGCCGACCGCTATGCCGCTCCGGCGACGCCGATCAGGCCGCCCCGGCGACGCCGATCAGGTGGCCCTCCGGATCGGTGAAGTGGCCGACCACGAGGCCCGTGCCCGGGGCCCGCTCGGGACCCATCCGGCGGGTACCGCCGAGGCTCTCCGCCTTGTGCAGCGCGGCCTCGACGTCGGGCACGCCGACGTAGAAGATGACGTGCCCCTCGTAGCCCGCGCCGCCGCCGACGCCGCCCGGGATCCCGACCCCGTCCGGGGTCGTGCCGGCGTCGACGAACCCGTAGTTCCCTGACTCGGACACCGCCGCGGCGACCGGGCCACCCGTGTCGAACTCCCAGCCGAACAGCTCGCCGTAGTAGCCCCGCAGACGTGCCGGGTCGCTCCCGATGATCTCAAAGTGCACAACTGGCTGTCCCATGCCGCCACCGTAACCTTCGTGGTTGTTAAAAACAACAGCTGGGTTGTACGTTTGTGCCATGCCGACGAGCCGGACCTACGCGGATGCCTGCGGCATAGCCCGCGCCCTCGACGTGGTGGGGGAGCGGTGGGCGCTGCTCGTCGTCCGCGAGCTGCTGCTCGGACCGCAGCGCTTCACCGACCTGCGCCGCGCGCTGCCCGGTGCCAGCTCGAACCTCCTCGCCGACCGGCTCCGCGAGCTCGACGGCCGGGGCGTCATCCGGCGCCGCAGGCTCGCGCCTCCGGCCGCTTCCTGGGTGTACGAGCTGACGGACTGGGGACGCGAACTGGAGCCGATCGTGCTCGCCCTGGGCGGCTGGGCGCTACGCGTGCCGCTCCCGCCCGGGCCGGTCACGCTCAGCGCCACCTCGGTCCTGCTCTACCTGCGCGGCGCGGGCCACCCCGACGCGCGGGCGCCGGAATCCGCGTACCGGATCGAACTCGACGACAGCGTCTGGACGGTACGGACGGCGGCCGGCCGGGTGCACGTCGAGCCCGGCGAGCCCACCGGGGCCGTCGCCGGTCTGCGCACCGCGCCCGCGACGCTCAACGCCCTGCTCGACGACCCGTCGGCGCTCGATGCCGCGATGTCCGACGGAACCGCGGCCGCCGACGGCGACCTGCCCGCCCTGCGCCGGCTCCTCGGCTCGGTCGCTTCCGCCGCTTCGTGAAACGCCGGCCCGGCCGGCGGAAGGCGACCCGCGCGGGGGTCAGGCGACGGGCTCGGCCCGCGGCGTGAGCGCGGACACGTCGAGCGACGGCGTCACGCCCCGTACGAGGTCGGCGAGAACCTCGCCCGCGTTCGGACCCATCGTCAGTCCCGAGGCGCCGAAGCCGGTGACCATCGCCAGCCCGGGCACGCCCGGCACGAATCCGAGCTGCGGCCCGTCGTCGGGCGACAGCGGCCGCAGGCCGACCCGCGTCTCGAGGTGCGTCGCGGTCGACAGGCCGGGAGCCACCGCGAGGGCCGCGCTCAGCACTTCGTGCAGCCCGCCGGCCGTGATCTGGACGTCGAAGCCGCTGCCGGTCTCCCGGGTCGCGCCGACCACGACCCGGTCGTCGAAACAGACCAGGTAGTGCGGGCCAGCCGGGAGGACGGTGGGCCAGGTCGCGGTGTCCGCCCCCGGTACCCGCAGGTGCACGATCTGGCCGCGCTGCGGCTCGACCGGTACCCGAAGGCCCAGCGGCGCAAGGAGTTCGTTGGTCCAGGCGCCCGCGGCCGCGACCACGACGTCGGCCCCGACGAAGTCACCACCGACCCGCACACCGGTGACCGTGCCGCCGTCGACGACCAGTTCGGCGTCCCCCTGGCGGCTCACCGCCCCGTGGTGCCGCGCCCCGGCGAGCAGGCCGAGGCGCAGCAACCGGCCGTCCACCCGGGCCCCGCCGGCGATGTGCACGGCCGACAGTTGTTCGGCGAGCGGCGGGAAGAGCGCACGCGCCTGCGCCGGTCCCAACCGCCGGACCTCGCCGACCTCCGGCCGCACCGACCGGTGGGCGAACGCCCTGGCCTCGACGTCGTCGAGCGCGCCGCCGTCGGCGGAGACCACCAGCGACCCGGTCCGCGCGTACCCGATGTCCTCGACGCCGTCGCGCGCCAGCCGCTCGACCAGCGTCGGGTAGAAGGCGGCGCCGGCCAGGTACAGCTCGTACCATGGCCTGCCACGCGCCGAGGTGCCGCTCCACGGCTGGATGATGCCGGCCCCGGCCGCCGTCGCCTGGCCGGACCGTTCGGACTCGACGGTGACGACCGGAACGCCGTGCCGCGCCAGCGCGTAGGCACAGCCCGCCCCGGCCACCCCGGTGCCGACCACGATCACCCGCATGCCGCCACGCTACCAGCGGGGTGATCGTCGCTGGCGCGGCCAATCGGTCCGCCCGTCAGGGCGTTGCCGGGACCCGGGAGCGCCGCCGGACCGTGGCGCCGGCCAGCGCGTACCCGGCGAAGAGCAGAAGCAGGCAACCGGTACCGGGGCCGGTGACCACACTCGCGTCGAGGGCGGTGGCCAGTCCCACGATGAGGGCCGCGACCGCGACGAGGCAGGTCAGGACGCCGAGGACGACGAGCGACCGGTCGCGCAGGATCGGCGCGAGAGCGAAGAAGTGCAGGCCGACGATGGCGCACACCCACACCGGGATGAACTCCACCTGCCCGACGTCGCCGAGGACGCCGGCACCGGCGCCCGCCACGCCGAACTCGACGCCGACGGTGATGCCGTAGCGCCGCGCCGCGCGGGGGTCCCGCAGCACGGCCGTGGATGCCGGGCTGCGCAGCCCGATGACCGCGCCGGCGACCGCGACGAGCAGGGCCACGACCGCGCCGACCTCGAGCCACACCTCCAGCCACGGGATGGCCGCACCGTGACCCCAGCCGAACCAGGCCGAGGCGAAGAAGCCCAGGATCAGTGCGGTGATGCCGGCGTCGCGCCGTGACTGTACGGGATTCGTCATCACGGATTGCCTTTCGGAAGAATTCCGGTGCAGGCAAACACAGGCCGGGCCGCGTCCACAAGCGTTTTGCCGCTTCCCGGACGACGATCAGTCAGCCGACAGATTCAGGCGTACCGCGCGGCCGGCGCACCGCGACCGGTTGTGGCCGATCCGGGCATCGCGGCGCAGACCGCGGTTCCGGTGGGGAAATAGGCACGTGCCTGGTCGATGGTGTTTGGTGCGGTCCGGCACGGGTAGGCGGCTGGCATGGATATGAACATGATGCGCATGCAGATGCAGCAGCACCTTCAGGGAATGAGCTTCCCGGCGAGCAAGGACGACATGATGGCGTGGGCCAAGCAACATGGCGCCGGCAACGACGAGATGGAAATGATGAAGAAGATGCCGGCGGACATGTTCAATTCCATGGACGACGTCAACAACTCCGCCAGCCAGATGACGAAGATGGGCTGACCATGTTCACGTCGCCGCCGGGTACGCCCGGCGGCGCGATTGTCGAGTGCCGCGACGTGTCGTGGTGGGCGCGCGCGGGCGGCGGCCGGTGTGCCGCCACCCGCGAGCGCCCATTGGCGTTCAGCCCCAGTTCTGCGGTGCGGGCTGGCGCGTCGTCGCGTTGAGGCGGTTGAAGAAGTTGGTCGTCGCGATCCAGAGGACGATGGCCGCCAACTCCTGCTCGGAGAAGTGCGCGGCCGCGGCGGCCCAGATCTCGTCGGGTACCGGGTCCGGCCGGTCGGCCAGCCTGGTGGCCGCCTCGGCGAGGTCGAGGGCGGCGCGCTCGGCGTCGGTGAAGTAGTCCGTCTCCCGCCAGGCCGCGACCGAGAACAGCCGCTCGTCGGTCTCCCCGTTCTTCCTGGCGCTGCGGGCCCCCGAATCCACGCACGCGCTGCATCCGTTGATCTGGCTCGCGCGCAGGTGGACCAGTTCCAGCGTCGCCGCCGGCACCCCGGCGGAGTGTGCCGCCTTGTAGAGGGCGCCGATGGCCGTCATGGCGTCGGGCAGGACCGTCGCCGGGTTGTTCATCCGTGCCTGCATGGCTGTCTCCTTACGATCGTCAGGGAGCCGGTGTGGCTGTCACATCGGCGCGTTCCCATCCGTCGTCGGTGAGACGGACCCGGGTGGGGAGGTGTGACGAATGTGGCATAGGTCACGATGGTCGCAGAATGGCGGAGAGGGGACAGCGCCGTGACCGGTGGCGACCTGCTGGCAGAACGGTTCGAGCAGCACCGCCCTCGCCTGCGGGCGGTGGCCCAGCGGATGCTGGGCTCGCTGGCCGAGGCCGACGACGCGGTCCAGGAGGCGTGGCTGCGGCTGGACCGGACCGACACCGGCGGCGTGGACAACCTCGGTGCCTGGCTGACCACCGTCGTCGGCCGGATCTGCCTGGACATGCTGCGCTCGCGCGCGTCCCGCCGCGAAGAGCCCCTCGACGCCCACAGGATCGACGTGCCCGCGACCGGTACGGGGGTCGCGGGCGGCACGGCGGTCGCGACCGGCACGGCAGCCGGGGACGGGGCCAACCCGGAAGAGGAGACGCTGCTCGCGGATTCGGTCGGCCTCGCGCTGCTCGTCGTCCTCGACACGCTCACGCCCGTCGAGCGGCTCGCGTTCGTGTTGCACGACCTGTTCGCCGTGTCCTTCGACGAGATCGCGCCGATCGTCGGGCGCAGCCCCGCCGCCGCGCGGCAACTCGCCAGCCGGGCGCGCCGCAGGGTGCGGACCGGCGGCGGCACGCCGGATCCCGGGGAAGGTGGGGTTGAGCGCGGTGATGGTGGCCGGGTGGATGCCGACGTCTCACGCCGGCGGGACATCGTCGACGCGTTCCTCACCGCCGCCCGGGGCGGCGATGTCACCGCGCTGCTCACCCTGCTCGACCCGGACGTCGTCATGCGCGCCGACCACGCCGCCGTCCAGCTTGGCGCGTCCGGCGAGGCGCGCGGTTCGGCGGTGGTGGCCCGATTCTTCTCCGGCCGTGCCGCGGGTGCGCTGCCCGCGCTCATCGACGGGGTCGTGGGCGCCGTGGTGGTGGTGGACGGGCGGACCCGCATCGCGATGGGCTTCACCATCGCCGGCGGCAGGATCGTCGGGATCGACGCGGTCGCCGAGCCCGAACGGTTGCGCGAGATGGAGGTGACGATCCTCGACGGCTGATTCGCGCCGCGTACGCGGCCGGCGTCGTGGTGCCCGGACGGCACACGACTGGACCATCGAGGCCAGTCTCAGCCCGTACGCCCGGAGCGAGGGTGCCTCAGCGCAGCGGACCGTCGCCCTGACCGTCGGGGTCGTCCACCACGTGGATCGCGGCCTCCTCGGCGCTGGCGGCACCGGCGTCCACCCCGACATCCGAGCCCACCGCGTCCGGCTCGTCGTCCAGACCGAATCCCTCGTCGGGTGCGACCAGGCGCCCGGCCCGCGGCTCCGCCTCCTCGCCGCGCCGGACGAGGTCGTCCTCGTCGGTGTCTTCGCCGGCGTACGCGTCGATGTCCGGCTCCTCCTCGGACAGCAACTGGTCCAGCGACTCGCCGGCGTGCTGCTCGGCCAGCGTGGTGCCGAACCGGTTGGCGCCCGACCACCGGTCGGCGGCCTCGATGCCCACGTCGAGAGGGTCGGCCGTGGCGTCGTCGTCGAGCGTGTCCGAGGCGTCGAGGACGCCCTCGTCCTCGATGTCGTCCCAGTTGTCCTCGGTCAGGTCGGTCTCGTCGCTCATCGTCTCTCCCGCACTCGGCTTGCCGGCGCGTCTACCCCTCCGAGACCGCCCGCGCCAGCGTATCGGGCAATCGTCCGGCCCCCCACCGGCGCCTGTCCACGCCGGCCCGGCGGAGCGTCAGGGGCCGCCATCCGCCGCGGTGAACGTCACCGGGACGCCGAGCCGGGACGCGAGCCGGGACGGGCCGAGCCGGGACGGGCCGAGCCGGTGTCAGCGGTTTCCGGCGGCGGAGTGCCGGTCGGCCCGTACCGTCTCCAGCAACCTCAACCAGGTCTCGCTCACGGTCGGGTAGCTGGGTACCACGTGCCAGAGCGTCGACAGCGGCACCCGGGCGACGAT
>DASXOA010000302.1:0-4131 GCA_036494675.1 Rugosimonospora sp.
GAAGCGACCGGCCCGGGTGCGGTGATGACCGCCGAGCCGCCGCCCGTCGCCGACCGGGTACCCGACCCGACCGCGCTGTCCGACCCGACCGCGCTGCCGAACCCGACCGCGCTACCCCATTCGACCGCGCTGCCCGATCCGACCGCGCTGCCCGACCTCGACCTGGCGACCGGCGTCGAGCCGGCGACCTCCCCCACCTCCGGCGCCGCCCCGGCAGCGACCGGCGCCACCACAACCGGCACCACCACAACCGGCAGCGGGACGACCGCCACCACGACCGGCACCACCACAACCGGCAGCGGGACGACCGCCACCACGACCGGCGCCACCACGACCGGCAGCGGGACAACCGGCGCCACCACGACCGGCGCCGAGACGACCGGCACCGGGACGACCGGCGCGCCCATGAGCGCCGCCGCCGGGGCCGCGAGCGAGGCGGCCCGCCAAGCCGCGACCAAGGCGCCGCCGACCGCACCCGGCAGGCGCGGGACGGCGCTGCGGGTCGAGCACGTCCTCTCGGCCGAGCCGGCGGTACCGGCCATGCCCCGCTCATCGGTCGTCGGCGACCTCGCCGAGGACGGTGAGATCTCCGACGCGTACTTGGCCGTCACGCCGCCGCCCGGGCAGCCCGAGCCCAGCGGCGTCCGGGGCGTGAGCGTCACGCTGTTCGTGTCCCACCTGGGTCGCTCGGTGGCCTTCTACCGCGACACGCTCGGCTTCATCCAGGTCGACATGGGCCTGGGCAGCGCAGTCCTGGAGTCCGGCGACTGCCGGATCGAGCTGCGCCGGGTGATCGACATGGAGCCGGTCGACCGTCGGCTGGTACATCTGATGCTCGAAGTCCCCGACGTGCACGGCGCGTACGAGGACCTGCGCGCCCGGGGCATGGAGTTCGTCCACCGGCCGCGCGCGGTCAGCCGGTACGACCAGCTGGAACTGTGGTCGGCGGCGTTCCGGGACCCGGACGGGCACGGCATCGCCCTGATCCGGTGGGACCTGCGCTGATCCGGCGCCCGGTGCCTGGGTGCCCGGTGCCTGGGTGCCCGGTACCCGCTAACCGGTAACGCTGCGCCGCACGTACAGCACGTACCCCCACACCGCCCCGAACAGCACGCCCAGCACGGCCAGCGCGATGTGGAACAGCCCGCACGCGAACAGCCCGACCTGCAGAACCATGCCGGCGTACCAGGCCCACGGGTGCCGCAGCAGCCCGGCCAGCACGACGCACAGCACCACCAGGGCCAGTACGGCACCGACCGCCGCGCCGGTCGAGTGCACGCCGAGCTTGGTCAGCGGCACGATCGCCAGCAGGAGGACGATCGCCTCGAGTACCAGCGTCCCGGCGCCCACTCCGCGCACCGCCCCCGCCGGATTGCGCAGCCCCGACCGGGGTCCCTCGCCGTCCGGACCGCCGGCCGCCGCGGCCTCGCCAGGCCCGTCACCCGCTACCGCGGCGTCGGCGGGCCCGTCACCCATCCCCGCGCCGGCCTCGTCGCCCCGCGCGCTCACCGGCGCAGCAGCTTCCGCGCGTCGGCCACGGTGAATATCGACCCCGTGATGAGCACGCCCACCCCGCTGATCCCGGCGTCCATGTCCTCCTCGGCCAGGTTTACCGCCGCCTCGATCGCGTCGGGCAGTTCGGGCTCCACGTGCACCCGCTCCTCGCCGAACACCTCGACCGCCAGCTCCGCCAGCCGGGCCGGCGCCATCGCCCGGGGCGAGCTGTTCCGGGTCACCACGACCGCGTCCACCACCGGCTCCAGCAGCTCCAGCGCCCCGGAGACGTCCTTGTCCGCCAGCATCGCGATGACCGCGACCAGCCGCCGGAATGCGAACTCCTCCTGGAGCGCCGCGACGGTCGCGGCCATCCCGTGCGGGTTGTGCGCCGCGTCCAGCAGCACGGTCGGCGCCGTCCGTACCCGCTCCAGCCGGCCGGGCGAGGAGGCGCCGGCGAAGCCGGCCCGTACGCTCTCGCCGTCCAACGCGCGGGCCGCGCCGGCACCCAGGAACGCCTCCACCGCGGCCAGCGCCACGACGGCGTTCTGTGCCTGGTGCGCGCCGTGCAGCGGAAGGAACACGTCCTCGTAGATCCCGCCCAGCCCCTGCAACGTGAGCACCTGCCCGCCGACCGCGAGGTCGCGCCCCAGTACCGCGAACTGGCGGCCCTCGCGGGCCACCGTCGCGCCGACCTCGGCGCAGCGCTCCAGGATCGGCTCGGCGGCCTCCTCGTCCTGGGCTGCCAGGATCAGGGACGCGCCCTCGTGGATGATGCCTGACTTGGCGATCGCGATGTCGGCGAGCGTGTCGCCGAGCCACTCCGTGTGATCCAGGCCGATCGGGGTGATCACGCAGGTCTGGGCGTGCAGCACGTTGGTCGAGTCGTCCACGCCGCCCAGACCCACCTCGACCACGGCAACGTCGACCGGCGCGTCGGCGAACGCCGCGAACGCCATCGTCGTGGTCATGTCGAAGTAGGTCAGCTGCTCGCCGATCTTCGCGTCGACCAGTTCGGCGAGCGGCCGGACCTCCTGGTACACCTCGACGAAGCGCCGCTCGTCGATCGACTCACCCTCGATCGAGATCCGTTCCCGCACCGTTTCCAGGTGCGGGCTGGTGTACCGGCCGGTCCGCAGCCCGTGCGCGCGCAGCAGCGAATCGATCATCCGGGCGGTCGAGGTCTTGCCGTTGGTACCCGTGATGTGGATCGACGGGTACGCGCGCTGCGGGCTACCGAGCAAATCCAGCAGCGCCTCGATCCGGCCGAGATCAAAGACGATCCGGGTGAACCCGCGCGCCTCCAGCTCGGCGTTGACCCGGTCAAACTCCTCGCTCACCGGTGACCACCCCACCGGCCGGCGCCCGCGCCGGCCATCATGACCGCACCTGCGGATCGGCGGTCGCCACACCGGTGCCACCCAGGGCGACCAGTGCGGCGTTGGTCCGGGCCAGTTCCGCCTCGGCGGCGGCGAGCCGACCCTTGATCTTCGCGACCACCTGGTCCGGCGCCTTCGCGAGGAACTCCGCGTTGCCGAGCTTCGCCTCGGCTCCGGCGCGCTCCTTCTCGGCGGCCGCCCGGTCCTTTTCCAGCCGGGCCCGCTCGGCGCCGACGTCGATCGCGCCGCGGGTATCCAGCGCCACGCTCACTCCACCGGTGATCGGCAGCGTCGCGGTGGCGGCGAAGTCCGTACCGTCCTCGTCGAGCCGGGCCAGCGCGCGGATCAGCGGCTCGTGCCCGGCCAGACCGAGAGCCGGCAGGCCGGAGAGCCGGGCGGCGACCCGCTGGCCGGGCTTCAGTCCCTGGTCCGAACGGAACCGGCGGACCTCGGTGACCACCTTCTGCAGGCCGGCGATCTCCACCTCGGCGGCATCGTCCACATAGGACTTGTCCGGCGCCGGCCACTCGGCGATGACGATGCTCGCCGGACCCGCGCCGACCTCCGCCCCGGCCGCCGGTTCCGCCGCGCCGTCCAGCGCGAGCCACAGTTCCTCGGTGACGAACGGGATGATCGGGTGCAGCAGGCGCAACACCTGGTCCAGTACGTGCCCCAGCACCCGCTGGGTGTTCCGGTCGGTGCCGATGACCGGCTTGGTCAGCTCCAGGTACCAGTCGCACACGTCGTCCCACGCGAAGTGGTAGAGCGTGTCGCAGATCTTGCCGAACTCGTACCGCTCGAACTGCTCGTCGATCTCCTCCACGACGTGCTGGAGCCGGGACAGGATCCAGCGGTCGACCGCGGACAGCCGCTCGGCGGGCGGCAGCGGCCCACCGGTGTGCGCGCCGTTCATCAGCGCGAAGCGGGTCGCGTTCCACAACTTGTTGCAGAAGTTGCGGGATCCCTGGGTCCACTCCTCCGACACCGGCACGTCCGCGCCGGGGTTGGCGCCCCGGGCCAGCGTGAACCGGGTCGCGTCGGCCCCGAACCGCTCGATCCAGTCCAGGGGATCCACCACGTTGCCGAACGACTTCGACATCTTCTTGCCGAACTGGTCACGCACCATCCCGTGCAACGCGATCACGTCGAACGGCTGGCGGCCCTCCATCGCGTACAACCCGAACATCATCATCCGGGCCACCCAGAAGAACAGGATGTCGTACCCGGTGACCAGCACGCTGGTCGGGTAGAACCGCTG
>DASXOA010000303.1:0-7652 GCA_036494675.1 Rugosimonospora sp.
CCTACCGACCGTCATCGACCCCTCGCCTCGGACGTCGGGGTGGAGTTTTCGCACCTTCCGCTTCTCCCGCATTGCGCGCTTCTCGTCCGGCCGTGCCTTCGCTGCTATATGCCCCGGACGCTCGCCGTTAACGACCCCCTCGGATGTCAGGTATGCATTGACATCCAATCGCCCATCACCACCCCGTACGCCGTCGACCCGCACCCGGTGGAGCGGGCCGGTTCTGGGGCCGCCATTGCCCGCGAACCGTGACCGGCCGTGCCACGCTGGCGGCCCCGGGTTCGGTCCGCTCGGCTCGCCTGGGCCGACGGTGGGCGGGGCGAGCTGCGCAACCACCCACGGACCGCGACCCGCGTACGGTCCCCCTGCCCCGGTGCCCGAGCGCCCCCGCCGGAGGCGCCGCCCTTGACCCGCGAACCGCGACCCGCCCGGCGACGCGGCGTGGCTGCCACGCCGCGCGCCCAAGCCCCACCCGGCCGGCTGCCGGCGTCCATCATCATCAAAGCTCCGTGCTGTCGACTGGAGGCCCGGGGCTCTCTGTTTGACGCGCCAGCCGGCGGGGACGCCCGCGAGCCGTCGGCCGTCGCAGCGACAGCGGAGCGGCCGCGGGTCCCCTGTGACGGATACGCCGACTGCGCTACCCAGCGCGCTCACCGGACGGCCCGGTCCGGGGCCTGACCCCGCACCGCCGGTCCGCGGTCACCGCACACAGGATCCTTGAGCACTCCAAGCCGGTGGCGTGGCGCTCACAGGTCGCTCCGCGGAGCTCCCGACTAATGGCACGAAGGAGCCGAAACGGATATGACTCACCAGCTATATCGCCTGGTCAGAGGTGGGCCGCCAGGGGCTCGAACCCTGAACCCGCAGATTAAAAGTCTGCTGCTCTACCGTTGAGCTAGCGGCCCGCGCCGCCTAGATTACCCGACGCCCACCCGCCCGGTCCCCTCAGTTAGCCCGGCCCGCCGCTGGCGCGGCGGGGACCATCCGTTCGAGATGGCTGCGCGCGCCGCGCGCCTGCCGGCGCCGTCGGTCTGGCTGATCTCGCCGCTCACCTCCGCGCGTCACCGTCGTCAAGGAGTGTGAAGAATTCCGGCAACGGCGTCAGGTACTGGCGGCCGAGTGGCTGCACACTGTTACCGACCGTCGTGGACGCGGGTCGTTGCGTAGGCTCACCCGGCGGATGCCCGTACCGGTGGATCCGGTGCCGGGGCCAACTGAGCCACATCGCGTACCCGGCCGACGGGCGAGGCCAGCAGCCATATCGGCAGGATCACCAGCAACGCCATCAGGATGACCAGCGTCACGCGGGAACCGATCAGGCTGGCGAGTGCGCCGGCTCCCAGCGCTCCCACCGGCATCGCGCCGCGGCTGAGCAGGCGGGCGGTCGCCGTCACTCGACCCAGCAGAGCGTCCGGCGCGGCGACCTGCATGGCGGACCGGACGCACACGTTGAACGCCGCGATGCCGAGGCTCAGGGGCAGCGCCCCGGCGACGTACCAGAAGAGCGCAGTGCCTTTGCCAGTCAACGGGATGAGCTGACCGGAGGCCGCCATCACCACCGGCGCGGCCCACATCAGCCGAGCGTTGCCGAAGCGCTTGGCCAACCGGCCGGCGGCAAGGGCCCCGAGCAGCCCGCCCACCGAGCTCAGCGCGAGCAGGCCTCCGATCAGCGCCGCCGACAGGCCGACCTGCCGGGCCAGGAACACGAAGATCACCGCCTGGTAGCCGCCGAGAACGAAGCTGCCGACGGCGCCCGCGACCGCGACCGTACGCGCAAGCGGATGCGACCGTACATAGCGCAGTCCGGCCCCGATCTCCTGGGTCAGCCGCTGCGGCTCCGGCCGCTGCTCGGACGGGCCGCCGCTGGCACGCATGCCCGCGAGACTTCCCGCCGATACGAGGAAGCTGACCGCGTCGGCGAGCAGTGCCACCGGCGCCCCGACCAACTGGACAAGCGCCCCGCCGAGGCCGGGGCCGACGATGTTGGCAGCGGACTCGCTGGCAGCCAGCGTGCCATTGCCTTCGACCAGCCGTTCGCGACTCACCACCGAGGGCACGTAGGCCGGATATCCCACGTCGAAGAGCACGGACAGCAGGCCGACGGCGAAGGCCACCAGCATCAACTGCGCCAGACTCAGCGCATGCACGGACCACGCGACGGGAACCGTGCCCATGAGTACCGCTCGACCGACGTCAGTGCCGACCAGCAGGCGTCGACGGGGAAGCCGATCCACCCAGACGCCTGCCGGCAGTCCGACGACCAGCCAGGCGATCGAGGACGCGGCCGTCACCACGCTGACTTCGAACGCGGACGCGTGCAGCACCATCACCGCGACAAGCGGAAAGGCAACGTAGCTGACGGCCGAGCCGAGTTCGCTGACGCTCTGGCCGGCCCAGAGCAGGGCGAAGTCGCGCTCCCGGAGCAAGCTGGTCATCCCGGCAGGCTACCGGTACGCGGAAATGAGGCCGGCCCGTCGTGGCGGTGCGGAGGCCGGCGTGCGGTCCCTTCGCGTACTCGACGCCGTACCCGCCGCGAAACGGCGCGCGATGTCCGAGCCGTAGCCGGCCCGGCGGTCCGTGCGACCCGGCGCAGCGCGCCGGACTGACACCAGATCGCCGCCTGAGGAGGTGAGCGAGCCGTGCCCATACGACCCGGCGCAGCGCCGGACTGGCATCATCGGACGATGACCGCTCGCGCCAACGCCGGTACCGGCCCCGACCCGATCACCGCGGACGGCTGCGCGGTCGAGTTCTACACGCTGCTCCCGCCGGACGGCGAGGCCGAAATCGTGCACGCGGCCGTCCCGCCCGGCGCCAGCGTCCTGGAGTTGGGTTGTGGCACCGGCCGGATCCTGCGCGGTCTCGCCGGACTGGGACACGCAGTGCTCGGCGTCGACGAGTCGCCCGAGATGCTCGGCCAGGCAACGGATCTCGACACCGTCCTGTCGCCGATCGAAACGCTGGACCTGCGCCGCTCCTTCGACGCCGTACTGCTCGCCAGCACGTTGATCAACACACCGGATCCGGCCGCACGCGCCGCCATGCTGAACACGGCCCGCCGTCACACGAACGGCGGCGGGTCGGTGGTCGTCCAATGGCATCCGCCGCAGTGGCTCGACGCTCTCGCCCCGTTCAATGTCGAGCGCGACGGCATCCGGTACACGATCGCGGCCATCGAGCGCGACGGCCCGTCGCTGCGCACGACCATCGAGTACCGGTTCGAGCACCGGTGCTGGACGCACACCTTCACCGCCCACCGCCTGTCCGAGGACGAACTCGTCGAGGCCGTTCGCGGGGCGGGCTTCGGTCAGATCCGCTGGCTCACCGCGGATCGCGCCTGGCTCGCCGTACCCGCCGCCTGATCTCGCGCGCGGCACCATCGAGGGTTGGCGGATGCCCCGGGGCGCCTCCACCCCGGGGCTTCCATCACGCGTCCGATCGAGGTCGACCGGCCTAGGTGTAGGCGGGCGTGACCGACCGGCCGGCCGGCGCTCCCGTGCCGATGCGACGAGCGCTGCGCAGCGTGCTGATGCTCACGGCAAGAGTCCAGAGGCTCCACAGGGCGCCCATGGTGGCGGTGGTTCCCCAGCCCTGGGCGCTGTAGAAATCGGCCGCGTCGTCGCCGAAGTACAGGGCGGGCACGAACGCCAGGTTGATCGCGGCGAGGACGTATGCGGAGCGGCCCACCCACGCCGGGAGGAAGCCGAGTCGGGAGATCGTGATGCCGAGTGCGATCAGGAACAGGGCCATCAGCAGCCGCGAGACGGCGCCCTGCAGGAGGTACTGCGCCGGAGCGAACGGCCCCTCGGTGGTGGTGTCGATGTCATGGTCGACCGAGATCGCGGCGCCGGCCTCCATCGCCTGAGGGATGAATACCACGACCACCCAGAGCAGGCCCGTCATTTGGACAACGGTGCCGGTCCAGTCGTATCCCGGGTTGATCTGGTGGATGAGTTGGCGCAGTCCGATGAAGTAGACGATGAAGAAGGTGCACCCGACGATTCCGATGAGGCTCCGGGTCAGGATGTTCCAGTCCGGCGGGGCGCCGGAGTAGAGGAAGTAGAGCGGCACCTGCACGGTGATGAGCACGCTGGCGATGATGCCGAACAGCCCGGTGTACCTGCGCGTTGTTGCCTCGCTCATGGCGGGCCCCTTCCTGGGACGCGTTGCGATGTGGGTCCGGCCCGAGCGGTCGCGGACCGAACCCCTGGCTTGACGAGACGTCTCGTCTTGCGAAGCCGACGGTATCCGGCCCCTCGCTGCGAGTCAAGACGACCCGTCTCGTCTCGCTGCTATGCTCGCGCCATGACCACGCCAAACCAGGAGCGACGCAGCGAGCGGTCGCGCCAGGCGATCCTGGAAGCGGCCCTCGCCCTGTGCCGCGAGCAGGGACTCAGCAAGACGACGATGGAGGAGATCGCGAAACGGGCCCAGGTCGGCAAGCAGACGATCTACCGGTGGTGGAGTTCCAAAGCCGCCGTCGTCCAGGAAGCTCTGAACGAAAAGGCCGGAGCCCTCACCGACTTCCCCGACACCGGCGACCTCCTCGCCGATCTGCGCACGCAGATGACCGGCGTGGCGGCGTTGTTCGCGAGCCCCCAGTTCGCGCCCTACGTCAGCCTGATCGCGGCCGCACAGGACGATCCGGCTGTGGCGCAGTCGTTTCTGGCGAGCATCGTCGAGCCACGCGTCCGGGCAGCCCGTGAGCGGCTGCGGCGAGCCCAGCAGCGGGGTCAGCTCAGGGGGGACGTCAGTCTCGACGACGTGATCGAGTTGCTGTACGCGCCGCTGTACTACCGGCTGCTGCTGCACACCCGACCGGTCACCCCCGAGCAGGTGGACGGAATTCTGCACCTCGCCTTCACCGGTCTGCGCCCCGGCGACCAATGAGGCTCCCCGGCGACCAATGAGGCTCCCCGGCGAACGGGGTGGTTCCGCGGCGAACGGAGTGGTGGGGCCTCGCGGGTACCATATGAAGCGGAGGAACCTCCGCATGCACGTACCGAATCGGCGGTTTCTCCATTCATCGCCATCGACGAGGAGGAGCCCGTGTCCGCCCCCGCCCCCCGGCCGCTACGCGCTGACGCGCAGCGCAACCGCGACCGGTTGCTCGACGCCGCCGTGCGGGCATTCTCCCAGGACGGCCCGGACGTGACCCTCGACGGGATCGCGAAGGACGCGGGTGTCGGCATCGGCACGCTCTACCGGCACTTCCCCACCCGTGAGGCGCTCATCGAGGCGGCCTACCGCAATGAGTTGGCGCGGCTGTGCGACGCGGCCGCCGACCTTCTGCGGACCATGGCACCCGATGACGCGCTGCGCACCTGGATGGACCGGTTCGTCGACTACATGACGACGAAGCGGGGCATGGCCGACGCGTTGCGCGCGGTCATCGCGTCGGGTGGCAATCCGTACGCACAGAGCCGCGACTCCATGATCGCAGCGATCGGCACGTTGCTGTACGCGGGTGCCGAGGCCGGGACCGTGCGGACGGACGTGGAGCCGGGCGACATCCTGATGAGCCTGAGCGGTGTGACCCTCGCGGCCGGTGAGCCGGCCCAACGCGATCAGGGCCGGCGCCTTCTGGACCTGCTGATGGACGGCCTGCGCTACCGGCCCGCTCCAGCCACGGCGGGGGACGAGCCGCAAGCAGAAGCGAGACATGGGGTACGGAACCGGAGCACCCGGCCGAAACCGGAGCACTGATCTCGATCCGACCCGGCGTGCCGTTCGGGCCGTACCCGACCGGTTGTCCGATCCGTTTGGCGGCGCCGGACCGGCCCGTACCCGATATCCGTGCCCGCCCGATGCCGCGCTCGATGTCGCCGCGATCCGCAGGCCCGCCCGGCCCCGCGCCGGAATGTCCGGCCGGGCCGCCTGGTTGTAACCGGGTACGCCGACATCGTCGCGGGCGCGATCCCCGCATCGCCGTATGGCAATCCTCGCCCAGGTCTGTGCGCCCTCAACCCGGAAGGCCTTCTTGTGAAGACCAACTTCAATCGATGGCTGCCGTCCATCACCAAGACATCCACCCGCAGGACCGCCCTTGCCGCGGCCGGATTCGCCGCCGTCTGCGGTGGCATCGCCGTCCCGGCGGCCGCCGCGAACGGTGGAACCACGCCGGCGGTCACGACCGCTGACATCAAGCCGGCAGCCGAGGGCAAGTCCATGACTTCGGGCACGTTCACGACCGTCAGCGAGCACACCGACGCCGGCAAGAACACGAGCACCGGCAAGAACACGAGCACCGGCAAGAACGCCAACGCAGGCAAGAACACGAACGCCGGCAAGAACGCCAACGAAGGCAAGGGCACCGACGCCGGCAAGGGCGGCCACGCACAAGCGCCCGCACCGGCTCCGGCCGCCCCCGCCGCGAAACAGCTGACCTACGACTACCAGGGGCAGGTCAACTTCTACTACTGCGGTCCCGCCGCAACCCGTATCGCGGTGAGCGCAAACGGCCACTCCCCCAGCCAGGACGAGGTCGCCAGCGAGCTCGGTACGACCATCAACGGCACCAACTCCGCGGTCGACACCACCCGCGTGCTGAACAGCATCGACGGCACGACGGCGTATCACACCACGTCGATCCCGGGTAAGTTCGCGACGCCGACGCAGGCCGAGCAGTTCCAGTCCGACGTCGTGCGCGCCATCGGCAACGGCAACCCGGTCGTCGCCAACATCGCCGGTACCGCGACGGACACCCTGGGCGGAGTGCACTCCTACGACGGCGGGCACTACCTGACCGTGGTCGGGTACGCCGACAACGGGCGCACCGTACTCATCGCCGACCCGGCCGACACGGTGGCCGACGGCTCGTACTGGATGCACACCAGCGACGTCGCCAACTGGATGGCGACCCGGGGCTACTCGTCCTGACACGTCGGTAACCCTTTCGCAGACCGGCCCGGCCCGGCGGCTCACCACCGCCGGGCCGGGCCGTTTCCGTGTGCCGGCCCGTTTCCGTGTACCTGGCCGACCCGCGCAAGAGAAGCGCGCAAGAGAAGCGCGCAAGGCAAGACGGCGGTTTGACCGGCGCTGCCACGGGCAAGGCCCGGTACATGGACGAGCGCCAAGACCAGCCGGACCCCGAACTCGACACGGCGGCCGTGGACCGGGACCCCGATCTCAGAGCGACCATGGACCCGGACACCGACCTCGATGAGGTGACCGACGGCGGCCCGACCCGGACACCGGGTACCCGCACGACGACCGGCCGCACGACGCTCATCGGTACGGCGACCGGTCGCGCCGGCCGGGCCACCACGGCCAACAAGCGCCGGCCCCGGCCCGGGGCGGCCCCGACGACCACCGGCGACGCCACCACGGGCGGCATGAACACGCCGAGGGGAATGGGTACGAGCGACGCCAGCACGACCGGACAGGTCGGTGGCGCCCCGGAGGCCGGGTCCCGGGCCCGCCGGGGCCAGGACCGCGAGGAGCCCGACCGGCCCCGCTGAACGCCGACCCAACCGGCGCCGCTGGACCCGACCGCCCCACTGAACGCCGACCCTAACCAAGCCCGCCGAGCAACTATTCTTCCGGCTCTATACACGCAGTGTATACCTATCGTGTAGAGTCCGCCGCATGCCGATCGGACAGGTATTCCTCGGACTCCTGGAGTTCCGGCCCCGACACGGGTACGACCTCAA
>DASXOA010000304.1:0-13084 GCA_036494675.1 Rugosimonospora sp.
GCGATATACGTTCTCGACGAAACCCCGCGTACCGGCATTGTCAACAGCCTCTTCGGCGATGGAGCGGCCGCGGCCGTGCTGACCGGATACAGCGGGAACGGCACCCACGGGCACGGCAAAGTCGGAGAGTCAGCGAGTGAATGCGTTGAGTGAGTCTCGGGGTGGGATTTGACAGGGCGGGCACGATACCGATGATCTTGCGGTTCTCGAAGCCAACAGATCATGAGGGGTACCGTGCCCGCGGCGCTATCTTCGCTGATCCAGCATGTTCAGAACCAGCCGGGCCGGCCGGCGCGTCCGTTGGGATACTCCGGGCAGGAGGGCCTGCTCACCGCGTTGTCCGGGGTGCCTGACCCGCGGGATGCCCGCGGTGTGCGCCACCGGCTGCCGGCGGTGTTGGCGATGGCGCTCGCGGCGGTGCTGGCCGGCAACACCTCGTTCTACGCGATCGGGCAGTGGATCGCGGGCGCCGGGCAGAAGACGTTGAAGGCGTTGGGTGCCCGATGGGATGCGGCTTCGGGACGCTACGTCGGCCCGGACGAGAAGACGGTGCGTGGCTTGTGCGCGCGGCTGGACGGTGACGCGCTGGACGCGGCGTTGGGCAGGTGGCTGCAGCGCCGCGCGGAGCTGGCCTTCGCCGCCCGGATGCGTACCGGTCGGCGGCCTTCCCGGGATCCCAAGGCCCGCCGACGGGCCAAGGCTGCGGGTCAACGTCATGCGCGTAAGAGCGCCCGGCAGCCGCACGTGCCGCCCAGGCCAGGGGTTGCCGTGGACGGAAAGACCAGCCGCGGGGCACGGACCGCTGGGGAGGCTGCCCCGCATCTGCTGGCCGCTGTTACCCATGCCGGGGTCGTGCTGACCCAGCGGCAGGTCGCTGACAAGAGCAACGAGATCACCGCGTTCATCCCGCTGTTGTCCCCGTTGGATCTGACCGGGTCCGTGGTCACCAGCGATGCGATGCAGACGCAACGCGCCAACGCGCGTTTCCTGCGTCAGACCAAGGACGCGCACTTCATCTTTCCCGTGCTGGACAACCAGCCCACCCTCTTCGACCGGCTCGACACCCTGCGCTGGAAAGACATCCCGGTCACCGCCCGCACCGAAGACCACGACCGGGGACGCCACGAGAAACGCACCATCCAGATCCTGGACGCACCCGAGAACCTGAACTTCCCCCACGCCGCGCAGGTCTTCCTGATCGAACGCACCGTCACCGAGAACGGCCGGACCTCCTACCAGGCAATGCTGTACGTCACCAGCCTGACCGCGGACCAGGCCAGCCCCGCGGACCTGCTGGCCTATGTGCGCGGGCACTGGAGCATAGAGGTTCTTCACTGGATTAGGGACGTGACCTACCGCGAGGATGCGTGTCACGCGCGTACCGGGAACGCCCCACGCGTGGCAGCCACGCTCCGCAACACAGCGATCAGCTTGCTCCGGATCAGCGGAACAACCAACATCGCCGCCGCGCTACGACACAACGCACGCAAGAACCGGCGTGTACTCAAACGACTGGGCCTGCTGCCAGCATGAACACCGAAGGCCCCGACTTTGCCGTGCCCGTGGGGTCGGTCACGTGCTCGAAATCAGCTTCGCGACCTTCACGCCGCGGATAACTATTCTCTCTGAACGCGAGCTGACCGTGGAGATCATTGCGGGTGACGGTGTTGGTTTCTCCGATACCGTCGAGTATGAGGCCGTTGATTTTCGCGATGACTTGGTGGTTCTTTCGTGGCAGGAACACATCGGGAGCACGATCGTCCACGTGCTTGATCTCAATTCCGCTCAGGCATACACCGCGATAACGCCCGCGAAAGGCGAGTTCATGCGGCTGACCGGTGGGATCAAAATCAAATCTGAAATGTGATCATCCACCCAGTTCGGCGATGGAAATTTCACGCATCTCCACCTTGCGTACCTTTCCGGTCACCGTCATCGGGAAGCCGTCGACGACGCGGACGTACCGCGGGATCTTGTAGTGGGCGAGCTTGCCGGCGCAGAACGCGCGCAACTCCTCGGCACCGAACTCGCCCGCGCCCTCACGCAGCTTCACCCAGGCCACCAACTCCTCGCCGTACCTGGCGTCGGGGATCCCGATCACCTGCGCGTCGACGATGTCCGGGTGGGTGTAGAGGAACTCCTCGACCTCGCGCGGGTAGATGTTCTCGCCGCCCCGGATCACCATGTCCTTGATCCGCCCGACGATCGACAGGTACCCGTCCGGATCCATCACGGCCAGGTCACCGGTGTGCATCCAGCGTGCCGTGTCGATCGACTCCGCCGTCATGTCGGGCATGTTCCAGTACCCGAGCATCACGCTGTACCCACGGGTGCACAGCTCACCGGCCTGGCCCCGGGGTACCGGCGAACCGGTGGCCGGGTCGGTCACCTTCACCTCGACGTGCGGGTGCACCCCGCCGACCGTGGACACCCGGCGCTCCAGGTCGTCGTCGCGCCGGGTCTGGCAGGACACCGGAGAGGTCTCCGTCATCCCGTAGCAGATGGTCACCTCGGCCATGCCCAGTTCGCTGATCACCCGCTTCATCACCTCGACGGGGCACGGCGAACCGGCCATCACGCCGGTACGCAGGCTGGACAGGTCGTGGTCGGGCAGCGACGGGTCGCCCAACTCGGCGATGAACATGGTGGGCACGCCGTACAGCACGGTGCAGCGCTCGGCCGCGACCGCGCGCAGGGTGGCGGCCGGCTCGAACGCGGGACCCGGGATCACGATGCAGGCACCGTGGCTGGTCGCGCCGAGGTTGCCCATGACCATGCCGAAGCAGTGGTAGAACGGCACGGGTACGCAGATCCGGTCCGCCTCGGTGATGCCCTGCCCCTCGGCCACAAAGAAGCCGTTGTTGAGGATGTTGTGGTGGGACAGCGTGGCGCCCTTCGGGAAACCGGTGGTACCCGAGGTGTACTGGATGTTGATCGCGTCGTCGAAGGTGAGCCCGGCCTCCCGCGCGGCGAACTGTGCCGGGTCGGCGGTCGCCGCGCCGTCGAGGAGATCCGACCAGCCGGCGGTACCGAGGTAGACCACCTCGCGCAGCGCGGAGCACTCGGGGCGCACCTGATCCACCATCGCCCGGTAGTCCGACGTCTTGAACGCCTCCGCCGCGATGAGCGTCCGGATGCCGGCCTGTTGCAGCACGTAGGACAGCTCGTGGCTGCGGTACGCCGGATTGATGTTCACCAGGATCGCGCCGATCTCGGCGGTGGCGTACTGGACGAGCACCCACTCCGGAACGTTCGGCGCCCAGATGCCGACCCGCTCGCCCCGGTCCACCCCGAGTGCGAGCAGGCCCAGCGCGACCCGCCGGACGTCGGCGGCGAACTCACGGTAGGTCCACCGGCGACCGCTGGGCACGTCGACCAGCGCCTCCCGATCGGGGAAGCGGGCCACGGTGGCCGCGAGGTTGGCTCCGACCGTGTCGCCGAGCAGCGGGATCGTGGACGGACCGTTGGCGTAGGACAGGGCGGACATGGCAGACCTCCGAGGGACGGTGGGCGGCTGTGACTGGGGTCACAGCCGGGGGTACCCGGTCAGGCGAGGCGGCGCAGCAGGACGGTGGCCCGGTCCGGGTCGAAGAACCCGGGATCGAAGCGCCGGCCGATCCACTCCAGCATCGCGTCGTGATCGGGGTGCCCGGGGTCCCGCAGCGCCTCCAGGAACGCGTCGTACCCGTGCGCCCCGCCGACGTCCTCCGGCGGGCAGGCCCGCTCCCCCTCCAGGCACAGCGGGTACCGCTCGTCGGGCTCCGCCGGGTACAGCGCCTCGACCACGACCTCGTGCTCCCACCAGTCGCCGAAGTCGTAGACGTAGCCGAACCGGGCGTCCTTGCCGGCCACGGAGTCCAGCCGGACGTCCAGTTCGTCGCGCAGGTCGAGCTCACCTTCCGGATCGGGCACCCCGAACTGGGCACCCTCGATCTCGAACGAGTGCAGGTGATAGTCCTGCCACCCCATCGCGTACTGGATCACCCGGTGCAGCCGGTCCAGCGTGTACCCACCCGGCACCGCCACCCGCCGCCAGATCGGAGGCGCCATGTCGACCAGGGCGATCCTGAGCTGATAGATCTGTCGCGACATCGTGTCCTCTCGGCTGACGGGCCACCCGGCGGCGTCGGAGGTGTCCGCCTCCGCCACGATCCGGCTGCGACTGTGCTCCCCCGGCGTGCCTCATTCTCGCCGAGTGCACCATTCTGGACGCAAGGGGCCGAGCGGAGGAGGTTGCGATGATCTGCCAGGCGTGTCGCGACCGGCGGCATGATCGTTGCCGGGGTGGCAATTGGTGCGACTGCCAGCACCGGCCGCCGGAGCCATCCCCACCGACCACCGGACCACCCGGCGAGTGATCCCGACAACCACACCGAGGAGCCGCCCGTGCACCGGATCTGGCCAGCCACCGACCCGACACCGGTCGACGAGGCCGGGCTCATCACGCTCTACCAGCCGACCGATCCCGTCCTGCGGGTCAACTTCGTGACCAGCGTCGACGGTGCGGTCGAGGTCGAGGGGCACTCCAGGGGCCTGCAGACCCCGGGCGACCAGACCGTCTTCGCGATGCTGCGGATGTTCGCCGAGGGCCTGATGGTGGGCGCCGGGACGCTACGCCAGGAGGGGTACGGCGGCATCCGGCTGGACGGGAAGCGGCGCGACTGGCGGGCCGCGCACGGACTCGATCCGTACCCCCGGATGGTCGTGGTGTCCCGCCGGCTCGACCTGTCGCCGACCCACCCGGCCCTGGCCGAGGCGCCGGTCCGCCCGATCGTGGTCACCTGCACCGACGCCCCACCGGACCGGCGGACCGCGCTGCGGTCCGTGGCCGACGTGCTGGAGTACGGGCAGGGCGGGGTCGACCTCGGCGCGGCACTGGCCGACCTGCGCGACCGCGGGCTGGGGCAGATCCTGTGCGAGGGCGGGCCGCACCTGTTCGGCTCGCTGACCGAGGCCGGCCTCGTCGACGAGGTCTGCCTGACCGTCACGCCGATGCTGGCCGGCCCCGGCGCCGGGCGAATCACCGCCGGGCCGGGTACCGGGGTTCAAGGGCTCTCGCTCGCTCACGCTCTGTACGACGACGGCACGCTCCTCCTGCGGTACGCGAGGAATGCGTAGCTTGTCATGCCGACCTCGTCGCTTCCTGGCGTGCCCCGGCCGTAGCCGTCGCACCAGTGAGGCACGATGCCGGTCATGAACTCTTCCGGGCAGGCTCCGGTCGGTCGGGTGCTCGGCACCGCCGACGCGACGCCGCTGCAGTTCTGGGTCGCGGTGGCGCCCGGCGAGTACCTGCAGCTCGACGACGTCGTGGTCACCAGACGGGAGCTGCCCGACCAGCCGCCGGTGACGATCGCCGGAGTGGTCACCGCGGTGCGCGCCAGGCACGAGGGCGCGCAGTTCGAGTCGGACGTGTTCGCGATCGCCGACGGCACGCTGCCGGCGCAGGTCCAGGAGTCCGCCGAGATCACCACCACCCGGGTGGATCCGGAGCTGTACGTGCCGCCGTCGCCCGGCGCCGTGGTGCACCGGGCGGCCGGCGAGGACCGGTCCCGGGCGCTGTACTTCGACCGGATGGAGCAGAAGGTACCGCTGGGTACCGGCCGGGACGGGGTGCCGGTGTTCCTCAACTTCGAGTTCCTCAACGGGCAGCGTGGCGCCCACGTGTCCATCTCCGGCATCTCCGGCGTGGCCACCAAGACCTCGTTCGCCACGTTCCTGCTCTACTCGGTGTTCCGTTCCGGCGTGCTCGGCGGCGAGGCGGTCAACACCAAGGCGCTCATCTTCAACGTGAAGGGCGAGGACCTGCTGTTCCTCGACCACCCCAACTCCCGGCTGGACGAGTCCACCGCGTCCGCCTACGCGAAGCTGGGGCTGACCGCAGCGCCCTTCCCGGACGTGTCCGTCTACGCTCCGCCACGGCCCGGTGACCCGGCCGGCACGCCGGACGTGTCCAGCCGGCTGTCCGGGGTGGACAGTTTCTACTGGACGCTGTCCGAGTTCTGCGCCGACAGCCTGCTGCCGTACGTGTTCGCCGACGCCGACGACGAACGCCAGCAGTACACGATGGTCGTGCACGCGGTCGCCGCGCACCTGGCCAAGGTGGCCACGCCGGCCGACGGTGGAGTGACCGTCGAGGGCGTGCGGCTCGGGTCCTACGCGGATCTCGTCGACTTCGTCGTCGCGCAACTGGCGGACGAGGCGACGCGCGGGTTCTGGGCCGGCTCGGCGGTCGGGCTGGGTACGGTCAACGCGTTCTCCCGCCGGCTGATCGGCTCCAAGAAGGACCTGGGCCGGCTGATCCGGGGCGACCTGCCCGCCGGCCGGCCGCACGCCGTCAGCACGGCGGACAGCGCCCAGGTGACGGTCGTCGACCTGCACAACCTGCCGGACCGGGCACAGCGGTTCGTGGTCGGCGTCACGCTCAAGGCCGAGTTCGAGCGCAAGGAGAAGGCCGGTACCGCCAAGCCACTGCTGTTCGTGGTGCTCGACGAGCTGAACAAGTACGCGCCCCGGGAGGGGACCAGCCCGATCAAGGAGATCCTGCTGGACATCGCCGAGCGGGGCCGCTCGCTCGGCGTGGTGCTGATCGGCGCCCAGCAGACCGCGAGCGAGGTGGAACGCCGGATCGTGGCCAACTCGGCGATCCGGGTGGTCGGCCGGCTCGACCCGGCCGAGGCGTCCCGGCCGGAATATGGCTTCCTGCCGCCGGCGCAGCGCGCCCGCGCGATGATCGCCAAGCCCGGCACCATGTTCGTCGGCCAGCCTGAGCTGCCCGTCCCGCTGGTCGTGGAGTTCCCGTTCCCGGCGTGGGCGACCCGGCCGGGCGAGGCGGGGCCGGCACCCCGGGCCACGCTGCGCTCGCTGACCCAGGCCGCCGACGCGTTCGCGGTGGTCGGCGCCCGGCCACCCGGCGCGTCACTGTCCGACGAGGACATCCCGTTCTGATGCAAGCCCATCTCCCGGGAGGCTGGCCGGAATGAAGATCCTGCACACCTCGGACTGGCACGTCGGGAAGGTCCTCAAGGGACAGTCCCGGGTGGAGGAGCACATCGCGGTCCTGCGCCAGGTGGTGGACATCGCCCAGGCCGAGCGGCCCGATCTCGTCATCGTGGCCGGCGACCTCTACGACACGGCGGCACCCACGCCCGACGCCACCCGGCTGGTCACCCGGGCACTGTCCGCGCTGCGCGGCACCGGCGCCGACGTGGTGGCCATCGCCGGCAACCACGACAACGGTGCGGCGCTGGACGCGCTGCGCGCCTGGGCCGAAGCGGCCGGGATCACGGTGCGGGGTTCGGTCCGCGACCGGCCGGCCGACCACATCGTGAACGGCCGGACCCGCGACGGCGAGGCGTGGCGGCTGGTCGCGCTGCCGTTCCTGTCCCAGCGGTACGCGATCCGGGCGACCGAGATGTTCGACCTGTCGGCGTCCGACGCCACCCAGACGTACGCCGATCACGTCGGGCGGCTGCTGGCGACGCTGAGCGATGGCTTCGGCGCAGACAGCGTGAACCTCGTCACCGCGCACCTGACGGTCATCGGCGGCACGATGGGCGGCGGCGAACGGGACGCGCACACGATCCAGGCGTACGCGGTGCCCGCCACCGTGTTCTCCCCCGGCACGCACTACGTGGCGCTCGGGCACCTGCACCGGGCCCAGTCGATCCTCGCGCCGTGCCCGGTGCACTACAGCGGCAGCCCGCTGGCGGTGGACTTCGGCGAGGAGGAGAACACCGCGTCGGTCACCATGGTCGAGGTGAGTACGCGGCACGCGGCGAAGACCAGGCAGGTACCGGTGAGCGCCGCGGTACCGTTGCGTACCGTGCGCGGAACCCTCGACGAGCTGTCCAAACTGGCCGCCGGGGAAGCGCGGCCGGAGCCGGGTTCCGCCGTTCCTCCCGGCGGCTGGCTGCGGGTGTACGTGCGGGAGCGGCCCCGGGCCGGTCTGCGCGAGGCGGTCCAGGAACTGCTGCCTCGCGCGCTGGAGGTGCGCATCGATCCCGCGCTGGTCGCGGAGATGGCCGCGGCCGACTCCTCGGCGCAGGCCCACCGGACCGGACGGGCGCCGGGCGAGCTGTTCTCCGACTATCTGCGCAGCCGGGGCCACGCCGATCCGGCCGTCACGCAACTGTTCGACCGGCTCTACGGCGAGGTGCGGGCGTCATGAGGCCACTGCGGCTGGACCTGGAGGGCTTCACGGTCTTCCGGGAGCTGACCACGGTCGACTTCACCGATGCCGACTTCTTCGCGCTGATCGGGCCGACCGGTTCGGGAAAGTCGACGATCCTGGACGCGATCTGCTTCGCGCTCTACGGCACGGTGCCCCGGTGGAACGACCGCCGGGCCGTGGCCAACGCGCTGCCGCCCTCGGGTGCGCAGGCCCGGGTACGGCTGGTGTTCGAGTCGGCCGGCTCCCGGTACGCGGCGACCCGGGTGGTGCGCCGGGACGGCAAGGGCCGCGTCACCACCAGCCAGGCGGGGCTCGAACTGCTGCCCAAGGGCTTCGATCTGTCCATATTGGACAAAGACCCGGCGGCCGGTGACCCGCTGGACCTCGGTGAGCCGTTGGCCGGCACCCCCGCCGAGATGGAACAGGCGGTGTTGAACGCGATCGGCCTGCCGTACGAGCAGTTCACCAGCTGCCTCGTGCTGCCACAGGGCGCGTTCGCCGAGTTCCTGCACGCCAAACCGGCACAGCGCCAGCAGATCCTGGTCAACCTGCTCGGGCTGTCCGTCTATGAGGAGATCCGCAACCGGGCCACCTCCCTGGCGACCGAGGCCGACGCCCGGCTCGGCGCGGCCGACCGGCTGCTGGCCGACCTCGCCGACGCCACCGACGAGGCCCTGGCGCAGGCCGCCGCGCGGGCGGACGAGATGCGCGCGCTCGCGGTCGAGGTTTCCGCCGCCGTACCGGTGCTGCTTGTCGCGCAGCGGGACGCGCAGGCCGCACGCCGCGCGCTGGCCGACCTCGACGGCGAACTGGACCGGCTGTCCGAGGTGCGCGCCCCGGCCGAGGCCGGCGACATCGCCGCGGCCGGGTCCACCGCGGACGCGGCGGTCGCCGAGGCGGCCGAGGCGGTCAGCGCGGCCGAGGAGCACGAGGAACGGCTGCGCACCGAGCTGTCCGGGGCCGGCGACGTGGCCACCATGCACCGGCTGCTGGACCAGTTCGCCGAGCGGGACCGCATCGCGGTGCAGGGCGGCGACTTCGCCAGCGCGGTCGGGCAGGCCGAGGCGGAGTACGAGGAGGCGGTGCGCGCGCTGGACCTGGCGACCGAGGCGGCCGGCGACGCCTCGGCGCGGCTGTCGGTCGCCGAGCACGCGGTCGAGCAGGCGCGTACCGCCGACCGGGCCGCCAGCCTGCGCCCTCACCTGCGGGTCGGCCACGCCTGCCCGGTCTGCACCCAGCAGGTCACCGAGTTGCCTGCCATGCCCGAGGCACCGGCGCTGCGAGCCGCCTCCGCCCGGCTGGTCGAGGCGCAGCAGGCGGCCGAATCGGCCGGCGCGGTCAAGGTGTCCCGCGAGCGGGCCCTGCGCGACCTGGACAAGGCGTTGAGCCGGGTCCGGGCCGAGCGGGACGCGCTGAACCGGCAACTGGTCACGCTGGACACCCGGTTGGCGGGCGTCGAGCCGGCGGTGTTGCGGGCCGGGCTGGACACGGTGGGCCGGCTGCAACGGGACCTGGACACGGCGGGCGGGCGGGTGCGGACCGCCCGCGACGCGCACCGGAAGGCGACCGCGCAGGCGTCCCGGGCGCGGCAGCGCCTCGCCGCGGCGTGGCGCGAGTTCGACGGGGTACGCGACGCCGTCGCCCCGCTCGCGCCGCCGCCGGCCGACCGCGATGACCTCGCCGCCGCGTGGCGCACGCTGTCCGGATGGGCACGTACGGAGTGGAACGACCGGCGTACCCGGCGCACCGAACTCGCCGCCACCCAGGAGACCGCGCAGGCGGCGGCGCTCGCGGCGACGGGCCGGATCGCGGAGCTGTTCACCGGCGCCGGGCTGCCCGAGCCGACCGGCCCGGTGCAGCCGACCGGCCCGGACTTCGACGGCGGCGTGGACTTCGACGGCCGCGGCGGGCCGGCCGAGGCGGCGGCCATCGCGGTCGAGCGGGCCGAGGCGGCGCACGCCCGGCTGGTCGAGCGGCGCGAGCAGACCGACCGGTTGGCGCAGCAGCGTGCCGGGCACGAGCGCGACAGCCAACTCGCCCGCGCGCTGGCCAATCACCTGCGTGCGAACAACTTCGAGCGGTGGCTGCTGGAGGAGGCGCTCGACCGGCTGGTCGAAGGCGCCTCCCGGATCCTGCGGGACCTGTCCAGCGGCCAGTACGAGCTGGTGCACGACAAGGGCGAGTTCTTCGTCATCGACCAGCACGACGCGGCTCTGCGCCGGGGCGTGCGCACCCTGTCCGGCGGCGAGACGTTCCAGGCGTCGCTGGCTCTGGCGCTGGCGCTGTCCGAGCAGCTGACCGGGATGTCGACCGGGGCGGCCAGCCTGGAGTCGATCCTCCTCGACGAGGGGTTCGGCACGCTGGATGCGTCCACTTTGGACACTGTGGCGGCGACCCTGGAGAATCTGGCCGCCCGCGGCGAACGCATGGTCGGCGTGGTCACCCACGTCAGCGCGCTGGCCGAACGGGTACCGGTCCGGTTCGAGGTGCGCAAGGATGCCCGTACGGCGCGGGTGGAACGGGTACAGGGGTGAACCTCTCCTGGGACTCGTGGGGCGACGGGTACGGCGCCAGCGTCGACATCGAGGACGGGCCGGCGAGCGACCGCAGCGGCGACGTCGACGAGCAGGTCGAGCGGAAACTGAGCGACTGGGCCGCCATCGAGCCGATGACCACGCTGGCACCCCCGGACGTCGTGTCCTTTGTGGACGGCGTGATGCACAACGACGCGCGGGGCTGGCTGACCGACGAGGCCGGCGACGCGCACCCTGTGCTGGCGGCCTCGTACGCGGCCGGAGTCGTGCGCTGCGACCGGCGGCGCGGCGTCGCCGAGGTGACCTCGGCACTCGTCGAGCGCGCACTGCTCACCGCGCTGCCCGACGCCACGTCGATCGGCACCGGGCCGGCCCGCTACGTCGCACACCGGGCCAGCCGGGACGCCGCCGAGCACCTCGACCGCGACCTCAGCAAGCTGCTCGTCGCGCTGGAACTCAAGGCGTCCCGGGAAGCGGGAGCGGCCGCCCCGGACGGCGAACTGCTGGTGGTGGACGGGCGGCTGCGCGAACGACGTGACCTGCCCGACGCGATCGGGTACATCAAGACGCAGCACAGCAACTACCTGAAGCCGCCCCAGATCCGGGTGGTCACCGGGTTGCCGGTCGGCCACCGTACGCCGGTGTTCGCGTTTGCCGGCCTCTTCTCCTGGTACCTGCGGCTGCCCGGCCCGACCGGCTCGCCGTGGGGCGGGATCGTCCGGGTCGAGTGCAGCGACCGGATTCCGGCCGCCGACGCGATCCGCCTGGCCCAGTTGTCGGCCGTCACGCTGCCCGGCTACGCCTCGCGGGCATACAAGGATCCCCGCGCACCGCAGAACCTGATCCCGATCGCCGGTCTGGAGCGCCGGCTGCGCAGCCTGCTCGGCGACTCCCGCCTGCTGCAACGCTCCCTGCGGGCGGCGGTCCGATGAAAACGGTGCTGAACCTGCCGCCGCACTACGACTTCACCGGCACCCTCGGCCCGCTGCGGGTGGCCGCGTCCGACCCGTCGGCCCGGCTGACCGCGACCGACCTGTGGTGGGCGGTGCGCACCCCGGACGGCCCGGCGACCCTGCACCTGCGCCGGTACGGCGACACGGCCGAAGCGACCGGCTACGGCGCCGGCGCGGGATGGGTGGTCGACCGTGCCGCCGCCATCGCCGGGCTGGACGACGACGTGAGCGGATTCGCCGCGCTCGCCGACCCGCACCCGGTGGTGCGCCGGGCCTGGCACGAGCACCCCGGTCTGCGGCTGACCCGCACCGGACGGCTGTTCGTCCACCTGCTGCCCACCGTCCTGGCGCAGAAGGTGACCGGCAAGGAGGCGTACGCGGGGTACGCGAGGATCGTGCGGCGCTTCGGCGAGCCGGCGCCGGGGCCGCTCGACGGGCTGCTCCTGCCGCCCGAGCCGGCCCGGATCGCTCAGTCGCCGTACTGGGTGTTCCACCCGTTCGGGGTGGAGCAGAAGCGCGCCGACGCGCTGCGCCGGGTGGCCGCCGTGGCCGACCGGCTGGAGGCGGCACCGGATGCGGCGACGGCCACCGCGCGGCTGACGTCCCTGCCCGGCATCGGCGAGTGGACCGCCGCCGAGGTGGTCCGGCTCGGATACGGCGACCCGGACGCGGTCACCGTCGGCGACTACAACATCCCGCACCACGTCGTGTACGCGCTGACCGGCGCGGTACGGGCGGGCTCCCGGGAGTCGGCGCCGGGCCGGTACAGCGAGGCCGACGCGCGGATGCTGGAGTTGCTGGCGCCGTTCACTGGTCAGCGCGCGCGGGTGGTCGCGCTGCTGCAGGCGGCACATCCGGGGCCGCCACGGTTCGGTCCGCGGATGCCGATCCGTTCCTTCGCCCGATTCTGAGCCGCCATCGTCCAGGCGGCGGGAAATCCGAGGGATCCCGGGCCACCCAATCCCGCAGGATCTTCTGTCCCACCTCCGGAGACATCCGCCCGGCCTTCGTGGCGAATGCCCCCAGCGCCGACATGAATTCCGGGCCGGTGTCGGGATTGATGACACGCTCGGCCTCGATGAAGGGCTCGACCGCTTTCCACACCGCGACGGTTCGCGCGCGGAGCAGTGCCGTGAATTCCTTCTCCGCGATCAGGTCGAAAATCATCATGCACACCGAACTGCTGGAGGAATTGACGTTCTCTCCGCCCTAAAGGACTCCGTTGGGGAATCCCCAATAGCCGTCTATCGGCGGGCTGCCATGATTGTCGGGTCTGTCGGGTAACGGGGGGGGTCGTGTGTCGCTGGAACCGCGGGATGATCACGGGGTGCCGGAGTTGACGGCGCGGATGGTACGGGCGTCGTTTCCGAAGGGCACCCTGGCCGTGCGGATCCGGGATGCGCTCGGGCCCGTGTTCACCGACGAGG
>DASXOA010000305.1:0-4487 GCA_036494675.1 Rugosimonospora sp.
TGCACGTTGGTGGAGTTCGGCAACCCGGTCCAACCGACCCCGGTGTACGCCGCGCCGACATACACGTACGGCTGATTGGTCAGCAGAACCGAACCGCCGGTGCTGGTCACCACGCTCTGCCCGTCCAGGTACAGCACCTGGTTGGGCCCCGACCCGGTCAGCACCGCCTGGTGCCAGTTACCGTCGTTGACGACCTTGCCGGAGTTCATGATGCGGCTGCCCGTCGTGGTCCACAGACCGCCGTAGAGATGCCCGTCCGTGCCGACCCACATCCACGGGGCGCAGCCGCAACTGTTGGCACCCATCGGCGTGCCCTGGTAGCCGATCAGCACCTCCCCGGCATTCGTGGTGCGGAACCACAACTCCATCGAGGTCGGCCCGTTGACCGGCGCCACGTCCGGGGGCAGCTGCATGTACGAGTTGGCCCCGTCGAACGTCACCGCGGTATCCGGGTCGCTGGTACCGAACGCGCTCGGCGCACCCAGAGCGACCGTGCTGTACGAAGCGCTGCCGCCGTTGACCTGGTTGACCGCGTCCGGTTTGACCGAGCCCGGCGGCTGCTGCTCATCGGACTCGCTCATGCGCCAGTAGTCCTTCGGGCCCGAGCCCAGCACCGAGGCGGCGTAGATCTCGCTGGACCCGCTGACCTTCGGCGCGCCGACCTTCCAGGTACCGCCGTTCTCGTCGGTGACCTGGGTCACCTCGCCGGTCACCGGGTCGTAGTGGACCTGCGCGTACACCTTGCCGCTCGGACGGGTCACCGAGGTCAGCACGTTGGCCTGCCGGCCACCGGCGGCATACAACGCAGTGACCGTGCCGGCGCCGACCTCGCTGGTGTAGAACGCCACATCGGAGATCGAGCCGGAGAAGTACGAGGGTGTACCGGTGCCACCCGCATGCGGTTCGTCGGGCCACGTGCCGCCGTTGAACCCGGTCCCGATGTACTCGTTCTGAGTGACCTGCGGGTCCAGCGTCGCGATCGGGCCCGCCACCGTCCCGACCAGGGAACCGTCCAGATACATCGACTGGCTCGCGGCCCCCCGGGACAGAACCACGTTGTGCCACTGACCGTCGGTCACCGAGTTCGCGCTGGCGATGTTGCCCGGACACAGGCAGTAGAGGCCGCCCAGCAGCTTGCCGTCGGAACCGACGTACAGCCCCGGCACGTAGATCTGCGTACTGCTGCCGTTGGCGATCGGGTCGGCCTGGTAGCTGAACAACACGCCGCTCTGGCCCGGCGTCGCCTTGAACCACATGCTGATCGTCTGGTACTGCGCGTTCTTCACCAGGTTGGACGGCATCGTCATCATCGACGATGTGCCGTTGAACGACGCCGCCGTGGCGCCGGAGCCGGGCAGCGGCCCCGGCGCCCCCAACGTCACGTTGCTGTACGTGCCGTCGTCGGTGTGCGCGTTGACCAGCACACTGCTCGCCGCGGTCGTATCCGACGTCTCGGCGAGTCGCCAGTACGAATGCGGACCGGTGTCCATCACCGTGCTCGGATACCCCGACGATGCGGCGTACCCGTACGTCGTACACGCCGTCGACGAGGTCGGTGGACACACCGCGGTCAGCAGATCACCGCTGTACGAATAGCTCCACGTCAGCGACAGCGGCGGCGAGCCGACCGGATCGCTCGACACGCTGGCCACATGGGCCGAACCACCGGCAGTGGTCCAGGTCAGGTGCAGAGCCCGACCCGAGGCCGACACCACCGACGTCAACTGACTGCCGGTGTAGCCGAACGTCTCCGCACGCCCGTCGGCGTCGGCGATCGACGTGATGCCCCACACTCCGCTACCCACGGACTGGGCGAACTTGTAGGTGGTGTCGTTCTTGTCGGTCAGCGTGAACCCGCCACCGGACACCGCGGCGAACGTCGCGAACCGGCCCTGCGGCGGCGTGAACGTCCCGTCGGCATTGCGCCCGTAGGCCACCTCCGATCCGTCCGGGTACGTCACCACCACCGTCGGCCCGGTATCGGTGGCCTTCGCGTCGAACAGGCTCGACCAGCCCGCCCCGAAGGAGCCGCCGGTACGGGGGTCGGAACTGTTGTAGTCCCGCACCACCGACAACGACGGTCCCACGGTGGCGATCTGCGCATCCGTCGCCGACGTGGTGTAGTTACCGATGCTCGGGTCAAACCCGTGACCGCCGGAGTTCTGCGACAGGTTCGAGGTGACCATCGGCTGCGGCACCGGTGTGTTGAGCACCTCCTCCGTCGCATCCGGACTACTGGCCATCGCGCCGTCGTCGTCTATCACGCTCCAGTAGTAGGTTTGCCCCCACTTCAACACCCCGGCCGGCACCACGTAGTTGGGCGACGGCTGGAACCCGCTGTTCTTGATAGGAGTCAGGTCCCCCGACGCGTCCACCGAATAGATGGCGAACTCGTAGGTCAACGACGAGTTCGGGAAGCGGTCCGGGTCGTGGCCTGCGGCGATCAGCTCCGGGGTCAGCGTGGGCGAGTCGAAGTTGTCGGCCGGGGACTGGCTGTCGATCTGCGGAGCCACATCATCGGAGAACGTCACACTCAGGTACGGCATGTTCGTCGTGTGGTACGAATCGAACTGCTTCCACTGGTGATCGTCGGTCTGCGACGAAGTGATCGCCAACCCGTTGTTCGCGCCGCCGACCGCCCACGAGTTGAACGTCGACACGGTCAACGGCACCGACATCCAGGTGCCCGTCGAGACGATACCGTGGTCGTTCGAGCACGCCGCGCCCGGATCCGCGGTCAGCGTGCCGATCGACCCCCCGAACGACGGACCCGGATACGTCTTCGTCGTCGACGGACTCCAACCCGACGTGATCGGGTTGATCGAAAACGGCTCCGCCGTGCACGTCCACGCCCAGAAATCGAACAGGTGCAGGTTGACCGCGGTGATGTGCGCGTCAAGGAACGAGCTGCCGAAGCCGTCGAACTTCAGAAACGAGTACGCCTTGCTCCCCGACCCGTTGTTGCCGACCTTCAACGCCGTGTCACCCGAGTTATCGGCGTTGTACGGGGACTCCGCATACGTGCTCGCCCCGGGATCGAACTCGCTCGGGTCGACCGTGACCGGGAACACCCGGGCCGGATCCTGCAGCCACCCGGCATCCGCGGTCATCTCCAGCGCCGGCCCACCGTCCACCGTGGTCAGCTGGTACGTGATCGCGTGAGAGGCAGCCGGCTCCATCGACTGCGGGTTGTAGTTCGAGTCCTGCATGAACGCTGTCGGCGTCGTCTCCACCACGGCACTCGACGCATCCACGTACTGCACCGACCCGTCGTCACCGATCCGCGCGCTCAGACCCTGCAGATGCAACGGGAACACCCAGGAACTCGCCGCGGTCGCCGAGTGCAGGATCAAAGACTCCTTGATGCCATCCCCGGTCGCGGTCAACGACAGATCGGTCTGCGGCAGCACACCCGGATACGTGGTAGTCGACCCGTCGACCGTCGCGGCCACGTTCGCCGCGCCCTGCAACGAGTACGACAACGACTGCCCCGAGGCCAGCCTCATCGACGACAGTGACGGATCGGCGGCGGCAGCGGCGAAATCCACCTGGTCCCGGTTGCCGCGCTCGTGCTCGCGCCCATCGCTGCCCTTGCTCAACGTGGTGTCGATCGGCGTCCAGGCACCATCCGCGGCCCAGAAATTCACCGGCCCCTCGTACACCCTCTCGGTCTGCGTACCATCCACGTTCTGGTACACGTCCGACGTCGCCGTCGACTGCGCCGCGATCCGCTTACTCGTCGCCGGGTTGAAGTCATGGTCGCCCGGCTGCGCCCCCGTCGTCCCCGCCACCACCGGCTTCTTGTGCACCTGGTACGGACTCAGCTGCCCCGCGCCCTTGCCAGGCGCCCCGCCGACACCGCCGGCCGCCCGCGTCGAATCCGCCGAAGCCAGATGCGCCTTCCCGGCCGCGGTCCCGCTCTGCTGCTGCGGCGTCGCCGGCATCGCCGGTGAACTCCACCCCGCCGGCAACGAGAACGCCCGCCACAACCACGACAGCGGGAACGGATCCTTCCGGTACTGCAACAGATCCTGCTGCGGCACCGCGGTCACCAACGCCATCGTCACGACGACCAGAAGTACGACCCGACGGGTCAACCGCCCCGAACGCCGCGCACGCCGTATGAACCGCGCCCCCATGAACTGACTCCCCGCAGTGAACGATCACGGACGCAGCGCAGTCTGATGGAAGACCAGGGTTTCCATCAAGGCCTATGAATGAGGGCGAACCGGACGTCACCTGCACACGTGCGCAAGCTTCGAGGCATTGATTTCCGGCTACCCCAAAGATCGCGAATCACGAATAGCGCAAAATCAACTACCCACGGCCGCCACAATCAGCTGCTTCACCTGCGCGTGAACCGCGGATACCTGCGTCACGCCCACCTCGGTCACATTCGGCCCAGCCGCGCCGCCGCCGACCACCACAAAACGCACCTTCGGGTACGTCTTGGCGTCCGCCGTCACCGCCGACACCTCCGCCGGACC
>DASXOA010000306.1:0-42991 GCA_036494675.1 Rugosimonospora sp.
CGGGGCGATGCCCGCGGCGCTCGAAGGCAGCTGGCCCAGCGAGCGCCGCCTGGTCATCGTGGAGTTCCCGAGCATGCAGCGGGCCCGGGAGTGGTACTCCTCGCCGGAGTACGCGGTCGCGCTCGCCGTACGGCAGGACGCGTTGGCCCGGCGACTGCTGCTCGTGGAAAGCCTGGAGTAGCCTCCCGGCCTACCCCACGCGGGTCAGCAGGGTGCCAGTTCGCGCGACGGCCTCGCCGCCGGCACCGGTCCCTCACGCGGGGCGCCGCCCCACGGCCGGTCGGGCCCGCCCGACTCCCGGACGTCGACCCGCAGCCCGACACCATCGCCCCAGTCCGCCCCGTCGCCCCAGCCCGCCCCGTGGTCCCGGTCCGTCGTCGCGGACACGTCCACCGATCCGGACCCGCCCACCGTCCCGAGGTGGTACCTCAGCCGACCGAGATGGTGCCCGACGCCGTCCAGCAACTCCAACGCGACCGTCGCCGGCCGCCGGGCGATCGGCAGCGCCGCGTGGTACTGACCGCTGCGCCAGTGCCGGTCCGCGTCGTACGGGATCGCGAACAGGTTCGACTGCCCGCCCACCGTCACCGGTCCCAGCAACTGCGCCTTCACGTAGACGTCCGGCCCCCTGGTCTCGTAATAGAACCAGTAGACCCGGTCGTCGCACGCGGTCCGCCCCACGACCCGGTAGTAGACCGCCCCGGCCTTCTTGACCCGCGCGCCCAACTGGAAGCGCAGCAACAATAGTTCTTTCACGTCCCCGCCCGTTCCTCTCCTGCCCCCGGGAGGCGTTGGGTCCCCACCTCTTCAACCACGTCGTGGATAAGAGGCGACCGGAAGAGGACAGATACATCGGGCGTCAACCGGCTCCGAAGCATACGAACGGGGCGAACGGATCGGCCTGCGACGCGGCGGCCAGCGCCCGGGCCGGCTGGTCGCCGTCGGCCAGCGCGCGGTGGTAGCCGGTCATCACCTCGGCCGCGGCGTGGTGCGTCACCCGTGCCACGCTGGAGACCACGCTCGCCGTACCGGCGTAGAGAAGCGCCGCCGTGAAGCCCAGGATCTCGTCGCCGGCCGTGACCACGGTGCGCCCCACGTCGCAGGCGGACAGCGTCACCGAGGCGGGTGCCGCGGCCAGGCGCTGGATGTCGTACGCCATCAGCGGTCCGTCCGCCAGGTCGAGCCGGGAGAACAGCACGTTCTCGTGTTCGTGGTGGCCGTGCGCGGCCAGGTGCGCGATCGGTGCCCCGTCCAGCCCGGCCAGCGTCGCGGCCACCGTGGCCTCCGCGCCGGTCAACGCCCGGCTGCCCGGGTACACCTTGGCGATCTCGCCGATCTCCACGTCCGCCCGGTCGAGGGCCGGCCCGGCCACCAGCAACGGCGGCACCGGCTCGGCTCGTGGGTCCGGGGCCGAACCGGCCGCCGGCACCGCGGGTCCGGGTTGCCGCGCGGGCGCGGTGCGGCGGCGGGCACGTAGCCAGGCCGACGCCGACGCGGACACCGTCACCGGCCTGCCGCGCAGGTCCGGCAGGAGCCCCCAGGGCAGCGAGGACAGCGCCATCGTCGGGATGATGACCAGCTCGCGGCCGGCCACCTCCGCGCGCAGCCCGGCGATGAGCTCCCGGGTGAGCACCTCGAGGTGGTGCGCCACCGAACCACGGATCGCCGCCTCCAGTACGGCCGGCAGCCGCCTCCCGGTCAGCGCGTCGAGGTCATAGCGCAGCCTGGCCACCGTGTCCTCGACCGTGGCGTGGCCGCCGAGCGGGATCAGCCGGACCGCCGCCCCGTCGAGGACGAGGGCGTACAGCCGCCCGCGCCGGGTGAAGAAACTGATCATCACCCGGTCGGTGGCCGTCAACTCGGCCGCGATGTCGGCCAGGCCGGCCACCGGAACGGTCTGACCGGGGCCGGCGACCCGGCGGACCCGCTCCTGGATGGTCCGCTCCAGCTCGGTAGCGCGGGTACGGGCACCCGGCACCCGGCGCCGCTCCAGCTCGGCCGTACGCATGGTCTCCCGTACCTGGCGCAGCTCGGCCAGCGCCTCCGCGAGTACCGGATCGGCCGGCGGGCGTACCGGCGGTACCTGGAACGCCTGCGCCCGCGCCCGTTCCGACCAGTCGAAGATCGCGGCCGGCGGCCCGGCGTCCACCACCGCCTCGAACCCGGCCTCGGCCAGCTCGCGGCCCAACGCGGTGATGCCCACCTGGAGGTCGCGGCTGCCAAGCCGGCTGCGGCGGTCCTGGAGCACCGCCAGGCCCCGGCGGATCTCCGCCAGCGCCGTACCGCGGCGCCCCTGCGCGGCGGCCAGTTCGGCGCGCACGATCCGCCTGGTGAGCAACAGCTCCAGCGACGCCGGAGGGTGGCCACGCGGGATCCCGTCCAGCAGCCCGCGGGCCCGTTCCACCCGGCCGGCGGCGACCAGGGCACGCACCCCGAGCAGGTCGGCCATTTCCGCGTCCCGGGCCAGCCCCATCTCGCGCAGCCGGCCGGCCAGCGCGACCGCCCGGTCGGCGAGACCACCCGGCGCCCGGCTCACCGGCAGTTGCGCCCGCAGCCTGGTCAGCGCGGCCATCCCCACCCACGCGTCGTTGCCGCGCCGGCGGAACCGCCGCTCCGCACGCCTGGCCTCCTCGGCCGCCGCCGCGTGATCCCCGTAATCCAGCGCGGCCTGCGCCCGGAGCAGTTCCGCCTCGGCAAGCTCCTGGCTCAGCCGGTGCCGGGCGAACTCGGCGATCGCCTCGGCCAGGCGCCGACCGGCCGCGCCGGCGCGGCCCGCGGACAGCAGTGCCCGGGCCCGGGCCGCGGTGAGCATCGGCAGGAATCCGGGCCCGTACCGCTGGAAGAGCGGCTCGGCCGCGCCGAACGCGTCCAGGGCGCGGGGCAGGTCGCCGCGCAGCAGGTCGCAGTACCCGGCGTTGTGCAGCGCCTTCGCCGCGACCAGGGGCAGGTCGCCCCGCTGGGCGAGCCGTTCACAGCTGGCCAGGTCGTCGCGGGCGGCCCGGACCCGGCCGGCGTGCAGGTGCAGCGCCGCGCGGTTGAGCAGCGTGGTGCACAGCACCGCCACGTGCCGGTCGCCGCCGAGCAAAGGGATCGCCTCGTCGAAGCCCGCGAGAGCGTCGGTGAACCGGCCGGTGCGCAGCAGCATCAGCGCCCGCTGCTGGACCAGCACCCCGCGATCGCCGGATTCGATCAGCCCCTCGGCCTGCGCCAGCAGGTCGAACCCGTACCGGGTGCGGCCCCGTTCGGCCTCGGCGTACGCGAGGCTGATCAGCAGCCGTCCGGCGAGCGCGCCGTACGCGCCGCCGGGGCCCGTGGCGTTCTCCTGCCAGCCGAGCAGCGCGAGGCCGGCGCGTTGCAGCCGTACCGCGTCGCCCGGCCGACCCTCCGCCATGGCCGCCACACCGTCGGCGTGCAGCCGACGCGCGACCGGCTCGACCGGGCGGACGGTCATCGAACTACATCACGATCGACGGCGTCACCACGGATCTGTCGTCGCCCGCCGCGCCGTCTACCGAGGTGCGCACCACAAGCTGCGCGAGCCCGCGGGGCACCGACTCGATGACGAACCGGCCCTGCTCGTCGGCGTCGGTTTCCAGCCGCCCCGACGAGGTACGCAACTCGATCCGCAGCGCGGCCGGCGGCGCGAGCCAGCCGTCCAGCCGTACGGTGTCGTCGATGACCACGCTGATAGTGATCATGATGGTCAGGTGGGAACTGTCGAACGTGACGGTGCGGCTCTGCTCCTCGCCGCGCGCCAGGGCCGGGGCGAGGTCGGAGTCGTCCCGCAGCCGGGACACCTCGGCGTCGAGATCCTCCAGCTCCATCGCGAACTGGATCCGCTCGACCAGTTCGGGAGGCACCGGATCGGCGCGGCAGTAGAGCCCGGCGAGACCGGCCAGGATGGCGAGGTCGATCTCGTCGATCGGCTCGTCGCTGCCGGGCGGCGCCGCCTGGCGACCGAACGCCATCGCGAGATCGGCCCCGTCGCGCGGCTCACCGGTGCCCGGCCGCGCGGGCTCGGGACCGGGGGTCACGGCACGCTCCACTCGGGCTGGGACGTCAGCAGACTGCGCAGCTTGGCCAGGCAGCGACCCCGGGTCGGGCCGACACTGCCCCGGGGCATGCCCAGCGCGGCGGCCACCGACTCGTAGTCGGGCCGGTCGACGAACGCGACCACCCGCAGCAGTTCCTGGCAGCGCTGCGGCAGTTGGCGCACCGCCCGCCACAGCGCGGTGCCGCGCTCCCCGTCGACCAGCGCCTCGTCGACCGGCCGGCCGTCGTCCGGTACCGATTCCAGCGAATCCACCGCGACCGGCCGCTCCCGGATGCCCGCGCCGCTCGCCCGCCTCGCCTCGCGCCGCACGACTGTCACCAGCCAGCCGCTCAGCGCCTCCGGCGAACGGATCTGATCCAGGTTGCGCAGCAGCGACAGCCAGGTCGTCTGGACCACGTCGTCGCACGTCGCCGCGTCCAGCCCCTGAGCGCGGGCCACGTGCCACAGCAGCGGAGTCAGCTCGGCGACGATCTGGTGCAGGTCCTCCCGCCGGCCCGCACGCGCGCTGCGCAACAGGTCGGCCAGGCGCTGCCGGCGATCGTCCGGCGCCGGTGCCCGGGTGTCGCGCCCGGGGCGGCGTACCGGCGACCCGTCTGTGTGCCAACCCGGCTCCGGCTGCGCCCCCGCCGGTACGGGAGCCACGTGCGCGTTCACTGCCAGCTCTTCTGTAGCGCGTCCCAGGCCTGACCGGCCCGGCGTACGGCGGCCGGGCCGTCGCGCTCGTCGAGCGCCGCCCCCTGCGCCAGGATCAGGTTGGCCAGCATCGCGGCGGCCACCGGCGCGGCGAACGAGGTGCCGCTCCACAGTGCGAAGCCGGCCCGGAAGTCGTCCGGGTCCAGGCTCTCCCGCCGGCGCGGGGAGCCGTCCACGGTCTCGGCCGGATTCACCGATCCGGCGACAGCCGGGAAGGTGGACAGCAGCGCCACCCCGGGCGCGTACAGAGTGACCCACGGTGCCTCGTCGCTGAACCGGGCGATCGTGCCGTTCGGGTTGAGCGCGCCGACCGATACGACCCCCGGGAAGGCGCCCCGCGACGGCCGGGCGGCCAGCGCCGCCGGGTAGAACTCGCGGCTGGTCGCGTAGTTGCCGGCCGCCGCGACGACCAGCACCCCGAGCCCGGTCAACGCGTCGATCGCCTGGGTGAGCTGCCCGGTCGCCTGGGCGGCGGCGTCGCCCTCGTCGAAGTACCCGAGGGACAGGCAGACCACGTCGACCGGCTGCGCGCCGGCATCGCCCCGCTGCGCCCGTCGGGTCTCGTCGGCGATCAGCGTGAGCGCGAGCAGCACGTCGCTCTCGTAGGCCACCCCGTCCGGGTGCATCACCCGGACCGCTCGCACCTGCGCGTCCGGCGCGATCTGGCGGATCAGGCCGGCGATGAAGGTGCCGTGCCCGGCGTGCGAGTCCAGCTCGCCGGCCAGCGGTTCGGCGACGGCCGGCTGGTCGAGGTAGCCGTCCAGGATCTCGGTGGGCAGGCCGGCGATCGCGGCACCGGCCGCCGCGGCGTCCCGGATGGTCTGCTGCATCGCGCCGTCGACCACCACGAACTCGTCGGCCGGCGCGGCCGTGGAGCGGTCGACCACGTCGAGCCACGGGTGCGGGGCGTAGCCGGTGTCGAGAACGGCCATCACCGGCCGCCGCCCGGTTCCGAGCTCGCGCAGCGTCCGCCGGGCGGGCGCGGGGAGCATGACGTCGACCGGGATCCGGCCGTCCAGTGCCGCCTGCGGGGTGCCCAGGCTGAGCCCCTCGGTGTCACCGCTGCCCTGGGTGGCGATGTTCGCGCCGACCAGCAGGTGGTCCAACTGGACCCGGTTCACCGCGGCGACGTCGAGATCGCCGCGCTGGCCGGCGGCGCGCAGAGCCTGCAGCGCCTGCCACGCGTCCACGGCGACCGGCTGGCCACCGCCGGACGCGGCCAGCGCGGCCGGCCGGTGCAGGGTGTCCCCCGCCGACCCGCCGGGGGCCGCCAAGGCGTCGCTCACGGACTCCGGCGCCATGAGGGTGAACCCCGCACCGGCCAGCGCCTCGTTGAAACCATCGAGCGCGGCGCGCTCGCCGGTGAGCAGATCCTGCGGTACCAGCAGGACTCCGGACCGGTAGACGGTGCTCGCGGGTGCCGGGCCGCCGGCCAGGCGGACCGCCTCGGCGGGGCGCAGCACCCGGGCGCCGTGCCGGTCCAGCACACTGTCCGGAATGGACGGTACCGCGGTTGGTCGGACCGTCGACCCCGGCCGCGGCACCGAGCTGTCACCGGGCGGCGGGAAGTAGAGCTTCATCAGCGGTCTCCAAATCGTCTGTCCAGCGACGCTACCGGCATCGATGTACCTCATGGGGCCAGAGCGGCGCTGCCCCCCCGGCAGATACGTGACACCATCACAGTTCGATAACGGCGAGAACAGACAACGGCGGGCAGACAACGGCGGCCCGGGAGCCAAGCCCCCGGGCCGCCGCCGATACCGCTAACTCACTTGATCGTGTACGAGTACGGGATCGCCGCCACGTCGTCCCCGCTGAACAGGTACGACGAGAAGGTGTCCACGTACAGCACCCCGCTGGCCTTCGAGCCCTTCGCCCCGCTCGGCGTGAAGGTCACGGTGATCGTGCCGGACTGACCCGGCTGCAACACCAGCGGACTGAACGCCGGCGGCGTGGCCTGCGTCGCGGTGAACCAGAAGTCCCCGGTCGACGAGGTCGCCGCGCCGTCGAACGCCTGGGTGTGCACCACGCCGGCAAGCGTCGCGCTACCGCTGACCGGCCCGTTGGTCGGTCCGATCGGCGTCGGGTCCGCCTGCCACGGCCCCTGGGTGACCCGGTTCGCGGTCAGCGACGCGATCGCGGTCAGACCCTGGGACGCCCCGTACAGCTCGGGCACCCCGTTGTTCAGCGCGGACAGGTCGAAGTCGGCCGGAATGGTCGACGACTGCTCGACGGTGAAGTTCGTGCTCTCCGTCGGCACCAGCCACACCGGCCCGATCGCGGTCGCCGGGAACGGCAGCGCGATCGTCGAGTCGGACCCCGGCTGTACCAGCAGCGGGTAGTCCTTCGACGCGGTCAGCCGCGGGTCGGCGAAGTACGCCTGCGGTGCCGACCCGGTGTTGTGCACCTTCACGCTGACCGTGACCGGCTTGCCCGCCGCCACCGTGCCGCTCGGCACCCCGGAGGCCTTCACGTCCACCGCGTTGTACTTCAGGTGTCCGGTGAACGGCTGAGCCAGCGCGGTACCGCTGGTCGGGTTGTTGACGTTGATGAACAGCGTCCACCGCCCGGCCGCCGGGGCGCGCACGTAGCCCTGCAGCGACGCGATCGCCACCACGTTGCCGTCGTCGTCCACACCCTGGTTGGTGGACAGCGACAGCACCTGACCGTCCGGTCCCTGTACCGCGGCGAACACCGCCTGGTTCGGGTCCTTGGCCAGGGTCAGGTCGATACCCAGGTCCTTCTTGCCCTTCGGCACGTCGAAGAAGTACGCCTGCGTCTGCGCACCCGGGTTGCCCCGGCCGTTGCCACCGGTGACCGTGCCATGGAAGGCACCGCCATCGGTCTTGCTCGACAGCAGCGTGCGCAGGGTCACCGGTACCGAGAAGGTGTTGTGTGACGCCGTGTCCAGCTCGACGGCGGCCGACAGGTCGCCGGCCTCCTCGGGCAGCTTGACCTTCACGTGCAGCGTGCCGGTCTGGCCCGGCTTCAATGTGAGAGTCGACGGGCTGACCTGACCGAAGTCCACGTATTTGGTCGTGGTGAACTCGTAGGACACCGTGCCGTGGAAGCCGGCCGGGCTCCGCGTGGAGAAGAAGATGGCCGTCCACTTGCCCGGGGCCGGGTACCGCACGTCGACCGTACCGTGGTTGCCGTTGCCCTGCGGCAGCGAGTGGTCCTCGTACTCGCCGTTCGGGCCGATGAGCGCGAGCCGCATCGCGGACTGGCCGTTCGCGCCCCCGCCCGGCCAGGCCAGTTGCCCGGACAGGTGGTCGGCACCGACCGGCACGGTGAACGTCGTCTCGCTGTAGTTGCGCACCGTCGGCCCGGCGGCGCCGTCGATGCCGTCCAGGAAGTTCGGTCCGGTCGTGGACGTCATGTCCACGGCGATGCTCGACTTCGTGTCGGACAGCGTCTTGCCGAGGATCCGGCCGTGCCCGGTGAGCACCTGGTTGTTCGGCGACGTGTTGGTCACCTTCAGGGTCAGGTCCTGCGACGAGCCCGCGTCGCCGACGGCGGTGAGCTGGGTGTCACCGCTGGCCGAACTGAACATGAGGCCGTCGCCCTGCGGCTTCGGCGAACCGTTGCCGTCCTTGATGGACATCGCCTCGCGTACCGCACGGTAGGTGTTCATCTCGCCCGCACCCTGCTGGGTCGCGGGCAGGCCGAGGTCGGTCGCCGTACTGGTGAGGATCTGCTTCACCAGCGCCGGAGCCGGCCGTACCCCGTGGTGGGTGTTCTCGTACGCCTCGATGATCAGCGCCGCGCCGCCCGCCACGAACGGGGACGATTCGCTGGTACCGCCGAAGAACTGGATCGGCGAGGGTTTGTTGTTGAATCCGAGACAGCCGGCGAACCGCACCGGATCGGGTGTGCAGATCGACCAGCCGTCCTCACCCGGTGCCACCAGGTCGGCCACCCGTCCCCGGTCCGACACGCCGCCCGAGGACAGCGCGGACAGGTTCTCACTGGCCCACGACGTGGCGAAGTTGCGGATGCCGGCGTAGCCGATCTGCGCCATGTCACGGTAGTTGGTCACCGCGCCGACCGAGATGACGTTCGGGTCGACCGCGGGCGTACCCATGGTGTTGGTCGGTCCGGCGTCCCCGGTGGAGGCGACGACCGTGATGCCGGCGGCCACGGCCGCGTCGTCGGCCAGCGCCGTCGGGTCGGTGCCGTCGGTCGGGTACGCGTTGCCACCGAACGACTCGTTGATGACGTCGACGTTGGCGACGTTCACCGCGTAGTCGATCGCCTGGATGATGACCGAGTTGATGGCGAAGTTCGACGAACCGAACACGTTGATGCCGACCAGCGACGCGCCCGGCGCGACGCCGCGCACGGTGATGTTGCAGCCGGCCGGCAGCGGGTGCGCCTCGTTCACGAAGTTGGACAGGTCGTAGACCTGGCGGCCCTGCGACGCGATCGAACTCGCGTCACCGAACGCCTCCTCGCCGAACCCGCCCAGACTCGGGTCGGTCCCGGAGAAGTCCTGGTAGTCCGCGAACACGTGGCTGCCGTCGGCCCGGATGAAGTCGGGGTTGTTCGGGTCGAGCCCGTCGGCGATCCAGGCGACCTTGACGCCCTTGCCGTCGACCAGGTTCTGCGCCTGCGGCTGGCTCGGGTCCTGGTACGCGGTGTGCGTGGTCTGCAACGCCTCCGGCTCGAGCAGCGGCTTGCTCGGGTCGGCGGGGCACGTGCCCGGGAGCACGTGGTCGGCCGGCGCGGTCGGACCGGCCATCGACTTGATGGAGTCCTTGTCGGCGTCGGTCAGCGGACTGATCGGCACCATCCGGTCGGGCACCACGGCCTGGACGCTGGGGTCGGCGTCGAGGTGCTGGATCTCGGCCGAACTCATCTTGGCGGAGAAGCCGTTGACGATGGAGAAGCTCGTCAGGTTGGTCGCGCCGCTCTTACGTGCGCTGTCCACCAGCGGGGCCTGATCGTTGCGTGCCGCATCCTGCCGCTTCTTGCGGGCGCTCTTGGCGTTCAGCTCGGGGTGCTGGTTCTTGAGAACCACAATGACCGGGTGTCGGTCGGTGGTCGACAGCGCGGGCGTCGGTGCCGGTGCCGCGCCCGCCATCCCGGGACTGGCCGCGAGCACCAGCCCCACTATGGCGGTGGCCCCGAGGGCCAGCCGGTACTTGCGTTTGACGTTCATCCACAGCCTTTCTCGTCGCGAATTCGCCCTTTCACCAAGGAGTACGCAGAAGGGCCCGGGTTCGGTCCGGTCAGCACGCAACTAGTCGAAGATCGTAGGGTCCCTCGCGGCCCAGGACCAGTGGTCACTCGTGTTGCTCGGGACCCTAGCCGGACCCTTCTTGGTCGTTGCGGTGCCCCTCGTGCGATGACGACAGTTCGTCATCTATCCGTGCGAGTCGGCCGCGGATCGCGGTGCTCGGGCTCGGTTTGGCCTCGGTCGCGCTCGGTCTGGCCCCGGCGCCGGACGTGGGCTGGGTCGGTCGGGTCCGGTCGGCGTCAGGACTCACCCGCGGCCGGTACGCCGCCCCCGACCGCGTCCGGCAGCGCGTGCAGCCGGCCGAGCGCGTCGCCCAGCAGCCGCAGCTGATCCGGCGTCGGCACGATGGGCTCACCGTCCACATAGGACGTCGCGGAGATCAGCCATCCGTCGGCGTCGGCCACGAAGCTCCCGGTACGCGACGGGGCGGCCCGGGGTGCGGGGTACCCGTACCCGTCGAGGCGTACGAGGGTGGCGATCCGGCCGTCCAGGCTACAAGATCATCTGCTGGGCGGACCGGGCCGGGAGAGTCGGGCCGCCCCTCGGGCCCGGCCGGCCGGGCCGGGAGAGCCGACCGTCAGTCGAAGAACCGGGCCAGGTGCGAGGGGTGCGGGCCGGGCTCGTCGTCGACCAGCGGCGTCAGGTCGGCGAACACGCTCGCCCCGTCGCAGGCCGCGTGCAGCGGGTACCAGCGGGGCGACCCGTCCCGCCGGTCGCAGATCCCCTTGATGGTCTGTACGTCCAGGTAGCGCACGTGCGTCGGATCGGCCACCGCGTTGACGAACCGCCACCACGGGCTGATCACGTGGAGCACGCCACCCGGCCGCAGCACCCGGTGACACTCGTCGATCAGCGCCAGAAAGTCGATCAGGTGCTCCAGCACGTGCACGGTGAACACCGCGTCGATCGAGTGATCCGCCGCCGGTACCCCCTGGCGCAGGTCCGACACGATGTCCACGGCCGGGGTCGGGTACCGGTCGACGCCGATGTTGTCCGGGTACTGCTTGGTCCGGCCGCAGCCCAGATCGAGGATGGTCGGGGTACGGCCGGCCACCCGTACCCGCGACCAGACGCCGTACACGCCGTCGATCCGGCCGAGCAGGTCGCGCAGCAGCCGCACCTGCCCGTCCTCCGGCACCTCGCCGGTCAGGTGCGCCACCCCCCGATCGAAGCGCACGTCGACGGCGAGGTCGCGCAGCCGGTCGTCGTGCACGAACAGGTCCTGCGCGGTCTCCGCCAGGTACTGGTCGAGCAGCGCCCACCGGCCGGTCGACACTGCCGTGTGCTCTGTCACCACCATCTGCGGCACCTCCCAATGTGGCAGGCCCGTTACCCCGGCGCGCGGGCTTCACACCGGGACGACGGCGCGCCGCGGGCACGCCACGCCGGAGAATCCACCGCCGGGGCGAACCAGGGGGCGGCAATGCCCGCCAGCGCCACACCCCCGGGCCCGCTGGGAAGGCTAACCGGCGGCCCCGGCGATCGCCGCCGACGGTGGCTGGAAGCCGACGACCGGCTGCCCGGCCAGCGCCGTGGCCAGGGTGTGCGCGACCGCGCTGTTCACGCTGGAGGACACGCCCTCCCCCGCAAGATCGTTCGGGTTGTCCGGATCCGCCGCGATCGCCGCCCCCGCCAGTTGCGGAGTCACCCCCACGAAGGTCTCGGTCGCGTTGTTCTCGGTACTCCCGGTCTTGCCGGCGATCGGCCGGCCACCCAAGATCGAAGCGACCTCGGGCGCCGTACCGCCGTCGCACCTGCCGAACGCCGACTGCTGATTCACCGGGCAGCGGGCCGCGTCCAGGGCGGCCCTGGCGACGTCCGGGGAGACGGCCGTACGGCAGTTCGGATTCGCTACCGCCATGGTCCTGCCCTGGGAGTCCGTGATGGACAGCACCGGCAGTGGATCGCAGTAGCGGCCGTCGGCCCCGACCGTCGCGTACGCGTTGGCCAGGTCGAGCGGGGTCGTGTCGGCCACCCCGAGCGTGAAGGAACCCCAGTTGATCGCCTTGACACCGGCCAGGTCGGCGTCGGCCGGAGCCCGGAACGTGATGCCCAGGCGCTGCGCCATGGCCACCGCCTTCTCCGGCCCGATCTGCTCCTCCAGCCACACGAAGTACGTGTTGACCGAGCGCCCGAACCCGTTCCACATGGTCCGGGGGCCGTCCATCCAGGACGGGTTGTCGTTGCCCGGGCACCAGTACCCGTTGCAGTTGCTGGAACCGTTGGCGTACCACCTCGTCTGGAGCTTGGCCGGCGAGTTGAACTCCGTCGACAGCGTCTTGCCCTCCTCCAGCGCGGCCAGCATGGTGAACATCTTGAACGTCGACCCGGCCGGGTAGCCCTGGATGCCGCCGTTGCCGCCGATCAACTGGGCGGTGCTGTTCGGATAGTCGGCGCCGCCGGGGTTCGGATCCAGCGAGTAGTGCCGGTTGACCGCCATGGCCGCGATCCGGCCGGTACCGGGCTGCACGATGGCCAGCGGCAGGGACATCGGGTTGCCGTACGCGTACACCCCCAGCGACTGGCTCAGCGCGGTCGCCTGGGTCTTCGGGTCCAGCGAGGTGACGATGCTGTAGCCGCCCTCCTTGAGGGCGTCCTTGCGATCCTGCACCGTCTGGCCGAACGCCGGCTGGTTCTCCCACCACTGCGTCAGGTAGTCGCAGAAGAAGCCCCAGTCGTTGTGCTCGGCCGGCACCGCGGAGCAGTTGTCCGGCTCCACGCTGGTCTTGATGTTCACCGACGCCGTCTTCGCGCTGGCCGCCTGCGCCGGCGTGATGACCTTCATCTTGGCCATCGAGTCCAGCACGTACGAGCGACGGCTCAGCGCCGCCTTGCGGTCGCCGAATGCCGGGTTGTCCACATCCGGGGACTGCACGATTCCGGCCAGCAGGGCGGCCTCGGGCAGGGTGAGTTGGCTGGGTGGCTTGCTGAAGTAGGAGCGGCTGGCCGCGTCGATGCCGTACGCGCCGTTGCCGAAGTACGCGATGTTCAGGTACCGGCGCAGAATCTCCTGCTTGGAGAACCTCTTGTCCAGGGCGATCGCGTAACGCATCTCGGTTATCTTGCGCCCGGCGTTGTTGGCCGTGGCGTCCACGCGCGCCTGGGGTGAGAGGTTCGGGTCCTCCTTGAGCACGTTGCGCACGTACTGCATGGTCAGCGTGGAGGCACCCTGCTGCGCGGACTCGCCCCGGTTGTTGGACACGAACGCCCGGATCACGCTGCGCATGTCCACGCCGCCGTGCTTGTAGAACCGGACATCTTCGGACGCGACGATCGCCTGCTGCATATACAGGGAGATGTCGCCCAGTGTGACATCGTGACGCCGCTCGTCGTAGAAGTTCGTGATGAGCGTCTTGCCATCGTTGGCGTACACCTTGGTGATCTGCGCGTTCTGCGGGATGAGCAGTTCCTGCGGGGGATGGTTGTAGATGTAGGCGACACGGTTGGCGATCAGGCCACCGAGCCCGATGGCCGGAAACGCGGCAACCGCGAGCGCGGCCCCGGCCAACACGCCGGAAACGGCCAGACGGGACGGCTTACCGCTGAAGAAACGATCGAACACGCAACAGATCGTTCATGCGGTCCGGGTGAATCGGGCTCACCTGCCAGAGGTGAGTTTGCCCGGGACAGGTTCGCGCCGGTCTCGCCGCACGTTCCTGGGCTCACGTCACACCCATGAATCACTCCACAGTGGACAATAGGAGCCACGGTGAACACGGATCGGGTGCGGCCTGTCCCGGCTCGCGCCGAGGCCGACCGCACCCGATCCGCTACCGGTTCACCAATAGTGACGGCGACCGGCGACCGGCCGCCCCACCGATCCCAGCAGGAACAGCACGGCGCCTACCACGAGGACGATCACGCCGATGGTCCACAGGATCGAGACATGGAGGAACAGACCTAGCAACAGCAGGATCACACCGAGAACGATCATCTGACGACTCACCTTCTGGTCACGGGGAAGACCATAACCAGCAGGTACCCGCGCGCCAGATTCTTCAATCCCTCGTTTTTCCGGGACACCGTCGTTGCGGTCGCGGCTGCCCGTCGCACTACGAATGCGAGGATTTGCCGGGTACCTGATGATGCCGATCGGTAGCGGCCGGCCGCCCCGCCTCTCGGCGCCCGGGCCACCCGGAACCGACCTTCGGCGAGCGACCTCGGCGACGGACCTCCGCGGCGACGGATTGATATGTATCATGACGCACGGTGCGGCCGGCGTTCCCCCGTGCGCTCGGCCGCACCCCTACTTCGGATCGCCGCGGTCGCCGGGTCCGGCTTCTCGTCGGGCTCGGTTCGCCGGGTCCGGCTTCGCATCGGCACGGTCGCCCGGTCCGACTTCGCATCGGCACGGTCGCCGGGTCCGGCCAAGCTCCGGTTCGACGACGGAGGCTCCGGCGCACAGCCGCGTTCAGACCGTGCGACCGGCCAGGTGGCGATCACCGACGCGGTGAGCGACCCTCGTGAGCCACCGCCGAGGAACCGGGCTTGCGCAGCACGATGGCCCGCCATCGAAGACGCGTCCGGAGCGCCGATCCGCCCCGACTCCGACTCCCGGCGGTCGTCCATCCACCGTCCAGAGCGTGGAACCCGGTGCCGACCCGCGCCGGAATCCTGGCGCGCCTTCCCCCGTAACTGACCACCATGTGCCTTCGGCGGGGCTTCAGTCCGGTGCATCCACCGTGGATGCGCGGACATTGGCCGCGCCAAGCAGCGATGATACGCAGCCCGTGGGCAACGATGTCAATGACTTGAGCCACCGCCGCACTGGCGCAAACCGGACGAAGAATCGGCGCGGTTCCGAGCAACGCGCGGCATTCGCGGACAGCCACCGCAGCCGGCAGCCGGCAGGCCCGTGAACAGGCCAATCGCCGCGCACCTCGCCCGCCGTACGCGCCGGTACCCGCTCCCGTGGGGCGGTTGAGTGGGACGCGGGCCGGCGGTCGCGACCTCAATCGGATGACGGACAACCGCACGGTCGCCCGCCTGACAATCGAGATCACCATTTCGCGGTATGCGCCGTGACCGCGAACCGCAAGGGTCTCACCTACCTGTCGTAGGGTGCCGGCCGGTTCCGCCGCCGACCAGGCTTTGATAGACAGCAGTCGAAACCCCGAACGGGCCGCGCGTCGGTGCGTGGCGCGGGGACGGAGGACTGACGTGACACCAACGAGACTACGGGCCGCCGCGATGACGGCGACCGCGGCGCTGGCCGCCATTACACTCGCCACGACCGGGCAACCGGCGTCGGCGCAGGCCGGCCGGAGCACCGGAACCAACCCAGGGGCCGCCGCCGCGAGGCCCGCCGCCAACCTCGAACCCGCCAACCCGGGGGCCGCCGCCAAGCCCGAACCCGCCGACCCGGGGGCCGCCGCCAAGCCCCGCGCCCGGGCTCAGGAGAACGACAAGCCGTCCGAGCACACGGTGCCCAACGATCTGCTCAAAGAGCAGTTCGCCTCGGGCGAGGACGACGAGGGCAGCGATTCGCCCACGCTGTCGGCGCTGTGCCAGGACTACGTCGGCAAGCCCAACCCGTACCGCAACCCCGGGCCGAACGTGGACACCATCAAGGGCGACACGATCGTGCCGATCGGCAGCCAGGCCGGCTGCAGTTCCGCGCAGAACGAGACCACCATCGCGGTCAATCCGTACAACCCCCGTAACGTGGTCGCCGGCTCGAACGACTACCGGATCTTCAACGATCGGGAGCAGCGCAACGACAGCGGCGGCATCGCGCTCACCAGTTTCGATGGCGGCAAGACCTGGAAGGACGTCGTCCTCCCACACCTGGGGTACGCCACCGGCGCGACGACCGGCCCACTGTCCTATATGGACGCCGCCGGCGATCCGGCCATCGCCTTCGGCCCCGGCAACACCGTCTACTACGCGAACCTGGTGTTCAGCCGGGTCCTGCCGACCGACGGCTCGCAGGAGGCCAGTGGCCTGACCGTATCCGTGTCCCACGACGGCGGGCTCACCTGGGGCGACCCGGCGATCCTGCAGATCGACGGCGTCACCGCCGCCGGCACCCCGGTACCCACCGACGTCTTCAACGACAAGGAGTGGATCGCGGCGGACCCCACCAGCGGAACCGTCTACGTGACCTGGACCAGGTTCACCTACGACAGCGCCGGTGACTACCTCGAATCGCCCATCATGTCGGTGCGCTCGGCCAACTTCGGCCGCACCTGGTCGGGCCCGGCCCGGGTATCGCCGTCGCTGACCGGGTTCCGGGGCGGCATCACCCCGTTCGGCTCCGGCTCCAACCCCCAGGTCGGCAACGACGGGACGCTCTACATCGCGTACGAGACCTCGATCTGCGCCACCGCGGACTGCGACGGCGCGGACGACCACGACGCCGTGGTCGTGGCGACCTCGCGCGACGGCGGGCGCACCTACCGCAGCCAGGAGGTGGCCAGCGACTTCGACTTCCCGGACACGCTGACCGGGGAGAACTTCCGGCTCAACAGCTTCCCGCAGATGGTGTACGACCGGCTGACCGACCGGCTGTGGATCACCTGGGCCGACGACCGCAACGGCCAGTACTCCGGCGACTCGTCGGTGAAGACCAACGGCGACGCGTTCCTCGTCGGCTCGAAGCACGGCAGCCAGGGCTGGTCGAAGCCGGTGCGGATGGGCAGCGGTACCGATGAATGGTTCCCGGCGGTGGCCGCGGTGGCCAACCGGGTCGTGGTGTCGTACTACACCCGCGCGTACGACCCGGGCGGCGTCGGCGTCGACTACGCATACTCCGCGGGCTGGGGCGGAGCGCCGGGCGGCGTTCGCCGGATCACCACCCAGACCGCCGATCCGCAGATCCAGTTCGTGAGTACCGACGAAGACGGCAACGTCCTGCAGGGGGTGTTCATCGGCGACTACAGCGCCATCGCGATGGGCATCGACTTCGTGGCGCATCCCTGCTGGACCGACTTCCGCGGCAACCCGGGGACGACCGCCCCGAACCAGGACGTCTACAGCCAGGGCATTCCGGCGCTCTTCTGACGGCTCCACCACCCCGCAGCCGGGCCCGGTCCGAGTCGGACCGGGCCCGATGCATGGCCGGGGTGGCCCGCGTCAGGGAGCCGTGGGCCCACGCCGCCGGTGGTCAACGGCTCGCGCAGCGGCCCGCTTCCGTTGAGCTGATCCGCGCCGATGTCGAACGTACCCGTCCGGGCCTGCCCGTCCATGTCCAGCGTCACCTGCGGGTACGAGCCGATCGCCGCACCGATCGCCGGGCTGCCAGCCGACAGCCGGTAGAGGCCGGCCGGATCCGCCACCAACTTCGGGTTCGCCGACGTGTACCCGCTCGACGGCATGCCGCCCCCGGACACGCCGCTCAGCATGTTGCCCGAGTAGTGCAGGCTCGATCCGCCCTTGAGGCTCACGGCGGAGCCGCTGCCGCTCACGACGTTGTCCGCGACCGTGACATCGTTCGGCTGGTACGCCTTGCCGCCGTCGCCCATCTGGATCGGCGAGGACGTGTCGCCGACGAATGTGTTGAACGCGACCAGCGCGTGGTCCACGGCGTCATGGTCAGTGTCGCTGGTGGTGTCGTCGCGCACCTCGCCACCGCCGATCTCCAGCGCCTGGCCGGTGCTGTTCTCGACCACGTTGTTGACGACCACCTGGTTGTTGCCGAACACGCGGATCCCGGTGGCGTTGCCGATCAGGTAGTTGCCCTCGACCCGGTTGTTCCAGCCGTGCCGCAGGGTGATCGTCCCCTTGCTGTTGCGTACCGTGTTGTACCGCACGATGTCGTCGGTCGACTTGACCGAGACGATTTCGAGGTCGCCGTTGCACCGCTCGAACAGGTTGTCCTCGACGATCGCCTTGGCCGAACTGTGCTGCCGCCCGGACAGGCCGACCCGGATCGATTCGCCGCCGTTGGCACCCGTGTAGGACTGGTCGAGGAAGTAGTTGTGGTGGATCCAGGTGCGCTGGGCCATCGCGGAGCTTCCCGGCCCGACCACCTCGATGAAGTTGCCGATGGTGCTCTTGTGCTCGAAGTTGTTGTGGTCGATCTGCACGTCGTCGCCGGCGACGGTCAGCCAGTACTCCTGCGCACCCGGCATCTGGAAGCTGTTGCGGGTGATCTGGATGTGGTTCGCCGTCGACGGTACGGACAGCCCGCCGCCGTGCGTGAACACGAATCCGGAGATGACCACATTGGACACCGTGCCGAAGCTGAACCCCGCCTTGCCCGAGATGGTCACGCCGCCGACCTTCGCGGCCGCGACCGTGATCGGCGCCGTCGAGGTGCCCGATTTGGAGATCTTGATGCTGGTGCTGGCCGAGTACGAGCCGTTGGCCAGCACGATCCTGTCGCCGGGTGCGGCGCCGTTCAGCGCGGTCTGCAGCGCGGACAGCGACGACACCGTGGTCGTGGCGTACGGGACGGCGGCTGCCCGGCTTGACCAGGCCACGCCGGCGGGTGCGGCGGCCGCCACCGCGCCGGTAGGCGCCGAGACCGCCAGCGCCGCCGCGCCGGTGGCTGCCAGCATCCATCGACGCCCGTGCCGACCGGGCACGGTTCCGTGGCCGGGTGCAGTTCTTTTGATCACGACAAGGCTCCGCTCCGAGAGAGATTGACGCGGCTCGGCGGGTACCGCGGGTCACCTGGGTGTCAACACGCTAGAGCGGACATCCGCGTGAATCAATGGATTGGGCCGCCCGCTTCAGCCAGCCAGAACGGAAAGTCGCCCGATTCAGCCAGCCGGAACGGAAAACGTCAGAGCCAGCCGCGTCGCTTGAAGACGAGGTACAGGCCGGCGGCGAGGATCACGATGATCGAGATCGAGAAGATCACGCCGGACACCTGACCGAACCCGGGGTACGGCACGTTCTCCCCGTAGAATCCGGTGACCGCGGTCGGTACCGCGATGATCGCCGCCCAGCTGGTCACCTGCTTCATGATCGTATTGACCCGGTTGCCGCGCAGCGTCAGGTGGGTCTCCAGCACGTTGGCGATCAGATCGCGCAGCGACTCCGTCCACTCCGTCGCGCGCAGCACGTGGTCGTAGATGTCCTGGAAGTACGGCGCCATCGCGTCGTCGACGATCTGCAGGTCCCGGCGCATCAATGAGTTGATCACTTCGCGCATCGGCAGCACGATCCGGCGCAGGTTGACCAGCGACTTGCGCAGCTCGAAGGTGCGCAGTTGAATGCTCCGATCCTGCGGCCGATCCTCGAACAGCCGGTCCTCCAGCGCCTCGATCTCCGAGTCCAGCGCCTGTACCGCCTCGAAGTGCGTGTCGACCACGTAGTCCAGCAGGCCGTGCAGCAGGAACGAGACCCCGGACCTGGCCAGGTCACGGCTCTCGTCCCACCGCGCCACCACCTGATCGATCTCGAAGGCCGCGCTCTTGCGCACGGTGACCAGCGCGTTGGCGGTGACGAACGCGTTCACCTCGTAGCTGGTCAGCTCGCCGGAGTCGCGGGCCAGCCCGGCGCAGTAGGCGGTGATGAACAGGTGGGTGGCGTACCGGTCCAGCTTGGCCCGCTGGTGGCTGTGCAGCGCATCCTCGACGGCCAGCGGGTGCAGCCCCAACTCCTCGCTGATCTTCTGTAGCTGTTCCGGGCTCGGCGTGCACAGGTCGAACCACACGGTCACGGCCGGATCCACGATGTGCTCCGAGACGTCCTCGATGGGGAAGTCCTCCGCCTCAAGCTGACCGTCGCGGTACAGCCGCGTGTACGCCATGACCGTCAAGATATGCCGGATGGCGCGGTACGGCTCGCGGACGCGGCAAACCGGGGGCGGTCGGGCTGGCCCGGAGCCCGCCGTGGACCACGGCGGGTAGCCAGCCGGTACCGCACCGGGCATCGATGGGCATCGTCGCTGTGACCCCGGATCGATGGCTGTCCCAGCAGGTCCGGAAGCCGTTAGTCTCTACGGGTTCGCGCGAAACTCTCGGGTTCGCGGTGAGTCGTCGTTAGAGTGCGGTACGTGTTCACAGGTTCGTGGAGGCACCGTTGTTCAATCCCTCGCGACACGTCGACGTCGACGACAAGGCCCGCCATCAGCGATTGGTGCAGAAGGTCGCTATCGGCGGCGCCGCGGTGCTCACCCTCGTGGTCCTCGGGATGTTCACGGTGGTGATCAAGCAGGCCGCCAAGCCGCCGATCCACCCGGTCGGCGACCCGCAGGTCGTGTCCACGCTCGATCCGAGCGCCCCGGCCTCACCCACCGGCTCGCCGACCGCGTCCGCCCCACCCGCCTCGCCGTCCGCGCCGACCGCGGCGGCCTCCCCGACGCACGCAGCGGCGCCGGTCCGGACCACCGCCAAGCCACCGTCCGGTAACTCCAGCTACGAGCAGCAGGTGGTCACGCTCGTCAACGAGCAGCGGCAGACGGCCAAGTGCCCGGCGCTGACCGTCGACTCCCGCCTCACCACGGCCGCCCGCGGGCACTCCCAGGACATGGCCACCCGCAACTACTTCGACCACAACACGCCCGACGGCGTCACCCCGTGGACCCGGATCACCAAGACCGGGTACAAGTACTCCCAGGCGGCGGAGAACATCGCGGAGGGGCAGAAGACCCCCGCCTTGGTCATGGACGCCTGGATGAACAGCCCGGGCCACCGGGCGAACATCCTCAACTGCGCGCTGCGCAACATCGGCGTCGGGCTGGCCTACAACGGCAGCCACACGCCGTACTGGACCCAGGACTTCGGCACCCCCGCCTGACGAGAGGCCGGGAGCGCCCAGTCTCAGTCGCGCGTGTAGCCGCCCAGCAGGGCCGCCCGGATCGCCGGCCGGGAGCCGAACACCTGAAGGAACAGTGCCTCCCGGGCCAGCCGCTCCGGATGGCTGCCGCGCAGCACCGCGCCGGAGCCGGTGGCCACCGCGAGCGCCGCCGTTGCGCGGTTCGCCAGCGCGCAGGCCGCGGCCCGCCGCTCCGGCATGACCCCGGGGGTACCGGCGTCCAGCGCGGCACGGCACTCGTCGAGGTCCCGGCGCAGCGGGTCCGACCTGATCAGCCGTACGCACCGGTCGACCAGCCCGAGTGCGAGCGAACCGTTGCCGCGCAACCCCGCCGCGTCCCTCGCCGGCCAGTCCGCGAACGGCACCGTGATGGTCACCCGCTCGTCGGGTACGAAGTGGTCAGCGAAGCGCACCAGCACCGTCCGGCTCGCCGCGACCGCGACGAGATCGAGCGGCTCCACGCTCAGCGTCGGCCCGGTCACGGCGTCGAGCAACGCCCAGATCACCGTCTCCTCGGCGCCGTCGCGCACCCGTGCCGCCGTATGCAGCACGTCGATCATGTCCCAGCCGGTCACCCACGGCGACTCGCCGGTGAGCAGGTACCCGCCGTCGACCCGCCGGGCCCGTACCCGCGGCGGACCGGGCAGCACGCCGGCCTGGGCGGCACCGGCCCGACGCCGGCCCGAGCGCAGCGGTGCCAGCCACCGTTCGCGCAACTCCGGCCGTTCGCTCGCGGCCACCACGCGCACCGTGCCGTGATGCTGCAACCACACGAACGTGGTGGTCAGGCAGCCGCTGGCCAGCGTCTCCACGACCCGGGCGAAGTCCGGTGCGTCCAGGTCGGTGGCGAGCCCGTAGAACCCCTTCGCGGCCAGCAGGTCAAGCTGACCGGACGGTACCCGGTCGGCCCGGTCCACCTCGGCGGCAGCCGGCCAGAGTACGGACTCGGCCACCTCGCGGGCCGCGTCGAGAATTCCCTCCACGTCACCACGATAGGTCCGCCTCCGGACGTCCCCGTCGCCGGCCGAGGGTCACCACCGTCACCGTCACCGCGCCACCTCACCGCGCCACCGTCACAACGTCACACCACAATGCCAAAGCCGCCGCCACGGAAACCGCCGCGCGGAACCCACCGCGCGGCTCCGCGGCGCCTACCGCCAGCCGACGTCGATGCGCTGACCGCGATCGTCGAAGAAGTGCAGCGCCTCCATCCGGACCGACACGGCGAGCGGATGCCCGCTGCCGACCGCCGGGTACGGAGCGAGGCGCACCGCCAACTCCGCCGGGCGCCGTTGGTGCCGGCCGGGGTCGCTGAACACGCCCTCGGCGCTGCGACCGCCCGGACTCGGCTTGCCGTTCGCCGCACGGCTGGAGTGGCTGCTGACCCCGGCGCCGACGAGTTCCTCCTCGGCGCCCCGGCCGGCCACCCGCTTCACCAGGTTGCCGAACCGGCGCAGGCCACGCGGGCCGGCGACTTCCGGCGGGGTACCGCCGATGTCGTCGACGACCACCGCGTACGCGCCGATGTCCAGGAATGCCAACGATTCGTGCCCGTGGTGTTCCAGGTAGCGGATCCGTCCGCGCAGCACGTCGCCCTCGGTGTCGACGGGCACCGGAACCAGCGCCTCGGCCCGCATGCCCACGACGATGCGCTCGCCGTGGTAGTGCGCGACGGCTCGGGCCCGGATGTCGCTCCACGGCAGGTACAGCGTCTGCTCGCCCATGTGCAGCGCGATGTGCCGGTCGAGGTGCACGTAGACCTGCGCCTCCAGCAGGTTCATCCGCGGAGCACCGAGGAACGCGGCGACGTACAGGGTCGCCGGGCGGCCGTACACCTGCGTGGGGGTACCCACGTCCTGCAGCACCCCGCGTCGCATGATGGCGACCCGGTCTGCCATGGTCAGCGCCTCGGCCTGGTCGTGCGTGACGTAGAGCGTGGTGACACCGAGTTCACGGGTCAGCCCGGAAATCTCGGCCCGTAGTTCGGCCCGCAGTCCACTGTCCAGGTTGGACAGTGGTTCGTCCATGAGGAACAGGCCGGGGCGGCGGACGATGGCCCGTCCCATCGCGACCCGCTGCCGCTGGCCACCCGAGAGCTGCGACGGCCGGCGGGCCAGCACGTCGCCGATGCCCAGCGCGCTGGCCACGTCCGCGACCCGTTCGGAGCGCGGCTCAGGGTCCACTCCGGACAGTCGGAGCGGGAAGCCGATGTTGTCGCCGACGGTCATGTGCGGGTAGAGCGCGAAGTCCTGGAAGACCATGGCAATCTTGCGATCCCGCGGTGCCAGATCGTTGGCGAGTTCACCGTTCAGCACGATCGCGCCGGAACTCGGATCCTCCAACCCGGCGACCATCCGCAGCACCGTCGATTTGCCACAGCCGGACGGCCCCAGCAGCACCATGAATTCACCGTCGCCGACGTCAAGACTGACGTTGTCGACGGCGATCGTGCCGTCAGGGAACACTTTTGTCACGTCTTTGAGCGCGACGGTCGCCACTCCGTTCACCTCCCGGGCGCTAAAGGATCAGCAGGCCAGCTATACCCGCCCCGAGTCATGTACTGTTACGAAGAGTGTTGACTTTGGCCATCGGGTAAACGTGCCATCTTTAGCCGGTAACGTGTATTAACCGACCCGGTTAGCACTCAATCACGTTTACCGCTAGACCGCCACGCGCCGTCTCCTTGTACTTCACCTTCATGTCGGCGCCGGTCTCACGCATCGTCTTGATTACCTTGTCCAGTGACACATAGTGTTCGCCATCACCACGCAGAGCCATTCTTGCGGCGGTGATGGCTTTGATGCTCGCGATCGCGTTGCGTTCGATGCACGGGATCTGTACGAGTCCGCCGACCGGATCGCAGGTCAGCCCGAGATTGTGTTCCATCGCGATCTCGGCCGCGTTCTCCACCTGGTCGGGCGAACCGCCCAGCACCTCGGTCAGACCCGCGGCGGCCATCGAACACGCCGAGCCGACCTCGCCCTGGCAGCCCACCTCGGCGCCGGAAATCGAGGCGTTCTCCTTGAACAGCACACCGATCGCGCCCGCCGTCAACAGGAACCGCACCACCCCGTCGTCGTCCGCGCCCGGGGTGAACCTGGTGTAGTAGTGCAGCACCGCAGGGATGATGCCGGCCGCGCCATTGGTCGGGGCGGTCACCACCCGACCGCCGGCCGCGTTCTCCTCGTTGACCGCGAGCGCGAACAGGGTCACCCAGTCCATCACCCGCAGCGGGTCGGTGGCGAAGACCTCCGACTCCAGCGCCCGGCGCAACTCGCCGGACCGGCGCCGGACCTTCAGGCCGCCCGGCAGCACACCGTCGGTCCGGCAGCCGCGCTCCACGCAGTCCTGCATCACGTGCCAGATGTGCCGCAGGCCCGACCGGACCTCCGCCTCCCCGCGCCAGGACAGCTCGTTGGCCAGCATCACCTCGCTGATCGACCGACCCGAGGACCGGGCCCGTTCGAGCAGTTCCACACTGGTCCGGAACGGGTACGCCACCGGGGTGTCATCGGGCTTCAGCTCGCCGCTCGTCTCGTCCACCACGAAGCCGCCGCCGACCGAGTAGTACGTCCGCTCGGCGCGCACGGCACCCGACCCGTCGACGGCGGTGAACACCATCCCGTTGGGATGGAACGGCAGCGTACGGCGCCGGTGCAGTACCAGGTCCCGGTCGGCGTCGAACTCGACCTCGTGCGTGCCGAGCAGGGCCAGAGTACCGGCCTGCCGAACCGCGGCGACCCGGTCCGCGATCGTGGCGGTGTCCACGGTCTCCGGGTCCTCGCCGGCCAGCCCCAGGATCACCGCCCGGTCGCTGCCGTGGCCGTGCCCGGTCGCGCCGAGCGACCCGAACAGCTCGGCGCGGACTCGGGTGACATGTGCCAGGGTGCCGTCGGCCTTGAGCGCGGCGGCAAAGGTACGGGCGGCGCGCATCGGGCCGACCGTATGCGAACTGGATGGCCCTATACCGACCTTGAACAGGTCGAAGACACTGATCACCGCTGTCCCTCTGTCGCCCGGCGACGCCGTTGTCGGCCGGTACGACGGAGCCTAGCTCGCCACGAAGCTCACGGTGATGCTGGTGTACCCCAGCGACTTGAGCAGTTGCTCCAGCATCTCCTTGGTGTTGTCCTCGGCCCGTTGCACCAGTCCGCTGTCCTTGGCGGACTGCTCTATCTTCTGCTCGCCGAGCTTGTACAGCTCCTGTTCCTTGTTCTGGTCGCCGCCGAAGAAGTCACCGATGCGGTTGACCAGGCCCTTCTGGGTGGCGAACACGTAGCTCTTGCTGCTGTCGATGTTGGCCTTGTCGAGCTGGGCGGCGGGCAGCTTGACGGTGGCCGTCTTGTGGTCGGCCGAGTCGGTGATGTCGCCTTGGGCGATATGACTGAAATCGACGTAGGCGTCGACCGAGCCCACGCAGATGAACAGGCTGCGGTCGTTGAAGATGATGTCCGGGATGAACGACCGGTTCTGCTGGACGTCGATCACCTCCTGGAAGTTGCCGCTCGCGGCGTCGAACCTCGCCAGGTCCTGGATCGACAGCAGCAGGGTGGGCTGGCTGCGGTCGGTCTTCTTCGACGCGAACGGGTTGTGGAAGTGCGGCAGCAGTCCCGACACGTTCAGGGCCAGCACCAGGACGACCACCAGGGCGACGGCCCCGGCGAGCCAGAACAGGCAACCGCTGGGACGCCGACGGCTCGCCGGCGCGTCCCCGCCGCCGTCACCGTCGCCGTCCACGTCGGCATCGCGCCGGGCCAGCGTGCGGACCGGTTCCCCGGAACCGCCAGCGGCGCCGGGGGATCCGGTCCCCCGCTCGCCCTGCGGCCACCCCGTACCGGTGTCGATCTCCGGCAGCTCCGACGTTGGCTGCAGGTCGTGACCCGCGGCCGGTTGCCTCACGGTCGGCTCCTCGGGCAGTCCCGCCCGACCGGGCTCATATGACGGGTTCGATGTCATCGCCAGTTCTCCCGTCTGATCGAGGTCTGTCCACAGCGTAAGAGACGGGTGCGACAGTCGCGACCGGAGAGGATGGGCGAGCAGAGCTCAGGCGAAAGCCGACAAACCAGTCAACTTCTGGCCGATGACCAGCTGATGGATCTCCGAGGTGCCCTCGTAGGTGAGGACGCTCTCCAGGTTGTTGGCGTGCCGCAGGATCGGGTACTCGCCGCTGATCCCGTTGGCGCCGAGGATGGTGCGGCACTGCCGGGCGATCGCGATCGCCTCCCGCACGTTGTTGAGCTTGCCGACGCTGACCTGCTCCGGAGTCATCGACCCGGCGTCGGCGCGGCGGCCCAGGTGCAGCGCCAGCAGGTACCCCTTCTGCAGTTCGAGCGCCATGTCGGCGAGCTTGGCCTGGGTGAGCTGGAAGCCGGCCAGCGGGCGGCCGAACTGCTCCCGGGACAGCGCGTAGTCCAGCGTCGCGGACAGGCAGTCCCGGGCCGCGCCGAGCGCGCCCCACACGATCCCGTACCGCGCCTGGGTCAGGCAGGACAGCGGGGCCCGCAGGCCACGCGCCTCCGGCAGCACCGCGGAGGCGGGCAGCCGGACCTCGTCGAGCACGATCTCCCCGGTCGACGACGCCCGCAGCGACATCTTGTGTCTGATCTCACGGGCGGCGAACCCGGGCGCGCTCGTCGGCACCACGAACCCGACGACGCCCTCGGGGCCGCGGGCCCAGATCACCGCCACGTCCGCGACCGGCGCGTTCGTGATCCACATCTTTCCGCCGGACAGAATCCAGTCGTCGCCGTCCCGGCGGGCGCGGGTCGCCATCGACGCCGGATCGGAGCCGTGGTCGGGCTCGGTGAGGCCGAAGCAGCCGATCGTCTCGCCGCTCGCCATGGACGGGAGCCACTCGCGCTTCTGGTCCTCGCTGCCGTACCGCCAGATGGCGTACATGGCCAGCGAACCCTGCACGCTGACCATGCTGCGTACTCCAGAGTCGGCGGCCTCCAACTCCAGGCAGGCCAGCCCGTAGGCCACCGCCGAGGCCCCGGCGCAGCCGTACCCGGACAGGTGCATGCCGAGCAGCCCGATCGAGCCGAACTGCTTGATGAGCTCCCGCACCGGCGTCTCGCCGTCCTCGTACCACCCGGCGACGAACGGACGGACCCGTTCGTCGGCCATCCGGCGCACGACGTCCCGGATCTGGCGCTCCTCGTCGGAGTGCAGTGCGTCGAGATCGAGCAGATCCAAGGATGTCATCGCTACCCCAGGGCTCATCCCCGAGGCAGGATCAGCACTCGGGCGTGGATCGTGGTCCGCTGCTGCAACGCGGCGCGGAGCGCCCGGTGCAGGCCGTCCTCCAGGTACAGGCCACCCTCCCACTGCACCACGTGCGGGAACAGGTCGCCGTAGAAGGTGGAGTCCTCGGCCAGCAGACGGTCGAGAGCAAGCTCGCGCTTGGTGGTGACGAGCTGGTCGAGGCGCACCGGGCGGGGTGGGATCTCGGCCCACTCCTTCATCGTCAGTTCGTGTTCCGGATACGGACGACCGTCCCGGACCGCCTTGAAGATCACGCCGGTCGCCTCCCCCTTCCGCTACACCCGCCGCATGGTCGCTTCCAGCCAGCCTAGCGACCACGAGCGAGCGTCACGACGCCGCTGCCCCCCAATGGCCCCGGTGCACGACATCGTCGACGCCCCGGCGGCCACGCTTCAGCGATGGTGACCGACGGTCCGGGGCAGGATAGCCCACAGTGATGGCGCCGATGGGGGTGTATTCCAGTGGGACGCCGAAAGTCTCCCGGAAGGTTGTCATCGACTCGGGGGGAATTCCGAAAAAACATGCGCCGAGTCCGGCGTCCACAGCGCCGAGCAGCATCAGCAGGCTGGCCATCCCGGCGTCGATGTGCCAGTACGGCACCGGCCAGCGCGCCTCGTCCCGGTCGGTCCAGCCCTTGTCCGGCGCCGCGTACCGGTCGAGGTAGATGTCCCGGTTCGAGTGCGGTACGACGATCAGCGGTGCCCGGCGCATGCCGGCCAGCCAGGAGTTCAACGACTCATCCGACGAGGCCGCCTGGGGGGTGCTCGCCGCCCAGAACCGGTCCCGGTCCTCCGGCGATTCCAGCACCAGGAACCCCCAGCCCTGGGAGAAGCCGGCCGAGGGTGCCCGGATCGCATAGTCCAGCAGCAGGTCGACCGTCTCGGCCGGTACCGGCCGGTCCGGGTCGTAGTTGCGCACCATCCGGCGGCGGCGGACCACCGTGTCGAAGTCCATGGCACTCACCGGCCCGACGCCGGCTTGATTCCCCATGAGCCCTGCCAGGTCTGGCCCGGCTCCAGCGTGACCACGTCCCGGCCGGAGTGGAACGCGTCCGGCGGGCAGGTCATCGGCTCGATCGCCACCGAGCGGCGGGTCCGGGGGGCGGGGGCCGTGTCGCCGGTGAACACCTGCCACCATCCGAACGCGTCGTCGGCCCACACGGTGACGATCGGACCGCCATGCACAGTAGACAGAGTGACGCTCGATCCGTCCGCCGGCACCTCGCCGAAGGCCGCGTTGAGCCGGGCCGCACCGATCGCGCGCGGGCTGGTGAAGTCGTAGTCGCCGCCGGCCACCCGGGCCGCCCCGATGGGCAGGTCACGCCCGTCCAGCAGCAGCCGGCTGCGGGCCGGCAGGGTCAGCACCACGTCGTCCACCGGCCCGGGGACCGACAGGTACGGGTGCGCACCCAGCCCGAACGGCGCGGGCCGGTCCGACCGGTTGGTCGCCGTGTGGCTGGCGGTCAGCCCGTCGCCGTCCACCGTCCAGGTGGTGGTCAGCCGCAGCGTCCACGGGTACCCGGGCTGGGCCGGAAGCTGGTACTCCACCGTCACCGACGAGTCGGACACCTCGGTGGCCCGCCACGGCGCCCAGCGGACCAGCCCGTGGATGGCGTTGTGCTGGGGCGGCTCGGACAGGGACAGTTGGTGGGCCTGGCCGCCGAAGCTGTAGCGCCCGTCGCGGATGCGGTTCGGCCACGGCGCCAGTACCTGTCCGGCGCCGCTCGGGCACATCTCGGACTCCCCGTACCCGTCGACGACCTCACGCCCCGACGACCGGTAGGCCCGAAGCCCGCCGCCCACCTCGACCACCGTGGCCTCGTGGTCCCCGGACTTGATCACCCACTGCGTGCCCGACGGCGAGACAGCGTCCATCTGCATGACGGCGACCTTAACTCAGGGCCGGCTTGCGGCATAGCGCAGCAAAGACGGAAAAACCGCGGCGAGGATGATGGCCACCACGGTCGCCGCGATGCCGCCACCGACCCATGCGGCGCCCAGCCCGAACGGGACCGCGGTCGCGCCGGCGCGCAGGTCACCCAGGCGCGGCCCGCCCACGACCACCGCCGTGAAAACGCCCTGCATCCGGCCGCGCAACTGGTCGGGGGCGTAGGTCTGCAGAATGGTCTGCCGGTAGATCGCGCTGACCAGATCGGCCGCGCCACCCACCGCGAGCAGCAGCACGCACAGCCACAGCGAGTGCGCCAGGCCGGCGGCCGCCACCGCCAGACCCCAGATCACGACCGCGCCGACCAGTGCCACACCCTGCCGGCGCACCCGGGCGACCCAGCCCGAGGTCAGCCCGGCGACGACCGAGCCGAGCGCGATCGACGCGTACAGCCAGCCGATGCCACCGCCGTGGAACCGCTGCGCGGCGATCGCCGGGAACAGCGCCCGGGGCTGCGCGAGCACCATCGCGACGATGTCCACGGCGAACGACATCAGCAGTACCGGCGTGGTGGCCAGGTAGCGCAGCCCGAACATCACGTCGGCCAGCCGGCCGCGGGAGTCGCCCCCGCCCCCGTCCTCGGACGGCGCGAGGGTCGGCAGCCGGAACGCCGCCCACAGCGCGACGGTGAAGGTCAGCGCGTCCACGCCGTACGCCCAGGCCACGTTGTACTTGATCAGGACCGCGGCGACCAGCGGCCCGGCGACCGACGCCGCCGTACTGGCGGTGTAGTTGAGCGTGTTGGCCTGCGGCACCTCGTCGACGTCGACGATCCGCGGGATGATCGCCGAACGGGTCGGCGAGCTCACCGCGACCGCCGCCGACTGGGCCGCGACCAGCACCAGCAACACGCTCCCGCTGCCGACGTCCAGTACGGCCTGGGCCAGCAGCCCCAGGGTGCACAGCCACATCAGCACCGAGCTGATGAACAGCAGCCGGCGCCGGTCCACCGCGTCCGCCAGCGCGCCACCCCACAGCGCGAAGATCAACAGCGGGACCAGCCCGGCCAGCCCCAGGTACCCGACCCACAGCGTCGACTTCGTCAGCGCGTACATCTGCACGGGCACGGCGACCGCGGTGAACTGGGTACCGAAGAACGAGGTCGCGTTGCCGATGAACACCCGGCGGTACGCGGGGTGGCGCAGCGGCCGGACATCGATCGCGAACCGGCGCCAGCCGGCGTCGGGCTGCGGCCGGGCGTTGATCCGTTCGGTGCTGTCTGGTGCGGTGTCCGCGCCGGCCTCGTCGTCCGGCCCGGTGAGATGGTGTCGTGCGTCGGTCTCGGTCACCGGGTGGTTCCCGTCACGGCGCCAACCTTTCCACCGACCATTGGCCGTCCTCGTCGCGCCGGTAGCGCAGCCGGTCGTGCAGCCGGCTCACCCGGCCCTGCCAGAACTCGACGGTGGCCGGGCTGACCCGGAATCCGCCCCAGTGCGGCGGCGCGGGTACCTCGTCGGACCCGAACCGGTCCTCCGCCTCCCGCCAGGCGTCCTCCAGGGCGGGGCGGCCGGGCAGCGGGCGGGACTGCGGGCTGGCCCAGGCGCCCAACTGGGCACCCCGCGGCCGGGTGGCGAAGTAGGCCTCGGTCTCGGCCCGGCCGGTGCGCTCGACGGAACCGGTGACGATCACCTGCCGGAAGATCGCGAACCAGGGGAAGACCAGGCTGGCGTACGGGTTGGCGGTCAACTCGGTGCCCTTGCGGGATCCGTAGTTGGTGAAGAACACGAAGCCCCGCTCGTCGTACCCCTTGAGCAGCACCGTACGGCTGCTGGGGCGGCCGGCCCCGTCGGCGGTGGCCAGCACCATCGCGTTGGGCTCGGGCAGCCCCGCGGCGACCGTCTCGGCCAGCCAGCGGCCGAACTGGGTCGGCCAGTCGGCCGCGAGGTCGGGCTCGTCCAGCGTCGCGCCGGAGTACTCCCGGCGCAGCTCGTCGAACGCCCCAGACGTCATCGTCTCTCCCCAGACAGGCCGTGCGCGGGCATCCACTCGCCCGGTGCCGCCGATGGCTATTAGATCATCCTGCCCGGACGCGCTTACCTGCGCGAACAACTGTCGCCCGGAACACATCGCAGCCTGTTGGCTACCGCCGGCATCCACGCTGCGGGAAAGATGTCGCCCGTAGCACACCGAGACTGTCTCGCCCACCGGGTTGTCCGGCAGGCAAGATGAAACGTGAACGCAACAAAAAGCCATGCCGGGATCGCCCGAGCGTCTGGTCCGGTCAACCGATCGGTGGAGGCGCCGTCAGCGAGGACACAAGATCCAGGAGAACGAGATGTCCGATTTCAAGCCGGGCCTCGAGGGCGTGATCGCCTTTGAGACTGAGATCGCCGAACCTGACAAGGAAGGTGGGGCGCTGCGATATCGCGGCGTGGATATCGAGGATCTGATCGGAAAGGTGTCCTTCGGTAACGTCTGGGCACTGCTGGTCGACGGCAAGTTCGGCCCCGGCCTCCCCCCGGCCGAGCCGTTCCCGGTGCCGGTGCACTCCGGCGACATCCGGGTCGACGTCCAGTCCGCGGTCGCCATGCTCGCCCCCTACTGGGGGCTGGGCCAGCTGCTGGACATTTCGAGCGAGCAGACCCGTGAGGACCTGGCCCGGGTCTCCGTGACCGCGCTCTCCTTCGTCGCGCAGTCGGCCCGCGGGCTGGGCCTGCCGGCGGTACCGCAGAAGGAGATCGACAAGGCCCAGACGATCGTCGAGCGGTTCATGAAGCGCTGGCGGGGCGAGCCTGACCCCCGGCACGTCAAGGCCGTCGACGCCTACTTCATCTCGGCCGCCGAGCACGGCATGAACGCCTCCACGTTCACCACCCGGGTGGTCGCCTCCACCGGTGCCGACGTGGCCGCCTGCATCTCGTCGGGCATCGGCGCGCTGTCCGGGCCGCTGCACGGCGGGGCCCCGTCCCGGGTACTGCACATGATCGAGGCGGTCGAGAAGAGCGGCGACGCCGAGGGGTACGTCAAGGGCGTACTGGACCGTGGCGAGCGGCTGATGGGCTTCGGCCACCGGGTGTACCGGGCCGAGGACCCGCGGGCCCGTGCGCTGCGGCGTACCGCCCGGGAGCTGGGCGCGCCACGGTTCGAGATCGCCGAGGCGCTGGAGAAGGCCGCGCTGGAGGAGTTGCACACCCGCCGGCCCGACCGGGTCCTGGCGACCAACGTCGAGTTCTGGTCCGCGGTGGTGCTGGACTTCGCCGAGGTACCGGCGCACATGTTCACCTCCATGTTCACGTGTGCCCGGGTGGCCGGTTGGAGTGCGCACGTGCTGGAGCAGAAGCAGCTGAACCGGCTGGTCCGCCCGTCGGCGCGCTACGTCGGACCGGCTCCGCGCAAGCCGGAGGATGTCGAAGGGTGGGACAAGACCCCGCACGGGGTCTGAACCTCCCCATAATCGGTGCGGTGCCGGCTGTGGCCGGCGCCGCACCGACGGTTCGTTTCTGGAAGGATGGCGGGGTGGACGTCCGGATCCCCGACGAGCTCAGGCCCATCGACGGCCGCTTCGGCGCCGGTCCCAGCAAGGTCCGCCCGGCGGCGGTCTCCGCGCTCGCCACGGTGGCGACCACCTACCTGGGCACCTCACACCGGCAGAAGACGGTGCGGGACCAGGTGGCCCGGCTGCGCCGGGGCATCGGCGAGTTCTTCGGACTCCCCGAGGGCTACGAGGTGGTCCTCGGCAACGGCGGCTCCACGGCGTTCTGGGAGGTCGCGGCGTTCGGTCTGATCCGTGACCGGGCGCAGTTCGCCAGCTTCGGCGAGTTCGGCGCGAAGTTCGCCGCCGCCGCCAAGGCGGCCCCGTTCCTGGGCGGGCCGACCGTGCGCACGGCCGAGCCGGGCAGCGCGCCGGCCCTGGTCGCCGAGGCCGGGGTGGACGCATACTGCACGCCGCAGAACGAGACCTCGACCGGCGTCGCGGTGCCGGTCCGCCGCGTCAGCGGGGCCGACGAGGGCGCGCTGATGCTCACCGACGCCACCTCGGGGGCCGGTGGCCTGGACGTGGACCTGGCCGAGACCGACGTGTACTACTTCGCCCCACAGAAGTGCTTCGGCTCCGACGGCGGCATCTGGCTCGCCCTGATGTCCCCGGCCGCGCTGGCCCGGGCCACCGAGATCAAGGAGTCCGGCCGGTACATTCCGGCGTTCCTCGACCTGGTGACGGCCGTGGACAACTCCCGGCTGGAGCAGACGTACAACACCCCCGCGCTGGCCACCATCTTCCTGGCCGCCGAGCAGGTCGACTGGATGCTGGAGCAGGGCGGCCTGACCTGGGCCGCGAAGCGCACCGCGGAGAGCGCGTCGATCATCTACGGCTGGGCCGAGCGCTCACCGGTGGCCAGCCCGTTCGTGACCGACCCGGCGCTGCGGTCCAACGTGATCGCGACGATCGACTTCACCGACGCGGTGGACGCCTCGGCCATCGCGAAGGTGCTGCGCGCCAACGGCATCGTGGACACCGAGCCGTACCGCAAGCTGGGCCGCAACCAGCTACGGGTGGCGCTGTTCCCGTCGGTCGAGCCGGGCGACGTCGAGCGGCTGACAGCGAGCATCGACTACGTGACCGAGCGACTTTGACGTCCCGCGTCGGCGTGGCTTGTACGCATCCCGAGCGTCGGGCGCGTACGGTGGCGTGATAAGTCGACGCCTCGCCAGTACGGACGGAGGAAAGCGATGCGGCCGGTACGCTTCGTCGCCCTCTCCGAGGACGGCCATGCCTTTGTGCTCGCCGATGAGGTGGGCCGACTCCTCGCTCTACCCAACGACGAGCGGCTCCACTCCGCGATCCGCGCACCCAGCCACGCCTCGTCCGGTCCGACGCTCGCCGTCGCGACCGACCAGGAGATTTCGCTGTCGCCCCGGGACATCCAGGCCCGCATCAGGGCCGGAGAGTCGGCAGACGACGTGGCGCGTATCGCCGGAGTGCCGGTGGACCGCGTGCTGCGCTACGCGGGTCCGGTGCTCCAGGAGCGGGCGATGCTCGCCCAGCACGCCCGCCGGGCGCGGCTGAAGACCTCCGAGAAGGGCGCCTCGCTGGCCGAGGTCGTCGACGGCCGGCTGGCTCAGCACGGCGTCGACGCCGAGAAGATCGCCTGGGATGCGTACCGGCGCGACGACGGCACCTGGCGCATCGTGGCCACCTGGCCCAGCGGGAAGGCGACCGCGCAGGCGATCTGGGAGCTGGACAAGACCCGCACGCAGGTCACCCCGCACGACGACATGGCGCAGTACCTCTGCGCCGACCGGCCGATGCCGATCCTCGGCCAGGACCCGCAGGTCGAGCGCGCCGGACGGGGCCTGGCTCCGCCGCTGCGCGGCGACGGCGGCCGGGGCGGCCACGAGCCGATGCGGCTCGCCGCGGATACCGCGCGGCGCGAGTCGCGTCCGGGTCGTGGCCTGGGTGAGCCGACCCGGTCCGGCGACCCGATCCGGGCCGGCCGTGACGCCCTGCTCGCCTCGCTCGACCGGCCGCTGTCCCCCGGTGAAGCGGGTGGCGGTTTGTCGCCGGACACTCAACGCCAGCGTCCCGTCAGCGGCGGCGCGGCCGCTCTGCTCGGCGGCGGCTCGGGCAGCGCCTTCGACGAGGACCCGGACCAGGCCAAGGAGGTCCCGGCAGTGCCGTCCCTGGCCGTGCTGCGGCCCCGGCGCAGCACCCCGTCGGGCTCCGGCGACCAGGGCGGGTCCGGCTCCGGCGACCAGCCGCGCAAGCGCCTGCCCAGCTGGGATGACGTGCTGTTCGGTTCGGCACCGGCCCGGGAGAGCAGCTGAACCTCTTGCCTTCGAGCGCGCTCGAAGTGGAAGAGTTAGGTCATGGACTACACCAATCTCGGTCGTACCGGCCTCAAGGTCAGCCGGCTCTGTCTGGGCACCATGAACTTCGGACCCAAGACGTCGGAGGAGGACAGCTTCGCGATCATGGATCGCGCGCTGGAGCATGAGATCAACTTCTTCGACACGGCGAACGTCTACGGCGGGCGGCCCGGCGAGGGGTACACGGAGCAGATCATCGGTCGCTGGTTCGCACAGGGCGGTGGCCGGCGCGACAAGGTCGTGCTGGCCACCAAGGTGTACGGCAGGATGTCCGACTGGCCCAACGACCAGGGACTGTCGGCCCGGAACATCATCAAGGCCGCGGACGAGTCGCTGCGCCGGCTGCAGACCGACTGGATCGACCTGTACCAGATGCACCATGTCGACCGGTCCACCCCGTGGGACGAGATCTGGCAGGCGATGGAGACCCTGGTCGCGCAGGGCAAGGTGCGCTACGTCGGCTCGTCCAACTTCGCCGGCTGGCACCTGGCCCAGGCGCAGGCCGCCGCGGCGTCCCGGCACTTCCTCGGCCTCGTCTCGGAACAGTGCATCTACAACCTGCTCACCCGGCACGTCGAGGTGGAACTGATCCCGGCGGCGATCGAGTACGGCATCGGCATCATCCCGTGGTCACCGCTGCACGGCGGGCTGCTGTCTGGCGCGCTGCGCAAGCAGCGTGAAGGCACCGCGGCCCGGTCGGTGGAGGGCCGCTCCAGCGACGGGTTGGAGCAGCACCGCGAGACCATCGAGGCGTACGAGAAGCTGTCGGCCGAACTCGGGTACGACCCGTCGAACGTGGCGCTCGCCTGGCTGCTGTCCCGGCCCGGCGTGACCGCGCCGATCATCGGGCCTCGCACGATGGGCCAGCTCGACGGCGCCCTGGACGCGCTGTCGATCACGCTGGACGACGCGGCGCTGGCCCGGCTGGACGAGCTGTTCCCGCCGATCGGCAAGGGTGGCCCCGGCCCGGAGGCCTGGGCCTGGTAGGTCCCGGGCGGTTCCGGCATCGTAGAGGCTGCCGGCGGGCATCGGTCCTGCCGGCAGCCTCGCCGTCTAACCCGGCTGATCGGGTGGCTCGGAAACGGCGGGCCGGCCCGGCTCGGCGGACAGGCTCACGGCGTGCAGCGGCTCGTAGACCGGGTTGGGGCCGAGGTGGCTGCGGTACAGGACCAGGCCGCCGATCGTCCACGACGGACCCCGGTACCCGGCGAGCGCGTCGAGGTCGGCGCCGATCACCTCCGGGAGTACCCGATCGCCGGGGCGGCCGAGGGTCAGGTGCGGGTGATAGCGCTTGGCGTCGTACGGCAGCCGTTCCCGCTTCAGCGCGCGGGTGGTGGCCCGGCGCAACGGCGTCAGCTCGCCCTCGACCCCGGCCCACATGATCGTGAACCGTCCCCGGCCGAACCGTCCCCCACCAGCCAGCCGGGCCGCCTCCGGCGCCGGCACCGGGGACCGCGCCGGCACTGCAGACTCCGCCGGCGTCGCGGATCCCGCCGGCGCCGGGGACCGGTGGGGCGGCGCAGCGCGGCGAGGTCGCGCGGGGGCGGGGCGCACCGTGACGGCCGCGCGGTCGAGCGCGGTGACGGCGGCCGGCAGCAGAGTCTCGGGTACCTCGCCGATGAACGCGAGCGTCACGTGCCACAGGTGCCGGGCGGTCACCCGTACCCCGGCCCGGACGAAGCCCAGCCCCGCGGTGAACTCGGCGAGATGATCCAGTGCGGCGGGCGGCGGCTCGATCGCGATGAACAGACGGCAGCCGGCCGGCCGGGCACGCGGCAACGTCAACGCTGATCCTGGCGGCGTTCCGCGTCGCCGCTGACCAATCCGAGCCCGGCGCCCTGCAACTCGCCCTCGACCCGGACCCGTTCGATCTCAAGATCGATGCCGGTCAACTCGCGCAGATGCTCGACGATCTCCAGCTCATGGCAGGCCAGGCCGAGCCGGTCGTCGTAGGCGCGCTGGACGGCCGCGAACCAGACCGGCGAGCGGGTCGCCACCCCGATGCGTTGCTGGCCCAGCCGCCGCAGGTCGGCCGCGATCTGCTGGATCGGCGGTCCGGCCGGATCGGCCTTGACCGGCTGGTCCACGATGCCGACCTCACGCGCCAGCCGTCGCTCCGATCGCCTGCCGTGCAGGGCCCGGAACCGGCGGCGCAGCGCGCGGACCACGGTCTCCATCGCGAGATCGGCGGTCACGATCACGGCCAGCAGGCACGGCAGGCAGGCCAGCGCGAAAAGCGTCAGCACGATCATGAGGTCGCGTAGGACCGCCACAGTCTCTGAGGCTAGGCCTCCCGGGTAGCGACCGCCACCGATTCTTGATACGCGGTGGGTAACGACCTTATTGCGTCGCGTCGCGCAGGAGCGCCCGCAGCCCGTCGATCAACCCCTGGTCACCGCCGGTCTCCACGCCGCCGTCGCTGCGCCGCCAGAGCCACAACAGCAGCGGTACCGGGTCGCCGCACACGCTCGCCGGCGCGTCCGTACGCGGGGTGGCGATGTCGATGGTCGCGCCGTCCGGGGTGGCGCGCACCAGCCACCCGTACCCGTCGGTCGCGACGAGTACGGGGGGCTGGCTGCGCTCGGGGAGGCTCGGCGCGAAGTCCTCGGTCCAGCGGTGCGAGCCGTACACGAGGAAGCGCTCCAGCACCTCGTCGATGCCGTCGACGGCCAACTCCTCCGGGATCTCGGAGACCTTTCCGTCGACGGCCAACTCGACGTCGACCCGGTGCATCACGGTCTCCTGCGCCATGCGGCGGATCCAGAAGCCGACCGTCTGCTCGGGCTCGTACCAGGTCGCCGCGCGCGCCCCCGGGGAGCGGGCGTCGAACTGTTCGATCAGCCCCGCGTACGACCGGTCGAACAGGTCGAGCGAGTCCTCGCCGGAGGTGTCCGGCGGCCAGGGCTGGGGGAAACGTTGCTGGCGCATGCACTCGGTCTTGTGCAGGTACACCTCGCCGACGTGCCTGACCAGGTCATCAACGGTCCACTGTGGACAACTCGGAACCGGTGCGCTCCGGTCGCGGGTGGCGAGTTGCCGTAACCGGGTGGAATCTGCGGCCAGACACTCCAGCAGTTGCGGGGTCTCCATGCCCCTCACCCTGCCATGCCGGTGGGACATCAAGGTAGAGCTTCGGCACCGGTGCCAACCGCATCCTGATCCGACCGCCGCTCATCCGCAACCGCACCACCAGCGCCACACCGCCGACGACCAGCGACACCGCTCCGCCCAGCGAGATGCTGACCCGCGCACCGAACGTCTGCGCGATCCATCCCACCAACGGCGCGCCGACCGGGTTGGTACCCATGAACACCAGCACGTACAGCGCCATCACCCGGCCCCGCATGTCGGCGTCCACGCCCATCTGTACCCGTTGGTTCGCCGCCTGCGACAGATAGATCATGGCGAACCCGGTGGGTACGAGCACGGCGGCCGTGAGGAGGTACGTCGGCATCAGCCCGGCGGCCGTCTCCAGTACCCCGAAGGCGACCGAGCCACCCAGCACCACCCACACCGTCGGCCGACCGCGCCGGCTGGAGCCGGTCAGCGCACCGGCCAGTGCACCGATCGCGATGGCGGTGGTGAGGAGACCGAACGACGCCGCGCCGGTGTGGAACACGTTCTTCGCCAGTACGGCGAGGGTGAGCTGGAAGTTGAACCCGGCCATGCCGATCACCATCATCAGGACCAGTGGCAGGATCAGATCGGGCCGGCGGCGCACGTAGCGCAGCCCGTCGATGACCCGGGCGTCGGCGGCCGAGACGCGGCCCTTGGCCATCCCGTCCCGGTGCAGTTCGCTCGGCCGCATCATGGTGAGCATGGCCAGCGGGCCGAGGTACGACAGCGCATTGACCACGAACGCCGAGCCGGTACCGAGCACCGCGATGGCGAGGCCACCGAGGGCCGGACCGATCACCCGCGCGGAGTTGAAGGTCGCCGCCGACAGGGCCAGCGCGTTGGGAAGCAGGGGGCGTCCGACGAGTTCGGAGGCGAACGCCTGCCGGGTCGGGGTCTCAAAGGCGCTGACCGTGCCCCAGAGCACGGCGAAGACGAACACGCACCAGAGCTGGATCGAGCCGCTGGTGACCAGCGCGCCCATCAGCGCGGCCAGTACCAGCCAGATGGAGTTCGCGATCAGCAGCATGACCCGCTTGTCGAACCGGTCGGCGAGTTTGCCGGCGTACAGCGTGAGCAGCAGAATCGGGGTGAACTGGAAGGCCGTCACCACGCCGAGCGCGGAGGCCGAGTTGTGCGAGAGCTGCAGGACCAGCCAGTCCTGAGCGGTGATCTGCATCCAGCCGAAGATCAGTGAGATCAGTTGGCCGGTCGCGAAGAGTCGATAGTTGCGGACTTTCAAGGATTGGAATGTGCTGCCCCAACGCGCGCGCACTCTGAGCGTTCGCCTCCTGGTAGTGTTATGGTCCTTTGTGGACAGTCGGGATGTCAGTTGCCCTCACGGGCGATCCGGCTCATGATCTCGGCGGCCTGGCACAGGACCTGCCGCTCCTCCGCGGGCAGGCCGGCCAGCACCCGGGTCAGCCACTCGTCCTTGACCCGGCGCTGCTCGGCGACGATGTCGCGACCGGTGACCGTCGCGGACAGCAGAACCTGCCGCCTGTCGGTCGGGTGCGGGGTGCGCTGAAGCAGCCCGAGTTCTTCCAGCCGGGCCAGGATCTTGGTCATGGTCGGCGGCTGTACGCGCTCGGCGTCGGCGAGTTCCCGCGGGGTCAACGCGCCGGCCAGCTCCAGGCTGGTCAGCACGGAGATCTGGTTCTGCGTCAGCTCCCCCACCGGCCGCGCCTGGCGCTGCCTGCGACTGAGCCGGCTGATGGCGTCGCCCAGCATGGCCGCGAGGGCCGCTGGGGCTATCCGCTTCGGCATGACCGCCATCCGTTCCGTCATGATACTTAGCATAGCTAATAAGCATGGCTAACGACATCGGATTATGTGCCCACTCACAGGCCTACGAACGACGGTAGCGGTGGCGTGTGGCGCCGGACACACGAAAACGGGTCGGATCCGCCCGGACGCCCAGCCGGCGCGCGGCGGCCTGTGCCACGTACGCTGCTCGCGTGGACGCGGAAAAGCCGAAAGTGCTGCCCCTGGACCCGCCGATGATCCCGTTCGCGGCGGTCGGCATCGCGATCTGGGCCGTGCTCGGGCTGGTGCTGCTCGCCTTCCACGGCTGGCTGCGCGACCACGGCCACACCAACTGGCTGTGGACCTGTGTGGCCGGCGTGCTGCTCGGCCTCCCCGGCCTGTACCTGATGATCCGGCACGACCGGCACCGCCAGGCGCGGCGTTCCCGGACCGGAGAGGCTTCCCGGACCGGCGAGGCTGAGGGCTAGGAGACGTCGAGGCGCTCGGCGTCCAGCCCGGTCGGTACGGGAGCGTCGGCGACCGGGTCCAGCTCGCCGTCGTCGTACGCGGTGGGCAACTCCTCCACCTCGGGCGCCGGCTCGGCCAGTACCTCGGAGTGCGCGCCACAGCCGTGGTCCCAGCTGACCGCGTGCCCGTCGTCGGGGGCGAACAGGTTGCCGCACACCCCGAACGCCTGCCGCAGCGAGCCGGCCAGCGGCAGGTAGAACCCGCAGGACACGCACCGGGCGGTGCGCGGCGCGGCGATCGCGATGGGCGCCTCCGGCCCATGATCGCCGTCATACCAGCGCTGAGCCGTCTCGGACCGGCCCTCCCGGGACATCACCCGGGGCCGGCCCAGCCCCAGCTCCCAGGAGACGTCCTCGACCGCCGGATCGTCGGACAGCAGGTAGCCGGGGACCAGCCGGTCGTCGTCCGGCGGCGTGGGCATCAGGTCGCCGACGCCGAGGTCGCCGGGGCGCACCCGTTCCTCCCAGGGCACCCACTGGGGCGCGACGAGCGCGTCCGGCCCCGGCAGCAGCACGATCTCGCAGATCGTCACCTGGCGGCTGCGCGAAACCCGGGTCAGCGTCACCGCCCAGCGCCAGCCCCGGTAACCCGGCAGGTTGCAGGCGAAGAAGTGGGTGACGAGCCTCTCGCCTTCGGACACCACCTCCAGGTGGTCGCCGACGGCACCTCCGGCGGTGGTCGAGCCGGAGCCCGCCAGCGGCAGGCCACCCTCCTCGACCGACGCCTCGATCACCGCTGCACGGGCCAGATCCACCGCGTCGGCGAGAACCTGGTCGACTTTGCTCCTGGTACCCGAGGTCACATCAACATTCTTCCTTATGGCCGGCCGGCAATGCCCGAGGGGAGGGGCAAATGTCGCGAGCATGGGTCACCATGGTCACATGCCGTCGTTGGGGAAGACCGTCGGGTATGGGGTGCGCAACGCGCGCAGGTCCGCGCGCGGCGCAACCCGGGTCGGCCGCTGGGTCAACCGCCGGGTCCAGGTCATCCGCCACACCGGCGGTGGCGGCGAGCTCGGGATGATCCGGCTGCTGGACCTGCACGCCGCCTCCTGCGCCGGCGACACCCTGATCACGATGGGCCTGGCCGGCACCGTGTTCTTCAGCGCGGCCGGCGACGCGGCGCGCAAGAACGTCGCCCTCTACCTGTTCGTCACCATGCTGCCGTTCGCGCTCGTGGCCCCGGTGGTCGGGCCGGTTCTCGACCGGTTCCGCCACGGCCGCCGCTACGCGCTCGCCGCGACCATGCTCGGCCGGGCGTTCCTCGCCTGGTTGATCTCCGACTACATCCACGGGCTGGGGCTCTACCCCGCCACGATCGGTGTGCTGCTGCTCTCCCGCGCGTATGGGGTGGCACGCAGCGCGGCCGTTCCCCGGCTGCTGCCCCCGTCGCTGGGCCTGTCCGAGGCGGGCGCGCGGGCTTCGCTGTTCGGGACGATCGCCGGCGCGGTGGTGGCCCCGCTCGGCGCGGCCGCCTACTGGTTCGGGCCGCAGTGGCCGCTGCGGGTGGCCTCGGTGATCTTCGTGGCCGGCATGGTGTTCGCCCTCCGGCTGCCGCCGCGCGCCGACTCCGAACCGCCGGAGACGGTACCGGCGATCTTCCGTCGGGGCGCCAAGGTACTGGCCGGCAAGCTCATCGTCGCGCTGTCAGCGGCGGTGCGGTGCTCCGGGCGCTGTTCGGCTTCCTGACCCTGTTCCTGGCGTTCGCGGTGCGGTCCCATCACGTATCGGCGGTGCTGTTCGGCCACCGGTTGGCCGGGGCGGCCGCGCTCGGGGTGGTCGCCGGTGGCCTGGGGGTGGGCTCGTTCCTGGCCACCGCGATCGGTACCCGCCTGCGCATCCGGCGGCCGGTGCTGCTCCAGGCCGGGGTCACGGTGCTCACCGCCGCGGCCGGGCTGTTCGCGGCGGTCCACTTCAACCTGCTCACCGTCGCGCTGTTCGCCCTGATCGGCTCGGCCGCCACCGGCCTGGCAAAGCTCGCCGTGGACGCGACCATTCAGGAGCGCGTCCCGGAGCGGGTACGGGCGACGGCGTTCGGGCGGTCCGAGACGATCTTCATGATCGCGTGGGTGATCGGCGGCGCACTCGGTCTGATCCCGTTCGGCGGCCGGGTCGGCATCACCATCGCCGCGGTCGCCATGGTGCTGGCCTCCGTGGTCGGCGTGGTACGCGTCGGCGCGCTGCGCAAGGAGAAGTTGCGCGGGGCGGCGCATCAGGACGACGACGGGCAGCCGGGCCACGACGGGTACCCGCCCCGCAACCCGGACGCCACCATCGACCTGGACGCCGACACCGAGACGGCGCCGGCCCGCCCCGACCGGCCCCGGTGGCGCCGGATGCGCTCCGCGAAGGCGGAGCGGGTACGCGTCGCCCGGAACAGGGCAGGCTCGGCCGGGGCGGGCTCGGCCGGGGCAGGCACGGCCGGGGCAGGCACGGCCGGGGCAGGCACGGCCGGGGCGGGCTCGGCCGGGACGGCGGACCCCGGCGGGGATGCGTCGCCCACCGCGCCCGGCTGGTCCGGGAACGGCCGGCCCCCGTCGGAGGGCGGCTCCGGCTCCGGCTCCGGGGACCGCACCTCCCCTGTGGCGCACCCGACCCGGGTACTGCCCCGGGACGAGGACACCGAGCCCGGCTACCACCTGTACCGGCCCTCAGGCCTGCCGCCCCAGGAGGACGAGTGACGACCACCCGCGGCGGTCGGCTGCTCGTGGTGACCGCGGTCGACGCCGAGCGCGACGCCCTCGTCGCCGGAGCCGGTCAGCTCATCGACGTCGCGGTAGTCGGCGTCGGGCCCGCCTCGGCCGCCGCCGCCACCGCCCGGCTGCTGGCCACGGCCGCCACGCCGTACGGTGCGGTGGTCTCGGCCGGGATCGGTGGCGGGTTCCGGGAGCACGT
>DASXOA010000307.1:0-1981 GCA_036494675.1 Rugosimonospora sp.
TGCCTCAAGCAGCGCGCCCGCACCCACCCGCAGCTCCACCACCGCGACATCCCGAACATCAGCACCGAGCCCGTCGCCGACCGGATCACCGCCACCCGGCTCGCCCCCAGCCAGCTCACCGGCACTCAGCTGAGCCCCGCCGGGCAGCGCGCAGCGAATCTGCATTTGACGGCTCCTGCCTAACACCCCCACGCCAGCCGGCGCAGCGGCGATACACAGTTCGGCATAAGCGTCTCTATCGGCTGGGCAGTCCCCCTCCTACCGTGAAGGCATCGCCACAGGCCGAGAGAGGCCACTCACGAGTCCGCGGATAGGCGAACGGCAGGCCTAGGGCGTGTTGCTACACAGCTGATTTGATCCAGATGAGGGCGGCGGCGAGGGTGAGGCCGCCGAGGTAGGAGCGGGCGGTCTTGTCGTAGCGGGTGGCGATGCCGCGCCAGTTCTTGAGTTTGTTGAAGCAGCGCTCGACGACGTTGCGGCCCTTGTAGATCGCGGCGTCGAAGGTGCGCGGGCGTCCGCCGGTCGAGCCGCGCCGGAGCCGGCCGGCCTTCTGGTCCTCGCGTTCGGGGATGGTGACCTTGATGCCGCGCGCGGTGAGGTAGTCACGGTTTGCCTTGGCGGTGTAGGCCTTGTCGGCGAGCACCCGATCCGGACGTGTGCGGGGACGCCCGGGCCGGCCGTCGTGTACCTCGATGGTGTCCAACACGGTCTGCAAGTAGCAGCTGTCCGCGGCGTTGCCACCGGTGAGCACCAGCCCCAACGGGCGGCCCTTGCCATCGGTGACCAGGTGAATCTTGCACGTCATTCCGCCCCGAGAACGGCCGATCGCGTGATCGTCGGGCTCGGCCTCACGCGGATTCTTGTAGTTCGACCCGGCCCCCCATATCGCGGCGCAGGGTCGCCCCGTGCTGATGCACCCGGCTGATCGAGGAGTCCACCGACACCGTCCAGTCCAGCTCCCCGTCGGCCTGCGCCGCACCCTGCACCGCGGCCAACACCCGCTGCCAGGTGCCGTCCTTGCACCAGTCGGCGAACCAGCCGTAGATCGAGTTCCAGTTGCCGAACCGCTCCGGCACGTCCCGCCACGGCGAACCGGTTCGAAAGCGCCAGGCGATTCCCTCCACCACCCGGCGCATATCCATGATCGGCCGCCCGATGCCCTTCCACGTCGGGAAAAACGGCTCAAGCACCGCCCACACCTCGTCCGAGATCTCCTGCCTGATCGTCACGCACTCAGCCTGGCCGAACAGAAGATCAACTCGGTTTAGCAACACGCCCTAGTGCCTGGTGCGGCGCTGGCGGGCTCGGTGCTGCTCGACGGGATGGACATCTACGACCCGACAAGACGACTCGTCGACGCGCGACGCGCGATCGGCATGGTGTTCCAGAAGCCGAACCCGTTCCCCGCCATGTCCATCGCCGACAACGTGCTCGCCGGCCTCAAGCTCACCTCGACGAAACTGTCGAGGGCCGACCGGGCGCTGCTGGTGGAGGAGTGCCTCGTCCGTGCCGGCCTATGGAACGAGGTGCGCGACCGGCTCCATCAGCCGGGCGCCGCGCTGTCGGGCGGTCAGCAGCAGCGGCTGTGCATTTCTCGGGCGCTCGCCGTCCGGCCGCGCGTCCTGCTCATGGACGAGCCCTGCTCGGCGCTCGACCCGACGTCGACACGCGTCGTCGAGGAGACGATCAAGCACATCGCGGGAGACCTGACGATCGTGATCGTCACGCACAACATGCAGCAAGCGTCGCGCGTGTCGGATCGATGTGCATTCTTCCTCGCCGAGCACGGCACGCCGGGCGTCATCGTCGAGCACGGGCCGACCGGGGCGCTGTTCGCGGCGCCCCGCGACCCGCGTACTGCAGACTACGTCGAGGGGAGGTTCGGGTGAGCGGTCGTGCATGTCTCCGCTAGAGCCGACTACGCGCTGCGCGCGCTGCTACAGATCGCGGCGAGCTATCCCCGCCGCGTGACGATGGCCGA
>DASXOA010000308.1:0-4810 GCA_036494675.1 Rugosimonospora sp.
CGCCCGCGCCTTCGCCGACCGTCTGGCGGCCGCGGAGGCCACGGAGGCGGTGTAGCCGCGCCCGACTCGCGAAACGCCGGAGCGGTGGCCCCCTGTCGGGCAGGCCACCGCCCCGGCGCTGCGCTGTGGTCAGTCTGTGCCGAACGCGGTGCCGGCCGAAACGCCGAACGCGGTGCCGGCTCCGCCGGTACCCGGCACCGCGACGAGGTTGCCACCCATCCCGTTGCTGCGCCTGCAGGCGACCTTCCGGCGGTGGTCTGTGCTCGTGCTCATTGTGGTTCCCTCCTCCGGTACGGAAACGGACGATCGGTGACGTCCGGACACACTTTTACGAGACAAGTGACTGCCAGGTATCCGGCCCGACGACGCCGTCGGGGTCCAGTCCCTTGCTCGACTGGAACGACTCGACGGCCGCGGCGGTACCCGCGTCGAACACGCCGTTCACGGGCAGCGAGGCCCCGTGCGCGTTGAGTTCCGCCTGCACCGCGTCGACCGCCGCGCCGGTGCTGCCCTGCTGCACGGTGACGACCAGCGCCTGCCAGGTGTTGGCTCCGACGATCCCGTCCTTCTGCAGCCCCTTGCTCGACTGGAACGAGACCACCGCGGTCTTGGTGGCCGGGCCGAAGTCGCCGTCCGGATCCAGCGCCGCACCGTGCGCGTTGAGCAGGTACTGCACGGTGGTGACCTGCCGGCCGGTCTGGCCCTGCTGGACGAGCGGCCAGCTCACGACCGGCGGGGGCGGCGGCGGGGTGTAGCTGCCCAGCGCGAACGTCTTCAGGTCGTCCACGCTTCCGTTGAAGACGTCCTGGTCACCCGGGAACGTGCCGGAGTCGGCGGTCTGCCAGATGGTGTAGCTGCTCCAGCCGCTGGGCAGCGTGCCGTAGCTGCCGCTGTAGTTGGCGATCCACAACGCGTCCGTACCGGCGAATCCGCTGTAGTTGCCGGTGCAGGTGCGCCACCAGTCCGTGGTGGAGTAGATCGCCGGGTACCGGCCGGTGCGCGCCACGTACTCGGTGATGAACGCGGTGATCCAGCTGACCATCGAGGACTGGCTGAGCCCGTAGCAGGTGCTCCCCGACGGGCCGTACTCGATGTCCAGCGCGCCCGGCAGCGTCTTGCCGTCGGCGGTCCAGCCGCCCCCGTGGGCGACGAAGTAGTCGGCCTGGTTGGTTCCGGAGGACACGTTCGGGCGGGCGAAGTGGTACGCGCCCCGGATGAGTCCGGCGCCGACCGACCCGTTGTACTGCTGGTTGAAGTACCCACTGATGTAGTTGTTGCTCTCGGTCGCCTTGACGTAGGCGAACGACGCGCCGGCCGCGGCCACCGAGGCCCAGTTGACGTTGCCCTGGTAGCCGCTCACGTCGAGGCCCTTGAGGGTCCCCGTGACCGCCGGGGCCATCGCCGGCGCGGTCGTGCGCGCCGCCAGCCCCGACCCCGCGTGGTCACCCTCCTCCTGTTGGGCGTCGGGTGACGCGACCGTCGAGGGGGACGGCGCCGCGACCCGGCCGGGGGCCGCATGAGCGGCCTGCGGCAACGCGATGCCCAGCAGGACGGTTCCGGCGAGGGCCGCGACCGCGACCAGATGTCTGGATGTGTTCGACACGCTGTGGTTCTCCGTTCGTGTGGGTTAGAGAGTCACCAGGCCGTAGAAGACCTGGCCGGACAGCGTGTACTGCTTGTCGTAGACGCCCCACTGACTGGAGTTGGCGGGGTTCGTGGTGTTGCCGGATATCACCCAGATGGTTCCGCCGCTGACGTGGTCGACCACGCCGATGTGGTACCGGTTGTTCGCCGAACCAAAGATGATCAGGTATCCGGGCATGGCCCTGCCGAGCTGACTGGTGCCCAGCCACCTGCCGTTGGCGACGGCCCAGTCGTACACGCTGGGTACGTAGTTCATGGACGGGATGTTGATGCCCGCCTGGCGCCACACCCAGGTGGAGAACGCCGCGCACCACTCGCCGCAGACGCCCCTGTACGGCTTGTTCACGCACCCGCTGGAGTCGGCCCGGGTGCCCACCTCGGCCGAGGCGATGCTGACCACCAGGGCGCCCAGCGCCGACGGGGTGTGGCAGCTGGCGACGAGCCGTTCGATGCCCATCGCCGCCATCGTGTTCGACCCGGCGACGCCGTCCACAGCCAGGCCGTGCGCGGCCTGGTAGGTCTTGACCGCGGCCGTCGTGCTGGCCGCGTAGTCGCCGTCGGGCGTCATGCCGGCCGCCGTCTGTACCGCGCTGACCACGGTGCCGAGTTCGCCGAGGGTCTGGTCGCCGATCTGACCGTCGACGCCGATGCACCGGTCGCTCTGGAACGCGCTGGTCGCTGACTGGGTCTGCGACCCGGCGACTCCGTCCACGGTGCCCACGTTGTAGTTCAGCCCGTTCAGGTCCCGCTGCGCCAGCTTGATCTGGGCCGAGGTCGCCGCGAACGCGCCCTGCGGCCCCACCAGCATCACCGCGGCCGCCGCGGCGGCGGTCAGGCCCGCCAGGACCACGGTTCTCCATCGGCGCCGCGAGCCCGTCGTGCCCGACCGGTCTCTGGTCTCTGTCATCGTATGAATTCCTTCTCTGTCGAGGTCGGCCTCTGTAGAGGGCGGCCTGGTCGACGATGAGGTCCAATGACGTTCGTCGACGCCCCGTGACCTGCGGCCGGGCCGGCCCAGGTCGCTGTGTGGGTCGCTGTTTGCGAGCGGATCCGCCCTTCGCGCTCCGGCGTCGACGAGCCGGTTATACGCCGGCAACGTTGTCCGGTGTCGATAGCTGGACGCCGGACAACAGACTCCGGATAATGGCCGCGCGGCGGAACTGCTGGCTTCCGTCGCCCCACTCGTGGGGCGGCACTGCTGGCGTCCGCCGGCCCACTGGTGGGATCCCTTTGTCGGAGGGTGAGGTAGCCGTGCCCCGCACCGAGCGACCGCTCGACGCCGACGACCATGCACTGACACACTTCGCCGCCGACCTGCGCCGGCTGCGGGAGAAGGCGGGCAGCCCGCCGTACCGGGAGCTTGCCCGGCGGGCGCACTACTCCTCGACGACGCTGGCGGACGCGGCCGGTGGACGCCGGCTGCCAAGCCTGTCGGTGACCCAGGCCTACGTCCGCGCCTGCGGAGGCGACCCTTCCGACTGGGAGGCCCGGTGGCACGAGGTCGCCGCCGAACTGACCGGGCCGGAGCCGGAGGACGGCCGCGCCGACGCCGAGGAACAGCGGCGCTGCCCGTACACCGGGCTGGCCGCGTTCCAGCCGGACGACGCCGAACGGTTCTTCGGCCGGGAGCGACTGACCGGGGACCTGGTCGCCCGGGTACTCGCGCACCGCGTGGTCATCGCGTTCGGCGCCTCGGGGTCGGGGAAGTCGTCGCTGCTGCGCGCCGGCCTGGTGCCCAAGATGGGCGACGGGACGCGGCTCACGCTGCTGTTCAACCCCGGATCCCACCCGCTGGAGGAGTGCGCCGCGCGGCTGGCCGCCGTCGGCGGCGGCTCCGCCGCCGCCATCCACCGGGAGCTGGGCGCCGACCCGCTCGCCCTGCACCTGACCGTGTTGCAGGCACTGGCCAGTGTCTCCCCGTCAGAGAAGGCGGCGGCGCCGGAGCCGGGTTCCGGCGGGCCCGGGGACGGCGAGCTGCTGATCGTGGTGGACCAGTTCGAAGAGGTCTTCACGCTGTGCCACAGCCAGCGGGAACGCACCGCGTTCATCGCCGCCCTGTGCGCCGCCGCCCAGGCGGACAACAGCCGCACCCGGGTCGTGCTGGGGGTGCGGTCCGACTTCTACGCGCACTGCACGGAGTACCCGGGTCTGGTCGAGGCGCTGCGCGACGCCCAGTTGCTGGTCGGTCCGATGACCACCGAGGAGCTTCGCCGCGCCGTCAGCCAGCCGGCGCTGGACGCCGAGTGCACCATCGAGGGCGCGCTGGTGGCCCGGGTGGTGGCCGACGCGACGGGGCAGGCGAGCGTGCTGCCGCTGGTGTCTCACGCGCTGCGGGAGACCTGGTCACGCCGGCGGGGCAACACCCTCACGCTGACCGGGTACGAGGCGTCCGGCGGCATGCGCCACGCACTGGCCCGTACCGCCGAGGCCGTCTACACCGGCCTGACCGCGGAGCAGCAGCGGCTCGCACGCGGCGTTTTCCTGCGGCTGATCGCGCTGGGCGAGGGTACCGACGACACGAAGCGGCGGGTCAACCGCGACCAACTCGACCCGCAGACCGGCCCCGTGGTGGACGCGCTGGTCACGGCGCGGCTCGTCACGCTCGACATCAACACCGTCGAGCTGACCCACGAGGCCCTGCTGCACGCCTGGCCGCGGCTGCGTGGCTGGATCGACCAGGACCGTGCCGGCCTGCTCATGCACCAGCAACTCGCGGACGCGGCCGCCCTGTGGGACCGCGAGCACCACGACCCCGGGGTGCTGTACCGGGGCGGCCGGCTCGCCGCGGCCGCCGAGTGGGCCCAGTACCATCGCGAAGACCTGCCCGCCGACGGGGTCATCGCCCGTTTCCTCGCGGCGTCGAAGCGGCAGGAGAGCCGTTCCAGCCGGCTGCGCACCGCGGCGCTCATCGTGCTCTCGGTGCTCACGCTGATCGCGTCGGGTGCCGCGACGGTGGCGCTCCAGCAGCGCTCCGCGGCCCGCCAGGATCTCAACCGCGCGGTCGGCGCTCAGACCACTGCGGAGGGAGAGCAGGTGCGGGACACCGACGTGTCGCTGTCCGCCCAGCTCAGCCTCGCCGCGCACCGGATCCAGCCGACCCCGCAGACCTACACCGACCTGCTGAGTACCGAGAACGTGCCGCTGTCGATGACCCTGGGCGGCTACC
>DASXOA010000309.1:0-3500 GCA_036494675.1 Rugosimonospora sp.
GCTGCTGGGCCACGCGGGGCGCTGGGGTGAACCGCGGTCGCTGGCCGCCGCCTGGGCCCGCCTGACCGGCGCGCCGGTGCCGCCCGACCCGCCGTCGCGGCAGGCGACGCCGCCGGGCGACGGGCAGGGCACGCTGTTCGAGACCGCCTGGCCGACGCCGGCCGCCGGGTTCGACCCGCTCGCCGCGCTCATCGAGGTGTACCGCGACCAGGTGGCCCGCCTCGACGCGGCCGGCCGGGAGCCGGCGGCGGACACGTCCGGCCACCGCCCGCCGCCCGACGCCGCCCGCTCCCCGGCCGAGGCCGGCCACCGCCCGCCGGCCGAGGCCGCCCAGCACCCGACCGTTGACGCCGCCCCGCCGCCGGCCGAGGCCGGCCGGCGGCGGCTCGCCGAGGCCGCCCGGCGGCTGCGGTTCCTGGTCGCGGCGGAGTCGGCCGGTGCCCTGATCGCGGTGGAGATGGGGCATCACGGGCTGCCCTGGCGTGCCGACGTGCACCACGACCTGCTGGTCGACCTGCTCGGTGAGCCGTCCCCGGTGGGCGGCCCACCCCGGCGGCTGGTCGAGCTCACCGCGCGGATCGCCGAGGCGTTCGGCGGCCGGCGCGTGCATCCCGAGTCGCCTGCCGACGTGCTGCGCGCGTTCGCCCGCGAGGGGATCAGCCTGACCTCGACCCGGGCGTGGACCCTGCGTGCGGTGGACCACCCGGCGGTCCCGCTGCTGCTGGAATACAAGGAGCTGTACCGGATCTGGACGGCACACGGCTGGTCGTGGTGCCAGCAGTGGGTGCACCGGGGTCGCTTCCATGCGGAGTATGTGCCCGGCGGCGTGGTGTCCGGCCGGTGGGCCACCCGGGGCGGGGGAGCGCTACAGATTCCGAAGGTGGTCCGCCGGGCGGTACGCGCCGATCCGGGGTGGACGTTCGTGGTCGCCGACGCCGGCCAGTTGGAGCCCCGGATCCTGGCGGTGGTCTCCGGCGACGCGCGGATGTCGCGGGCGGCCGGTACCGGGGACATGTACGCCACGCTGGCCGCCGAGGCGTTCGGCGGCGACCGGTCGAAGGCGAAGGTCGCCCTGCTCGGCGCGATGTACGGGCAGACCGGTGGCCAGGCGGTTCCGGCGCTGGCGACGCTGCGTGGCTCCTACCCGACCGCGCTGTCGTACGTGGAGGACGCCGCCCGCGTCGGTGAGACCGGCGGCCTGGTCCGGTCCTGGCTGGGGCGCACCTGCCCGCCGCCGTCGGTGACCTGGAGGGCCTGGGGCGAGTCCGGGGCGGGCTCCGACCCGGAGGCTCCGGGCGGCGAGGCGCCACCCGACGGGCCCCGCGGCGGTGCGGCCGCCCGGGCGCGGGGCCGGTTCACCCGCAACTTCGTCATTCAGGCCACGGCCGCGGAGTTCGCGTTGGCGCTGCTGGCCCTGCTGCGCGGGGCGCTGGCTGACGGCGCCGCCGAACTGGTCTTCTTCCAGCACGACGAGGTGGTGGTGCACTGTCCCGAGCGGGACGCGCCGATGGTCGCCGCGGCCGTGGAGACGGCCTGCGAACAGGCCCGGCGGCTGCTGTTCGGCGACACCCCGGTGCGGTTCCCGCTGGACGTGTCCGTCGTGGACTGTTACGCCGACGCGAAGTAGCGGTCGATCACGTCGGTGTGGCTGGGGAAGGCCAGCGCCTGCGCGTCGCTGATGACGAGCCACTCGGACGCCTCGTCGGTGGGGGCGGAGGGCGGCAGATCGGCCAGCTCGCGGATGGGTAGCCGGCCGAAGATGTTCAGCGTGCCGCGGGTGCTGATCGTGTCGACGAGTGCGACCTGCTCGGGGTCTCCCGGCAGCCCGGTCTCCTCGCGCAGCTCCCGTACCGCCGCCTCCTGCCACGTCTCGCCGACCTCGATGAAGCCGCCGGGCAGGGCGAGCTGCCCGCGCGCCGGTTCGATGTCGCGTCGCACGACGACCAGGCCGACCGAGTCTGGCGTGGTGCGCACCGGCAGCAGGATCACCGCCACGGGCAACGGGTTGAGCCAGGTGGTCTCGCCGCAGCCGGGGCACACCCGGGGCCACTGTGTTTCGGGGGAGTACGCGGTACCGCAGTAGGAGCAGTGCGAGTGTTGGATCAGGTTGGTGCGCTGCCAGCTGTGCGGAGACTGCATGCCTGCACGCTAAGCCATTACGCTGCGCAACCCTCGGCGGCGTGAGTGAATTTACGGGCGCGGCCACTTGCGGTCACCGGGGATGCGCGGTTAGCTGATCGCATTGGTTCGTGTACGCAGTGCAAACATCCCTGGTCAGGCCGGAATGGAGAAGGTACACATGCTCCGTACCGGAGATTTCGCCCCGTTGCGCGGTCGCCCTGCCGGCCGCGTCCGGCGGATCCGACCGGTTCCCGGCTGCCGCACGGGGATGTCCGTCGATGCGCCTTGACCACAGCTTCGTGGTGCCGGCGCCGGCACCCGTGGCCTGGGCCGCCCTCCTGGACGCGCAGTCCGCGACGCCGCTGCTGCCCGGGATGGCGCTGAACGCCCGCGCCGACGACCGCTTCGCCGGTACCCTCCGGATCCGGATCGGCCCGGTCACGTTGTGTTACCAGGGCAGCGGGCGTTACGTGCTCCGTGACCCGTCGGCGCGGCGCCTGATGGTCGAGGCGGCGGGTCAGGACGTGCACGGCGGGGGCACCGCCGCCGCCACGGCGACCGCGACCCTGCGCGAGGGCCCGAACCAGACCACCCGGGTCGAGCTGTGTGCCGAACTCGCGATGACCGGCCGGCTGATGCGAAGCAACCGGCGACTGGTGCAGGCGGCCGGCGCGCACTTGCTGTCCCAGGTCGGGGACGCGCTGACCGCGAGGGTGGCCGCCGACACGCAGGCGGACGGGGCTGCCCCCACCGCGTCCCCGGCGCCGCCCGCGCCCCGGCGGCTGCGCGACGTCGTGCCGTACGTGTGCGCGTTCGTGCTCGGTGGGCTGCTGACGCTGGCGATGATCGTGGTCTTCGCCTAACGCATCCGCGGCTGTCCTCAGCCTGTGGATAACTTCTGGGGAAAAGCGGCCCATTGCTGTGGACGACGGCGGCTTGTCGTCCACCGTTCATCTGTTGATGGTGGCGCTGGATGCTGGGCTACTGCTGGAGCGGCCGAGAGGCCACCGGTCGGGCACCGCCCGCGCGACCGCGGCGGTCGCTGACGGTCCTGTGCCGGGCCGTCCGGGTTAGGCGTCCGGAAGGTCGAGCAGGCGTACCGGAGCGTGCCAGCACACCGCGCGCAGCCAGTCGTCGCCGAACCCGAGCCGGGCCAACGATTCGAGTTGGTGGGCGTAGGGGTGGGGGATGTTGGGGAAATCGCTGCCCAGCACCACCTGGCCGGCGTGGCCCAGGTCCCGGATACGGGGGAGCAGCCGGGGCGGTAAGGGGGCGATCCCCTCAAAGAAGTCGGTGAACGCCATGGTGGTGTCTAGGGACACCCGGGGGTACCGGTCGGCCAGGTCGAGGAAGCCCTCGTACTCCGGTGCGCCGAGGTG